>JBPCJA010000001.1:0-13556 GCA_051005755.1 Solirubrobacteraceae bacterium
CGGGATACCGCCGCTTCCTTTCGACAGCACGGCGGCCGAGGGCCTACAAAACCGGCTGATTTCCAGGGAATTTGTCGTCCTGGCCTCAGATCTGCCCCAGTCCCTCCAGGAGAGCCGCACCCGAATCGAACTGCGCGCCGCACCCGACCGATGACCGCGGCGGCGGCGCGGTCCCCAGCGCCGCGTCGTCGCGATTGCCTGCGCCAGTCGCCGAGCCCATCATCGCGTTGGCGATCGGCGCGCGTATCCTCCGCATCACCTGGCAGGCTGGCACACGCTACCGGCCATGACCACCACCAGCCTGGCCTTGCCCGTGGCCGACGTCCGCCTGCTCTCCCGCTTCGCCTATCTCGCAGTGGCCGCCGCCCTGGCCACGATCGCGCTCAAGACGCTCGCATGGCGCCTGACCGGCTCGGCGGGACTGCTCTCCGACGCCCTTGAGTCAGTAGTCAACCTCGCCGCCGCCGTGCTCGCCGTCGTGGTGTTGCGCTGGTCGGCCAAACCACCCGACGACGAGCACACCTACGGCCACGCCAAGGCCGAATACGTCTCGGCCGGTGCCGAAGGCGCGATGATCCTGATCGCCGCCGCCAGCATCGCTTGGATCGCCATCGAGCGCCTCATCTCCCCAGCTCCGCTGCAGGACATCGGCATCGGTCTGGTGATCTCTGTCGGCGCGTCGCTGATCAACCTCGCCGTCGGCCTCGCGCTGCTGCGCGCCGGCGGCCAACACCGCTCTGTGACGCTCGAGGCCGACGGACGCCACCTCCTCACCGACGTCTGGACCTCAATCGGCGTCGTCGTCGGCGTCGCCGCCGCCGCGCTCACCGGGTGGGAGCGCCTGGACCCGATCATCGCCCTCGCCGTCGCCGTCAACATCATCATCACTGGCGTCGGACTCGTGCGCCGCTTCACCGGCGGCCTGCTAGACCGCGCGCTGCCTGAAGACGAACGCGCCGCCATTCAACGCGTCCTCGACGACGTCGACACCACCGTCCGCTTTCATGCCCTACGCACCCGCCAGGCTGGCCGCCGCTCATTTGCCTCCGTGCACGTCCTCGTTCCCGGCGACTGGACCGTCCAGCGCGGCCACGACCTCCTCGAACGCGTCGAAGCCGCCCTCCGCGACACCGTCCCGGGACTTGTCGTCTTCACCCATCTCGAACCGCTCGAAGACCCCGCCTCACACGCCGACGCCGACCTCGACCGCACGCCCCCGCCAGCCGACGCCGACGAACCGCGCGTCCACACTCCAAGGCGAACCTCCTGACCCCCGCCACCGCCATCCCCGAAAGTCGCCCATCAGCGTGGGCCGGGCGACGCCCCATGAGTTCATCGTTCGCATCATCTAGAAGTCGTGCGGCGTGACCGCGGCCGCGGCGAGGGCCGCCTGGGCCAGCCGGGCGCGCTTCTCGTTCTGGGGCAGCTCGGCGAGGCCGAAGCGCTCGAACAGCACGCGCAGCTGCGCCTTCACCGCGTCGACGCTCAGGAACACCTCCTCGGCGATCTGCCGGTTGGTGGCCGGAAGCGTCGACGACGCGTCGTTGAGCGGGCGACACAGCGCGACGAGCACCTTGTGCTGTGTCGGGGTGAGCGCCATGGCCGTCGAGGCGGCTTCGCGGCGGGTCGCCTCCGACTCGGGCGGACCGGGGTCGCGGAACAGCAGCTGCGTGTTGCCGAAGCACAGCCGGTCGCCCTGGCGCAGCCGCTGGCGGCCGACGACGCGCTGGCCGTTCACGAACGACCCGTTGCTCGACAGCCCGTCGTCGACGAGCGTCCACTGGGCACCCACCTGTTCGAGCAGCGCGTGAGCGCGCGAGACCTCGCCGTCCCAGCCGAGCGCGATGTCGGACTCGGCCCGGCGCCCGACGGTGATCCGCCAGCGGTCGCGCGGCAGCAGGAAGATGACCTGGCGGCCGTCCTGCATGCGCCCGGTGAGAAACGGCTGCCCTCCGCGCTCGGCGGCGATCAGGGCCTGCACGTCGGCGGTGCTGCGCGCGATCCTCACCTTCCTACCCGCGAGGTCATGGACATCGCTCCAGTCTGCCGACCGCGGAGTGGTTTTGGCAGGGACCCCAGGGTGTGCGCCCGACACCTCGGAAAACCTGGCGGTGAGGACGAGGGCTCCAGCACGCCGCCACTCGAGGACCGAGGCGCGATCCGTCAGTCACGGCTGAGGGGCGGGAGCCCTCGCCGCGGAACCGGCGAGGACTGCATGATCGACGTGGTGGTCTGCCCGTAGGCGGCGAACTGGTCGACGATCGCTTCCAGGTGCTCCACGTCGCGAACGTACGCGGTCATCAGGTAGCAGTCATCGCCCGTCACGCGGTGGCACTCGACGACCTCGGGCGTCTGGCGCGCCAGCTCGGCGACCTCCGCGAGTTGACGGGGTGCGGGTCGAATGCGGATCGCGACGCCGAGGCTGTAGCCCAGCTTGCGCGGGTCCACCTCCGCACGGTATGCCGCGATCACGCCCTCCCGCTCCAAGCGCTTGAGGCGCTCGGCCACGGCGGGCGAGGACATGCCGACCCGACGCCCCAGCTCCGCCAGCGACAGACGCGCATCGGCTTGCAGCTCCGCCAGCAGGCGACGGTTCGTCGCGTCGAGCAAACCGCCTTCGGTGAACTGCCCATTCTGCTTTGTATCAGAAGGCATGAGACGGAGAATAGCTTCATGTTGCCCTGTATGTCCAGCTTCCTGGCGGTCATGCTTAGGTCGTGACCGAGACAGCGTCGGCCGCGTCGGCGGCCGAGAGCATGGCGGGCGCTGCCTCGCCGACACGCCGTGCGGCGATCGCCGCCGCCAAGGCCCCGCCGCAGGCGTACTTCCTGGTCAGCGCGGTCTTCCACTATCTCGGCCCCGCGTTTGCGGTGCTGCTCTTCGCGCGCGTGGAGGTGCTCGGCGTCGCGTGGCTGCGCATCGTCGCGGCCGCCGCGATCTTCGCCGTCTGGCGCCGACCCTGGCGCGCGTTCGCCACGCAGGACCGCGATGCCCGCCGCCTGCTGCTCGCCTGGGGCGCGGTGCTGGCGATCATGAACGCGTGCTTCTACATCGCGATCAGCCGCCTCCCGCTGGGCACCGTGGCGGCCATCGAGTTCCTTCCCGTCATCGCCCTCGCGGCGCTCGGAGCCCGCACTCCACGCAACGCCGCCGCGCTCGTGCTTGCCGTCCCGGGCGTCTATCTGCTCACCGATGTCCAGCTGAGCGCTCAACCGCTGGGACTCGCCTTTGCCTTCGCCAACGCCGGGCTGTTCGCGCTGTACATCGTCCTCGCCGACCGGGTCGCCAAACGCTCACAGCTCAGCGGGATCGACGGACTGGCCGCCTCCATGCTCATCGCCGCGGTCGTCGTGACCCCGATCGGCGGATGGCACGCGCTCCCTGCCTTCGGCGACCCCGTTGGCCTGCTCGCCGGCGTCGGGGTCGGAATCTCGTCCTCCGTGATCCCCTACGTCGCGGACCAGCTCGCGCTCAGCCGGCTCAGCCGCGCCACGTACGCCGTGATGGTCTCGCTGCTTCCGGCAACCGCCACCGTCATCGGAATCGTCGTGCTCACCCAGATCCCCACGGTCGCCGAGATCGCCGGCGTGACGCTCGTCGTCGTCGGCGTCGCCCTGCACCGAGAACCCGCCCGCCGATCGGCTAGGTGCTAGGCGTCGTCTGTCCGGCGGCGCTCGGCGACGTGTTCGGCGAGCGCGGTCAGGACGCCGGCGAGGCGCTCGCCGACCGCCGGGTCGGCGACGAGCCCGTCCGGACCGATGCTGCTGCGCGGCACCGAGATGCGCGTGCAGGCGCGCTCGACGATGTCGGTGCCCGTGTACGTGAGGACCTTGCGCAGCGAATCGTGGGCCCCCGCGGCGCCCGTCGGCGAGGCAGAGGCGTTGACCCACGCGACGGGCTTGTCGTAGGTCCCACCGCCCACGGTCCAGTCCAGGAGGTTCTTGAACGACCCCGGCAGCGTGCCGGCGTACTCGGGCGTCGAGAACAGGATCGCGTCGGCTGCGTCGAGCTGGGCGCGCAGATCCGCCGGGGCGGGAGCGAGCGGCTCGCCGTCGACGTCCTCGTCGGGGTTGAAGTGAGGAAGGTCGATCAGCCCGTCGTAGACGCTCGTGACGACCCCCTCCAGCGTCAGCGCGTGCGCGGTCTGCAGCAGTGCGGTGTTCGTCGATCCGCTCCGCAGGCTTCCCGAGACGAGCAGGATCCGGACCGGAGCTCCATGGTCGGTGTCAGCGATCGCGAGAGCCTCTCAGTCACTCGCGGGCGGCCACCCGAGCATGGTCGACCACCGGCGTCGGAGGCGCCAGGGCGTCGACGACCTCCGCGGTCGCCATCAGCCGCACGCCGATGTTTCCGAGCTCCTGGAGGCCCTTCTCGTAGAGGCCGGAGATCGCGTCCTGTGCGAGCACGACACGGAAGTCTCGTTCGCTGGCCTCGTAGATCGACGTACGCGGGCAGTTGGGGAAGTTGCAGCCGCAGAACACGATGGTGGAGACGCCATGGAGTCGCAGATGGTCCTCCAGCGGAGTTTCATAGAAGGCACCCCAGCGCGGCTTGTACATGACGACCTCCCCCGGTCCCACCTCCTGCGGTCGCCCCTCCAGAAGCTGCCCGGCCCGGAGCGCAAACGAGGCTGGACGCTCGACGATCCCCGGCGCCAGCTGCGACCCGCTCGATCCGGGCGCAAGGATCCTCGCTCCCGCCTGAACGGCCGACCGCCGGCAGAGGTCGACGTTGCTGCCATCCCGGCGATAGAGGCGGACGATGTGGACGATCGGGCGGCCGGCGTCTCGAAAGACCGCCGCGAGCGCGGCGATCCTGGGCACGACCGCAGACGTTCCCGGCACTGCCAGAGGCTGGTCGTCGAGCGTGTCGACCTGGGTGTCGATCGTGACCAGTGCCGCTGTGCTGAAGTCAGGCGCGAGGTAGTCCACTCCCAGCGATGTTAGAGCGGCGCCGGCCACCGCTTGCGCCGCGTCGTCTGCGGCGTTTCAGGGCACCGACAGCTGCCGCATCCGTCGACCGAGCTCCTCGATCGCCGGCCGTCGGTCCGCCGGCGCGGTCGCGAACGTTCGGGCCGGCGGGTCGGACGAGCAGGATCGATCGCGCAGCGCTCCTTCGAGCAGGAACGCCGTGACCTCCGCGTCCGCGCAGGAGTTGACGTTGCCGAGGATCCCGTAGGAGACGGCGTGCCCGCCCACATCGGCGGTCACGAGGCGCGAGCGGTCCGGCAGCGCGGCCCGCAGCTCCAGCGCGCCCTCATACGGGGTGGCGGGGTCGCGGAGCCCTTGGACGAGGAGCACGTTTCGGGGCCCACGATCGTTGGGGGTCACGGGCGCCTCGCGCGGTTCGAACGGCCAGTAGGCACACGGCCAGATGCCGGCTGCCATGGCGCCCGCGAGCGGGAACCGGCTGCCGTCCTCGAGTGAGTCGAGTCGGTAGCGCTCCGGATCCTCGGGCCACTGGGCGTCGTCGCAGACGACTCCCAGGAGCGCGGCCGTAGCGTTGTCGCCCGGAACGTCAGGAAACAGCGTCGCGAGCAGGACCGAGACGCGCTCGCGCGCGGTGGGCACGTTCGTGTTCAGCAGCTGCCACAGCTCCGCGAGGTCCGGGAGGGCTGCATTGCTGTAGAGCAGCTGGCGCGTCACCTCGCGGAACAGGTTCCCGGTGACCACGGTGCCGTCGGGCAGCGTGAGCGGCGAGCGGTCCAGGCGTGCGCCCAGCTCGAAGTAGAGCCTGCGCACGTCGGCGGAGCTGGCGCCCAGGCGGTAGATGTGGTTGCGCTCCGCCGCAAAACGGGCGAAGTCGGGGAAGCGAGTCTCGATCGCAGGGCCCCAGGTACGGAACATCTCGCGCCAGACGCGCCGCGGGCTGACGTTGCTGTCCAGCACGAAGCGGTCGCTGCGATCCGGGAAGAGGGAGGTGTAGACGGTGCCGAGATAGCTGCCGTAGGAGTAGCCCAGATAGGAGATCCTCTCCTCTCCCAGGGCGGCGCGGACCCGATCCATGTCGCGGGCGGTGTTGGCCGTCGTGATGAACGGCAGCAGGGCGGCGGTACGCGCGCCCGCACACGCCTGGGCTATGCCATACGCAAACGCGGCGTTCTCCGAGAAGCCGCCGGGCGCGGGCCATGGGAGAAGCCGGCTGCCGTCCTGCTGGGCCGCGCTGAGATCGCACGTGATCGGAGAGCTGCGGCCCACGCCACGCGGGTCGAATCCCACGAGGTCGTACCGGTCCAGGACGCCTGCGGGCAGCAGGCGCGCGAACAGGCCGGGGAGATCGAGCCCTGCGCCGCCTGGTCCGCCGGGGTTCAGCAGCAGCACGCCGCGCCGCAGCTCGGGCTTCGCGGTGCGCAATCGCGAGATGGCGACCTCGATCGTGTCTGCCTTGGGCGTTGCGTAGTCGAGCGGCACCCGGACCGCGGCGCACTCCTGATTCGGAGTCGGCGGCCCGGACGCAGGCGGTGGGCACGCCTGCCAGGTCGGCGGTGGTTCCTGGGCCAGGGCCCCGCCAGCCGTCGCGGCGAGCGCCGCCAAGGCAAGGACAACGGCGGTGATCCGGTGTGTGAGGCTCCTCATGTGCCGACTACCTCCGTGTCGGGTTCGGCGCCTCCAGCGACGCGGCGCGAAGATATACCGGTCAGCTCGATCGCACAAGACGCAATGTGGCGACCGTGCACGCGCGGCGACGCAGTCGTACCCTGCATGCATGCCGGGCATCGACGATCCCGACGAGATCGATGTCATCGCCGAGGACGTCGACGGCAACGCGCTGCTGTCGATCATCCAGACGGGAGCATGGTCGTCCGACGGGTCGGAGCGCAGGCGTCTGAAGCGCAAGCTCGCGACCTATCTGCGCTACGCGCTGGAGGGCCAGATGGTGAGCGCGTATCCGACCCTGAAGGGCCGGCCGGTCGTCGTCGCGCTGATGTACGAGGAGCCGCCCCCGCAGGTCCTGCTCGACTACTGGCGCCGGAGGGGCGAGGCCGCGGCCCGCGACGGCGTGACCCTCACGACGAAGGCGCTCGGCGACACCGTGTGGCGCGCCTGACGGCTGCAGGGACGCGTGCCGCGGGCGCGGTCGGCCACGGCCGGAGGCGTACCTCCGGCCGTGGCGTCAGACCTACGCCGTGGCGACCGCGATGAGCCGCCGCGAGCCCAGCTCGTAGGGGCTCGTACCGTCACCGTCCAGCAGCACGACGTCTCGGAAGCCCGCGCCCTGCAGCAGGCGGACGACCTCCCCCGTCGTGTGCACGTGATGGGCCCCGCAGGCGTGTTCGATCACGCCGTCTTCGTCTTCGAAGACGTAGTCGGACTCCATCCGGCTCTCGGCTGCGCGGTAGCGGTTCGTGGCCGTCATGCGCACGCCACCGAACGTGTACTCGGCCTGCGGGCTGATCCCCCCGACGAGCAGCGACTCCGCGACCGTGTGCGACTCGAGCACCAGACGTCCGCCGGGCCGCAGCGCCCGATGCATGGCCGTCAGCGAGCGAGCCGTGTCTGCCGGCACGAGGTAGCCGAAGCTGTTGCCCCAGCTCAGGACCCCGTCGACGAGCCCGACGTCGGGCAGCGCCCGCAGGTCGCCGACGACGAACCTCGCGTCCACACCGGCGTCCGCGGCGGCCCGGCGCGCATGTTCGAGCTCGCCGGCGGCGAGGTCGATGCCGGTCGCGACGTACCCGCACGCGGCGAGGCGGACCGTCAGCCGCCCGTCTCCGCATGGCACGTCGAGCACCGAGGACCCCTCGGCCAATCCGAGCAGCTCGCGAATGAGCCGCATGTCTGCGTCGGCCATCGTGGCGCCGGCCGCTCGCCAGAAACGGGCGGCCAGGCCACGGTGAAAGCCGACGAACCAATCGTCCGGCACCCGCGGGGGAAGATCCCCCTGCGGGCCAACTTCTTCAACGAACAAGATGAAACCCTCCAGATCGGGCGCGCACACGCGCGCCGGGAACAAGGACCGGATGGCCGCGCCAAGAGGCGCGGCCGGCCCTCAGCCGGCGGCGATCAGGAGGATGTGACGGAGGAGCAACAGAGGCGTCCCGTCAAAGAGTAACGGAACGATCAAGTCCGCCGTTCACCGCTCCACGCGGCCAGCGTTCCGCTCTTGTCGGCCGCCCGCAGCTCGTTCAGCCCGCCGAGGGGCTCGCCGTCGACGATGATCTGCGGGAAGCTGTCCAGGCCCGTGACGCTCGCCAGCTCGGCCTGCAGCTCCGGGTGCTCACCGAGGTTGACCTCCTCGAACGCCACCCCCCGCTTCGTGAGCAGCGACTTCGCGTGGACGCAGAACGTGCAGGAATCCGTGGAGAAGAGGATGACGCGGCTCGCCACGTCAGCAAGTATCCCCCAGATCCCTAGGCTCCCCCACCGATGACCGCCGTCCCGGCGACCGGCCGCAGCGCCAGCCCCGACATCGGGCGCCTGCTCGTGTCGTGCGCGGACCGGCCGGGGATCGTCGCGGCCGTGTCGCGCTTCTTGTACGAGCGCGGCGCGAACATCATCGAATCCGACCAATACTCGACCGATCCCGAGGACGGGACGTTCTTCTTGCGGACGGTCTTTCACCTTGCGCACCTCGCCGCCGCGCGCGTCGAGCTGCACCGCTCGTTCGCAACCGAGGTCGCCGAGCCGTTTCGCATGGAGTGGCAGCTCACCGACGCCGGTGTTCCCAAGCGCGTCGCGATCATGGTCAGCCGCTACGACCACTGCCTCCTCGACCTCCTGTGGCGCGCGCGTCGCGGCGAGCTCGAGCTCGACATCGGCCTCGTGATCTCCAACCACGCCGATCTCGCCGACCAGGTCCGGGCGTTCGCGGTCCCGTTCGTCCACGTCCCGGTGACGGGTGAGACGAAGGCCGCGGCCGAGCGGCGCCAGATCGAGCTGCTCGCGGGGAACTTCGACCTCGTCGTCCTCGCGCGCTACATGCAGGTGCTCTCGGGCGCGTTCCTGGAGTCCGTCGGCGTGCCGATGATCAACATCCACCATTCGTTCCTGCCCGCGTTCGCCGGCGCCGGGCCCTACGCGCGCGCGAGCGACAAGGGCGTCAAGCTCGTCGGCGCCACCGCGCACTACGTCACCGAGGAGCTCGACGACGGGCCGATCATCGAGCAGGACGTCGTCCGCGCCTCCCACCGCGACAGCGCGGCGGACCTCGAGCGTCGTGGCGCCGACGTCGAGCGCAGCGTCCTCTCGCGCGCCGTGGGCTGGCACTGCGAGGACCGGGTCATCCGCGTCGGCAACCGCACGGTGGTCTTCTAGATGAGCCGGGTCGCGCGCTACGGCAAGGCGGTCGCCCGCGAGGGCTGCGGCGAGCAGCTCGCCGTGCTCCTGCTCGCGGCGGCCGACGAGCTCGGCGCCGTCGTCGACAGCTGGGAGATGGTCGAGCTCGAGCTGCTCGGCGGCAAGGGACCGCCCGTCTGATCAGGACGTCGGGAGCTCGCGCGGCGTGATCGACATGCGCCGCTCCTGACCGTCGCGGACGACGACGAGCTCGATCGCGCGGCCGATCATCTCCTCCGTCATGAGCCGCTGGAGGTTGCCGACGCTGCGCAGCTCGCGCCCCGCGGCCTCGACGAGGAGGTCCTCCGGCCGTAGGCCGGCCTCGCCGGCGGGCGAGCCGTCGACGATCTCCGCGACCTCGATCCCGCGGTCGCGGCCGAGCCTCGCGACGATCCGCGGCGGCAGTGGCCGCTCCCCTCCCCCGATGCCGAGGTACGCGCGGCGCACGCGACCGTCGGCCATGAGCGCAGCGATGATCCGGCGCGTGTGCTCGTCGATCGGGACCGCCAGCCCGAGGCCGATCCCGGCCACGGCAGTGTTGACGCCGACGACGCGCCCGCGCCCGTCGACGAGCGCCCCTCCCGAGTTGCCCGGGTTCAGGGCGGCGTCGGTCTGGATGACGTTGTCGACGACGCGCCGTGCGCTGCCCGAGCGGACCGGCAGCGAGCGGCCGAGCGCCGAGACGACCCCCGCGGTCACCGACCCGGCGAAGCCGTTGGGGTTGCCGATCGCCACGACGAGCTGGCCGACGCGCAGCGTGGCCGCGTCGCCGAGCGGCGCCGGGACGAGATCGCGCGCCTCGGCGCGCAGCAGCGCGAGATCGGACAGCGCGTCGCTGCCGACGACGGCGAACGGCAGCTCGCGCCCGTCGACGAACGAGGCGACGCCGCCCGACGCCGCGCCCTCGACGACGTGGGCGGAGGTGACGAGGAAGCCGTCGCCCGCCAGGACGAACGCCGAGCCGCCGCTGGCGACGCGGCGCCCGCCGCGGACACGGCGATACACCCGCAGGTTCGCGACCGACGGCGCGAGGTCGCGCGCGACGGTCGTGATGACGCGCGAGTAGGCGTCCAGCGCCTCGCCGTCGGACGGCCGGTCTTCCGACGCCGGCGGCTGGCCGGTGGGACCGCCGACGAGGACAAGGTTGCTCATGCAACGGAATGTAGCCGACTCGTCCATCGGTCCCGGATGCCCCGCCCCGCCGTTCTCATCGGCATCTCAGCGTTCGTCGCTAGCGTCGCCTCGCCCGACAACCAAGGAGCCTTCGGACGTGCGCAAGCCACTGCCGCTGGTACTCGGCCTCGTCGCCGTCGTGGTCGCTCTGATGCTCGGTGGCTGGGCGCTCACGAGCGGGACTCCGGATGTGCCCCGGGGGTCGACTCCGGCTGCCGGCTCGGACGCCGATGCCAAGCGCGACGCGGCGGGCGGTCATGAGGCGCGGTCGGGCTCCACAGGACAACGGACGCAGCAGGCCGGACAGGGCACGCAGGCGCGGGAGCGCAAGCAGGCCGACGCGGTCGG
Source organism: Solirubrobacteraceae bacterium (assembly GCA_051005755.1). Taxonomy (GTDB): domain Bacteria; phylum Actinomycetota; class Thermoleophilia; order Solirubrobacterales; family Solirubrobacteraceae; genus CADCVQ01. The sequence continues at coordinate 10,797 of JBPCJA010000001.1, forward strand.
CGCCGACGCCGCGAAGGCCGAGGGTGCCGCGCAGAGCATCGGCGGGCCGAGCGATGACGGCTCCGAGCGCGCCAGGCGCGATGGCGGGGAGCGGGCCCAGCGCCTGCGGGCCGAGCAGGCCAGGGAGGCCGAGCAGCGCAGGCAGTCCGACGCCACCAGGCGGTCGGCCGAGCGACGGCGCGCCGAGCAGCTCAGGCAGGAGAACGCCGCCCGTCAGGCGCAAGCCGCGCGGCGGGCAGAAGAGGCCAAGCGGGCGCAGGAGGACAGCCCGGACGAGCAGCGCACCCACGACGGGCCCGAGGAGGAGTAGCGCACGTGTCGCGCGGGCTGCATCGCGCCGGCGTTGTTGCGTCGCACACCGGCCTCAGCGCACTTGCCGGACTGGAGGGGTCTGTCGGGATCTCGTCTGGACGCAATCGCAGCTTCTCGAAGAGCTCGGCGGTCTCGATCGTCTCATCCTCGACATCGAGGTTCGCCCGAGCTACCGGTGCTCGAGGCGCCCGCGCCCGGAGCCCGACCCGATGCCCGCGCGCTCGGCTGCGGCGAGCAGGGCCACCGCGGCGATGACGGCGACGATGAACCCGAAGACGTTGAGCTCCATGATGTCGCCGCTGCCGATGAGGTTGGCGACGACGCCTCCGACGACCGAGCCGAGGACGCCGAGGCCGAGCGTCCAGAGCAGCCCGATCCGCTGCCGGCCTGGAAGCAGCAGGCGGGCCAGCAGGCCGATGACGAGGCCGGCGACGATGAATCCGATCATGAGGTGCTCCTCGCGAGGTCGTGTGCGAATGCGGACGGGGGCGGATACCCGCAGCGGGCTGCCGCTAGCCATCGGTCCGGGGCCGGCTCGCCGCGCTGGGACTCCGACGCGCCGTGTCGCGTTCTCCTCCACATGGAGGGAAAACGCGACACGGTCGCCATCATCATCCGCCGTCCTGAGGTGGAGCGCCTGCGGCCGCAGCGCTCAGATGGAGCGCGGGCCGGGGCGCTTTGCGCACGCATGTCATGCGCAACGCGCCCCACGGCCGCGACTCGCCGGGGGCCGACCTGCGCCTCAGCGGATCCGCGCCGCTGGGCGCAGGCCGCCGCGGGCGTGCTGCGGATCGCCGACGCGGCGTGCCGGCACGATCTCGCTCGTCACGAGTCCGGTCTCGTCGGTGAGCTCGTCGACGATCGCATAGAGCTCGCGGATGCGCGGCGGCGTGTCCACGACGACCGTGACGACCGGGACCCGGCGGCGCAGCTGCCAGAGCGTGTCGCCATGCGGCGGATGGTCGCCGTGGTAGCCCCAGATGCCGCGTAGGCTCGTCGCGCCGGCGGCGCCGGACCGACGCAGCGCGCGCACGAGCTGGCCTGACAGCGGATGGCCGTGGTGACGCGACTGCTCGCCGGCATGGACCGTGAGCTTCTGCCACAGCCCGAGGCCCGATGGGTCGCTCGCGGGCACATGGCGCGGCTCGGCGAGCCGCTCGCCGTCGCGCTTGCAGACCCGCACGCGCTCGAGCGTCACGAGCGGCCGCACGAGCAACGCCCCGAGCTCCGGCAGTACGGCGGCGATCCGCGCACCCTCGCCGATGGCGACGACCATGAGCGGGACGCCGGCGTTGCGCTCGAAGAACCGCGCGCGCCGTCGCTCGCCGCCGACGGTCCCGTCGACGCCGAGCAGGACTGTCGCCCCGGCGACGCCGCGCGCGTGCAGGAGCGCGACGAGCGCTTCGTGCGCGGGCGCCCGCCCGACGCGCTCGTGGCGTCCGACGTAGACCGTGAGCTTTGTCGCCTCGTGCAGGTCGGCGGGCAGCTCGACGGCGTCGATCGGAGCCCAGAGCATCCGCGCGCGCTCGAGCGTCACGAGCCCACCGAAGGCGACCGCCTCGACCTCCCGGAGGGCGGCCTCGATGCGGGCTGTCGACCGCCACCGACACGACCGGGAGGTCCTCGGAGAGCGACAGCAGCCGGTCGGTGCGCAGCAGGTGCTTGGTGCCGAAGCCCTCGACGCCGCGCATGACGATGCTGATCTGCAGCCCGTGGCGCGCGTAGATCTCGGTCAAGGCGTCGGCGACGAAGGCGCCGCCTGCGCGATCGCGCTCCCCGAAGTACGTCGTGAGCTTCAGGCAGTCGTCGTTCACAGCGCCGCTCCGAGGCGCCGGCCGAACCAAGCGGCGCCCACGCCCAGCACGAGGCTGACGGCGAAGTTCAGCGCGCCGAGACGCAGCTGGCCGTCCTCACCGAGCCGATGGCTTTCCAGCGCCCAGGTGCTGAACGTCGTGTAGGCACCGAGCAGGCCGGTGCCGGCCAGCCGGTAGGCGTCGCTGGCGAGCGCGGCCCCGACGAGCAGCCCGAGCGCCAGCGAGCCGGAGAGATTGACGGCGAGCGTGCCATACGGGAAGTCGCGTCCGAACCGCGCCGCGACGGCGCCGTCGAGCAGGAAGCGCGCGATCGAGCCGGCGCCGCCGAGGACGCCGATCGCCAGCAGGACGGGCAGGCTCATGGGGCGAGCCGCCCACGCCGGACGACGTTCGTCGCCACCGCGACCGCGAAGAACCCTGCGGCGACGCTCGCAAGCGCATAGCTCGCCGCCAGCGCGTAGTGCTCGCCGTCGAGCATCTCCAGCAGTTCGAGCTGCATCGTCGAGAAGGTGAGTCGCCGGGGGGAATCTCACCCCCCGGCGCTCGCAGAACCCGGCGTGAGCCTCGCAGCTCACCGGGCTCCCATCGTCCAGCCGTCAGGGCGCACGCCCCAGCGCCAGTGCGCGAACAGGCC
>JBPCJA010000002.1:0-38742 GCA_051005755.1 Solirubrobacteraceae bacterium
GATCTGCTCGGCCCCAAACGCGACGCGGCGGATGATGAGCCGCAGCGGCTCGTGCTGCCAGCCGCCCGGCCGGTAGGTCGTCTCGGCGACCTGCGCGCCCGCCATCCCAAGCGCGTCCGTCCAGGCGTGGTCGGGGATCTCGGCGAGCGTCTTCCACATCGCCTTGCTGCGCGGGACCGAGACCGTGAAGCGCGCGTTGTGCTTGCGCAGGCGGTGCAGCAGGTCGACGGCGTAATACGCCGAGTCCAGGCGCATGTCCAGCGGCCCGTGCCCCGAGGCCAGCAGCGCGATCGCGCGCGTCGCGATCGTCGCGCACGCCGCGCCCGCCAGGCGCTCCTGATTGCCGCCGACCAGCTCACCGGTCAGCGCGCGGCCGCGCTGCGCCCAAAACGCGATATGCGGCGCGTAGCTGAGCTGCCCGGTCCGACAGCGCGCCGCGCCGTCCTTTGAGCGGCCGTAGACGGTGATCTGGGTCGCGTCGAGATCGATCGTGACCGGCTCGCCCGCCTCGCGTCCCAGCGCGCGATCCAGCCGCTGTCCGGCACGACTCATCGCCCGTTCGACGCGCTGGCAATGCACGCGGCGGAAGCGCTTGCTGACTTGCAACGCGGCCGACGCCGACGGCACGTCGCCGACCGCGCGCAGCGCGGCCCCGGCAGTGTCGGCGCGCAGATCCTCCAGATGGCCGAAGAACGCACCACCGGCCAGCTGGCACTCCGCCAGGCTGACGACCAGCGCGCCCGCCGACACACTGCGGCGGCGCGTCTTGATCGCCCGCGCGCGACGCTCCAACGCCAGCTCGCCGTCGATCAGCCCGACCAAGCCGAGATGGCGCGCGAGATCGCCGACGACCGCCAGCCCGCGTGCGGCGTCAGCGACGGATCGTCCGCGATAACCGCAAGCTGTCCGGCGCCCCTGTCACCGTGTCTCATGCGCACCCCCTGGGTGAGCTCGGCCCACCGCCACGAATTCGTTGCTCACACCCCGAATGGTGACGGCCGGACCGGACAGAAAAGCCCCGCAATGCGGGGCTTTTCTACGTCACACACCGATCAACCAGCGACCGGCCCGCCGGTCCACCCGACCGGCATCAGATGAACCCTACCCACTGATGTAGGTCTGAGGCGGCGGCAATGGAAGCTCATGGCCACGCCCTGCGTCGGGACGCTCGGGCTTGTCTTGTGGCGATGCGCGAGGCCGAGCGCTCGCTCGATGCTGCCCGCGACGAACATCGGCCGACTTGGCTTGAGTACTTCGACCGGGCGTACTTGGCGGCGAAGTTCGCCCACGCGCTACACGCGCTGGGCGAAGCGTCGCCTGCCGAGCGTTTTGCGGTCCGATCACTGCGGATGAGCGAGGGCTACGAGCGCGGCCGCCTGTTCAACACGGTACTGCTTGCCCGGATTCGTGCTGACGGTGGCGAACTCGATGCGGCCTGCGAACTCGGCCGTCAATCAGTGATCATGGCGAGGGGTATTCGATCAGCTCGTGGCCGTGGCTACCTCGCTGATCTTCGACGCCAGCTTGAACCGCACGCAGCGGTACCGCAGGTGCGAGAGCTACGCGAGCAGATCCGCTCGTTGGGAGCTATCTAGCCTAGGCGGGCTTGAAGGTCAGGACGTGGAGTAGTCCGACGAGCGAGCCTGCGCCTGCGATCTCGCCGCGTGCGATCCGCTCGGGTACCGACGCGAGTGGAATCCACTCCACTTTCTCGGTCTCGTTGATGTCCGGCGGTTGTCCTGTGTGCTCGGCACCGTGGGAGACGAACAGCAGGTTCTCCGCGTCCGCGCTGCCAAGCATCGGCTGAAAGCTGACTAAGGGGCGAACCTCCCGAGGACGCCAGCCGGTCTCCTCTTCAACCTCCCGTGCTGCCGTGACGGCCGGGTCTTCATCGGGATCGACGTAACCACCGGGCAGCTCCCAGACCCAGCGGTCGATGATGAAGCGGTGTCGCCACATCATGAGCACTCGCTCTCCCGGATCATCAAGCACGACCATGATTGCGGCCTTGGGGAGCCGTAGCACGTACTGCTCGAACCGAACGCCGTCGGGCAGCTCGACCTCGGCGATGCTGAGGCGCAGGCGTCGAGTCTCGTCCACGACTCGCTCGCCGTGGATCGTCCATCGAGACGACTCGATCTCGGTCACGTGGCCGAACGCTACTGGCCGCCTGAGCGCTCCAGGGGAGCCGCGCGCAACGCAGGCGTTGGAGTCGGTCGCCACGGCAAGCGGTAGGGGAGTCTGCGCCTGTCGGCACCGGCTACTCCTCGTCCGGCGCGTGCAGCTCGCAGCCGTGGGCGAAGGCTTTGTCTTGGAGGGTGCGGACGGCGCGCACGAGGGCGGCGCGCTGGGCGTGCCGATGCGGGCTCAGGTCGCGCTTGTTCGACCAGCGCGCGAGCTGACGATGAGCCGCGAACTTCAGCGCCATGATCTCGTCGCCCGACAAGCGATCCGTTGGACGGCCGGTCATGGCGTCGGCTCGTGTAGACCGAACTCGATCTCGTACAGATCACCGTGTCGCAGTTGCGGTGCCTGGAGCCGGCCGACGATCCGCTGGCGACCCAGGCGGGGATCGTCAAAGACGATCTCAACCGGGCGCACGCGCTCGGCGGCGCGCCGGGCGTACGCACCACGGCGACGGACAAGCTCGGCCAACTCCGTACGCAACACGGGGTCCAATCGCTCTAGGAACCGTGCAGCGAAACGACGACGTTCGCGCGGCGCCAGACCCAGCCGAGTGTCCACGCTGACGGTGAGCTCGACGCGGCCGCAGACCATCTCGCCATCGCGGTACGCCCGCGCCCAGCGGTAACGCCTCTCGGTCAGCTGGTGGCCCGCAGCGGTACTGGCTTGCGCTTGGCCGATGATGGTTCGGTCTGGGGCCATGCGAGCAACCCCAACGGATCCGCGCACTCTCCACCAAAACCAAGGAAATGACGCGGCCTCGCCACGGCCGACCATCCCACGGAAGCAACCCGGCAATAGGTCTGTAGGCAGGCGCTAGAACAACGCCGCCTGCTCCGGCGGGTCCAGGCAGTCGGGCGCGTCGTGGCGGGCGTCGTTGACGGCGCGGCTCACGGGGCGGGTGACGAGCGTCGTGCCGGACGCTCCGAGCAGCTCGTGCAGTACCGGCGCGGGGGTCTCGGGGTCCAGCCAGGCGCGCTCGGCGTCGGGCGCGAGGATCACGGGCATGCGGTCGTGCAGCGCGCGCACCGGGCCGGTCGCGGCGGTCGTGACGATCGCGCAGCTGCGCAGCGGCTCGACGGGCTCCTCGGTCCGCGGGCGCCATGATGCCCACAGCCCGGCGAACGCGAACGGCGCACCGTCCTCGCGCGTTATCCAGTGCGGCGTCCCGGCCGACCACTCGTAGAAGCCGTCGGCGACGATGAGGCAGCGCCGGCGCGCGAACGCGTCGCGGTAGGCGGGGCGCTCGGCGACCGTCTCCGCGCGCGCGTTGATCGTCGTGACGCCGAGGTCGCGCGGGTCCGACGCCCAGTGCGGGACGAGGCCCCAGCGCAGCAGCGCCCCCGCGGGCTGCGACTCCCTCGTGTTCACGACGGCCAGCACGTCGTCGCCGGGCGCGACGTTGTAGCGGCGGCGCACCTCGAGGCGCTCTCCGATCGGGAAGCGCGCCCGGATCTGGGACGGATCAGGCGTCGCGAGCGTGAAGCGGCCGCACATCAGCCGCCCGAGCGCGCGGCGCGCGCCTTGGCCTTCGCCGCTGCCTGGCGGCGTCTTCCGACGAAGCCGAGGACGGCGAGCGCGAGGATGACGACGAGTAGGCCGAGGAAGATCGTGCCGACGACCGACCCGCCGCCGAACGGCAGCAGGACAAGCGCCGCGACGCCGGCGCCGACCACGAGCAGCGTGACGACGATCGCGAGGATGATCAGTGCGCTGCGAGCCTTCATCGCGAGGCTCGCGCCGGGCGCCGGCGCGACGAGTCCCATGATCCGCAGGATGAAGAGCTGCCGGCTCGACGGGGCCTGCTGGCCGAGCTTCTCGACCGCCGCCTTGAGGTCGTCCGGGCGGCGTTCGGCGAGGGCCAACGACGCCTCCGCCATCCGGCGAAGCTGCATCCGCTCCTGCGGTCGGGCGGCCGCGATCGCCTTGCGGAAGTGCTCCCGCGCCGCCTGCGAGTCGTAGCGCTCGGAGGCGCGCGCGCCGAGGATCGCCTGCGCGGCGGCGCGATACTTCGTCTCGGCCGCGAGCTCGTCGTCGGAGCGCTCCTCGAGCTGCGCCATCGCCGCCAGCGCGCTCTTCTGCTCGATCCGGACCTGTCGCTGCTTCGCCATGGCGCGGAGTCTAGATGGCGCTCTGCGCGGTTGGGGATCCGCGCGCCGGCCGGATAGGCTCGGCGGCGTGCGCCGCCTCGCGATCGCCCTCGCCGCCCTGCTCGTGAGCCTCGCGCCGTGCCCGATCGCGGCCGCGCAGCTCGGCCCGAGCGCGCCCCCGTCGCTGACGCAGGACGAGCCGCCACCGCCGGCCCCGGCCAACTCCGACGCCAACGACGACGGCGGGCTGAGCACCCTGCAGCTCGCGCTCATCTTCGGCTCGGCGATGGCGGTTCTGGCCGCGATCGCCTGGATCATCCTGCGCGACGCCCATCGCGCTGCGCCGGTTCAGGAGCGCTCCCACACGCCGATCGACACGAAGCTGTCGGCCCGTGAGCGCGAGCGCCAGCAGCGCCAGCGCCGCGCCAAGGCGAAGGCAGCCCGCCAGCAGCGCAAGCGCAACCGCCAGCGCTGAGCCTGACCGCCCCCACTCGGCGGGTGGGGCCGGATGCTCCGGCGCGATACGCTCGTCGTTGAACCCGGGCGCGACCGGGTACGCCCCGCTGATCGACATGGATCTCGACCTCGACAACCCTCCCACCCCGCTGGCCACGCTCCTCGAGCGCGCCGAGGAGAACGGCTGCGTCAGCCTCTCCGAGCTCGACGCGCTCGCGCGCCGCCTCGATGTCGACGACGACGACCTCCCCGCGCTGCACGATGCCTTCGAGGCGCGCGGGATCGACGTCTCCGACGACTGCGGGCGCACCGACGTGCCGCAGACCGACTACGGCAACGGCGGCCTCGCGCACGCGACGACCGACGCCCTCGGGCTCTTCCTCAACGAGATCCGCCGCCACCCGCTGCTGACGGCCGCCGAGGAGGTGGAGCTCTCCAAGCGCATCGAGCAGGGCGACTCCGCCGCGAAGGAGCGGATGATCAACTCCAACCTCGCCCTCGTCGTCTCGATTGCCAAGAAGTACCCGCAGAACGAGCTGCCGCTGCTCGACCTCATCCAGGAGGGCATCTTCGGGCTCATTCGCGCGACCGAGAAGTTCGACTGGCGGCGGGGCTTCAAGTTCTCGACGTACGCGACCTACTGGATCCGCCAGGCGATCCAGCGCGGAATCGAGAACAAGGCGCGCACGATCCGCGTCCCGACGAACATCGCCCAGCGCGAGCGCAAGATCCAGCGCACGCGACGCGCCCTGGCCACGAGGCTCGGACGTGAGCCGACGAACGAGGAGATCGCCGAGGAGGCCGAGCTCGAGCTCGCCCAGGTCGAGGCGATGGGCGACATTGCGCGCACGGTGACGAGCCTCGAACGGCCGGTCGGCGACGACGGCGAGACCGCGCTCGGCGAGCTGCTCGGCGACGAGCGTGCCGGGCCGGCGGAGGAGGTGGAGGTGGCGCTGCGCGACGAGGCGATCCGCCAGGCGCTCGCCGAGCTGCCCGATCAGGAGCGCAAGGTCGTCGAGCTGCGCTACGGCGTCGACGGCGCCGACGGACCCGTCGGCCTGCGCGAGACGAGCCGGCGGCTCGGCATCACCCAGCCCGAGACGCGCAAGCTCGAGGAGAAGGCGCTCGCGCGCCTGGCCGGGCTGCGCGAGCTGGAAGCACTACGCGAGGCTGCCTAGCCCGACCGCAGCCCCGCGTCGCGAGCCGATCTCCCCGCCGCGACCCGCCGCCAAACCGCGGCGGCACGTCACGGTGACCGTCTTCTGTGGATCAGTACATCGGCGCGACCTGGCGGAAGGTGCCGGCCACGATCGCCGAGTCGTTGAACGTCGTCACGGCGTTGACCACGGCCGCGTTGTACGTGATCGCCGGCAGGTACGGGCTGAGCTGCGGCAGGAGCGGGGTGGCATCTACGCCGAGGAAGCTCAGCAGCCCGAGCAGGTTGCACAGGAGCACGTTCACGATCATCCCGGCGCAGGTCGGCGGCGGCACGATGACCCGCACCTGGCCGTGGCGCTTGGCGCCGAGGGCGGAGTTGTCGTCGGCGAAGACGGCCCCGTCGACACGCGAGCCGTTCGAGATGCGCACGTCGGCGACGTCGCCGGCGAGGGCCTTCCCGCGGAGCGTGTGGATGACGCCCGTGAACGTCCCGCCGCCTTGGACCTGGACGCCGCCGGAGGCGACGACCAGCGCCTTGGCACTCGGGTTGGCAGCCGTGTTGAGGATGCACGACCCGGTGCCGTCGCCGACCTTGTCGATGAAGATCACCTTGCCGGCGCTGGGCGACGGCAGGCAGGCGGCGCCGTTTGCGACCGTGCTCGTCGTCGGCGTCGGGCGCTGGCGGTAGGCCTGCTGGCGCAGCTGTGCGACCTGGTCGGCGCTGATCACGTTGTCGGAGGCGAAGTGGACATAGTTGTTGGCCTGCAACAGCGGCCCGAGCGGCGTCGCCGACGTGAGCGTGAAGATTCCCGAAATGCAGCCGAGCAGGGTCGTCGAGTTCAGCAGCGAGCAGCGCAGGCCGACGTCGCCGACGAACATCGGTTCCTGGTCGATGAGCAGGCTGAGCAGGCTGCCGGCCAGCGCGCCGTTGGTGATCGTCGCGAGCGTGCTGCCGAGATCGCCGCCGATCGTGCCCGTGACGAGGGCGAGGTTGGGGTAGACCGGCGCCTGGCCGGCCTGCACGAGCGCGACCACGGCGCGTTTGCGGCCATCGACGCTCGCCTCGGCGCGCACCCACATCCGGCGCGGCCCGGTGCTTGCGGGCGACGAGTCGTACGAGGGACCGCTGAGCAGGCTCGAGTCCCACGACTCGCGGGCGGGGGTTCCCTCCGCGCAGGTCGTCACCCACCACTGCGAGGTCGCGGCGTTCGCCTCGCCGGCGTAGGTCTGCGCGAGGAGCCGCTGCACCTGATCGCGCAGGGTCACCGCGGAGGGAGCCGGCAAGGTCAGCGTGCCGTTGACGGTCTGCGAGCTGCAGGACGCAGCATTGACGGTCTGCGGCCAGTCGCGGGCGAGCAGGAAGGCCTGCGCGTTGAGCGTCGCCTCCGCGAGGTTGAACGTCGACTCGCCGGTGCGCTCCTTGCGCGTCTGGTCGGTCTGGGTGAGCACGACGCCGAGCGCCGCCGTCCCCAGCACGAGCATCATCGCGACGACGACGATCGCGGTGACGAGCGCGCTGCCGCCCTCATTGCGAAGCACACGCATCAGCAACTCACCGCCTTTGAGACCAGGGTTTGCAATCCGAGCACGTCCGTGATGGTCAGGCTGATCGTGCCTGAGACGCCGCTGCCGAGCAGGAGCTTGCCGGCCCCGGCCACGGTCGAGGCGACCGTCGAGGTGAGCTTCGACCCGGGCGCCAGATTCAGCGTCAGCAGCGACCGGCCGGAGCCCTCGGAGTTGCACGTCACGGTCACATCGCCAGCCGTCACCTGCGGGGCGACCCCACCGCGCACCGTCCCGCCCGAGTTGAGCTCGAGCGGGCGCGAGCTCGCGATCGTACCGCCCTCGAGACGGAGCGACAGCCCGATCGAGCGGACCGGCGACGTGCCGATCCTGAAGAGGGGTAGCGCCGTCGTGTTGACGACGTTGCGCGCCATCGGCGTGTGCGTCCAGCCGGTGGCCGCCGACGGACAGGCCGAGCCCGGCGTCGTCGGCCCGCTGGCGCCTGCGCGGATCCCGTCGAACCAGACCGTCTTCGCTGCCGCGTCGAGGCAGAGGCGCTGGGTGTGGTAGGTGCCCGCCGTCGTGCCGGTCGTGCTCTCGCCGGGCCACGACACCGAGCGGAAGACGACGTCGTTGGCGGCCGCCGACACGATCGACAGCGGCTGCGCGGCGGCCTTCGGTGCGGGCGCGCCGGAGTCGCGCAGGATGCCCACCATCTGCGCGACCTCGCGGCGCGCGGAGTCCTGCGCGTCGGTGAGGCGGTGGTTGCTCGCGATGCCGCGGTTGAAGCCGTCGAACACGCTGAGCGCGGCAAACGAGACAATCAGGCCGATCGTCATCGCGACCAGCAGCTCGACGAGCGTGAAGCCGCGCTCGTCGCCATGGCGGGGGGCGCTCATCATGTCACCCGCGGTCCGGAGACCATCGTGCGCTGCGTGATCTGCCCGCCCGGGGCCGGCGTCGACCAGCGCACGACGCTCGTCACGGCGATGGCGTCGTTGGGGGTGCGGTCGATCGCGACCTGCTGCGTGCCGTTGGCGCAGAGGCCGATGTCGGCGCCGCTGGACACGAGCGCGCTGAGCCCGCTGAGGGTGCCGTCGTTGCCGATCAGACCGTTGAGGATCGAGTTTTGCCCGATGAGGGCGCAGAGGGCCTGCGTCAGGCTGCCGCCGCCGGTGATCTGGATCCCGAGGACGTTGAGGCCCGGCGTCGTTGCGCCGCCGCCGCTCGACGACGAGCCGCCGCCGCCGCTGCTGGCCGGCAGCGGGGTGCAGGGCGTGCCTGTCGTCGCACCGATGCCGTCGGCCGGATCATCGAGCACGCAGGTCGAGAACGTCGTCGAGTACACCACGTTGCGGCGGCTGGTCGTGAAGGTGGCGGCGGGCAACGCCGTAGAGCCGCCGGGAGGGATCGTCGTCGTGGAGACAAGGCTGCCGAGATTCGAGCCGCTGATGGAGTTCACCATCGTGGAGGCAGCGGCGATCGGCTGCGTGAGGCTGGGGTAGGCGATCTCCCGGGACCGCTCGAGCTGCTCGCGCACCAGCCCCATCGCGCCGTCGCGGGCGAGGTTCGCGGTCGTGACCTCGTTGCTCGTGTCGAGCATCGTCATGACCCCGAGAGCGCCGACGACGAGGATGAGCATGGTGACCATGACCTCGGCGAGCGTCATACCGTCCTCCATTCGTGTGCGGGTGAACATCTCGTCTGACCCCTAGCGCTCGCACGCGTCGCGGTCGATCGGCGCATCGCCGAGGTTCCGCGTCTTCAGCTCGCGCAGCAGGCAGGCGTTCTCGCTGTCGTCCTTGGCAGCGGTCGTCGTCGTGTCGGCACTCGCCGGCGTACGGTCGATGCGCGCGACGTCGAGGCGGCGGCGCGCGAGCGTGCCATCGGCGGTGACCATCGTCAGCCGCGTGTACGAGCCGGCCGGGATGTCGAGGTAGCGACAGACGCCGTGGTCGAGCCGGCATCTGACGGGGCCCGTGATGACGATCCCCGGAGCGACGGCGAAGACGGCCTTGTCCAGACTCGGCGAGTACTTCACGAAGACCGCCGCGAGCTTGCCGTGGATGAAGAACGTCTCACGGGGCGCAATCGACGGCTGGAGATGGCTGTCGACGCCCTTGCCGAAGCGCACGTCGACCGACGCCGTGCGCACGGACGGCGCGCTCGCCGGTGTGGAGCCGGAGCCGCCGTCGACGCTGCGCGGGGCGGACGGAGCGGACGGGGCGGAGGGGGTGCTCGGGGCGGACGGGGTGCTCGGCGACCCGCTGTCAGACGCCGCCGCGGAGCCGTCCGCGTTCTGGATGACGACCGGGATCGGGTCCGTCGGCGAGGCGTCGGAGCTCGAGTCCTTGGAGGGGCCGTCCTTCGCCTTGCTCGCGCGGGCGGCGGCCACGGCCCGGGCGCGGGACGATGCGGGCGGCTCGAACGGGTCGTGCGACGAGCCGGTCGCCCCGCCGCGGGTGGCGCCCGCGTCGCCCGCTGCGAGCAGGCGCTGGGCGCGTTCGGGGAGGCTGCCGGTCGCCGGGGACGCCGGCGCCGTCGTCGGCACGACGGCCGGCGTCGACTTGAGGAACAGCACCGGCGCGGCCAGTGCGATGAGCAGGGCGACTGCCGGGATCGGCCACAGGCGCCTACGGATGAGCTCGTCCAGCAGGTTGCGGAGCATCATGACCCTCCCGTGGTCGCGGCTGCCGCGGCGGCGGCCGATGGCTGGGGCGAGGAGGCCTCGTCGGAGGCGATGTAGGCGGTGGCCTCGACCACGGCCTTGGTCTGCGTCGACTTCGAATCGGTGCGGGTGAACGTCAGCCCGTCGATCGTCAGCAGACGCCCGGCGACCTTCACGCTGCCGGAGCGCACGCGGACCGAACGGCGCACCGTCGCGAGGATGTCGCGCAGGTCGAAGTACCTGCCGGTGAACTCGAAGGTGAACGGCAGCGCTGCCAGGCCGTCGGCGACGGCCGTCGTGGCGGGCGCCGCGGGCGCCGCGTCGGACGGCGCGTCGGGTGTCGCCGTCTGAGCCTCGGCCTTGAGGGCGACGAGCCGCAGCTCGCTGTCGCGCGCATTCGCCCGGCGCTGCAGCTGGCGCAGCAGCGACGAGATCGCGGCCCGCGCCGGCACGGCCTCGTCGAGCCTGTGCAGCTTGGCGAGCATGCGCGGGAACTGCTCGCGCGCGGCCTGGTAGGAGGCGACCTGCGTCTGCGCGCTCTGGAGTCGCTGCTCCTGGGCGGCGACGTTGACGGGCACCGCGGCGTGCTCGCCGCGCTTGGGGCTGATCGCCAGCACCCACAGGGCGGCAAGGAGCACGAGGCCGGGGAGCGCGACGAGGGCGATCGCCCGTATGTCGAGCGTCGTCATCGGGAGCCTCCGGTCGTCTCGGCGGTCTGGTTCGGAGGAGCTGTTGCCTGCGTCGTCGTCGGCGCGACGGCGGTCGCGCTCGGCGTGACCGTGGTCTCGGCGCCGGACGCTGCTCGCGCGGCCGAGGTCTTGAAATGCGTCACGAGCTCGAAGCGAACGGCCTTCGGGTCGCTGCCTCGGCAGTCGCCGGTGCCCGCGCCGTCGGCTTTGCCGCCGGCCTGCTTGTCGAGCCGCTCGCTGCGGCTGAAGGCGACCTCTGTGACGCCGGTCAGCAGCTGCAGGCGATCGATGTAGGCGGGGACGCTGCGCTCGCGCGCCGCGCATCCGGAGAGCTCGATCGTGGTGCTCGCGCTGGTGGCGGGAGACCCCTCGACCTGCGACGCCGGCGTCTGCGTGCCCTTGACCGACGTCAGCCAGACACCCTGAGGGGCGACGCGGGCGAGCTCGGCGAGCGTGCGGTCCCACTTGAAGCGCGTCTTGGCGACCGATGCGACCGCGTCGTGACGCTTCGCCGTCGCGCTCGCGAAGTCGGCGTAGGGCTTCAGCGTGGCGACCTGCTGCTCGTTGTCGGCGACCTGCGTCGACAGCTGTGTCAGCCGCTCGCGCCCGGAGCTGACCTGGTTGGAGATCGTGACGAAGTAGACGACCGCAGCGGCGAGCAGCGCGACGGTCGCGCAGGCGACTTGCGCGACGCGTCCGACGGGGGCGCCGGCGTTGCGCCGGCGGTTGGCCTCGGTGGGCCGCAGGTCGGGGTGCTCGTCCGCACCGGAGCACGCAAGGCCAACGGCGATGTCGAGGCGCTCGGGTGCGATCGAGACGCCGTCGAGGTCCGGCCATGCGTCGCGCCCGGCCGGGAGGACCGGCAGGTCCAGCTCGCGACTGAGGGCGTCGACGACGCCGGGCCAGGTGGTCATTGCGCCGGTCAGGACGACGGCGCCGATCGGGCGCGCTTCCGGCCGGGCGGCGTAGAACCCGTGCGAGGACTGGATCTCGGCGACGACCCGGCGCAGGCCCTCGCGCACTGCAAGCGCGGCTGCGGTGTCGACGTCGTCGGCATCCGACGGGGCGGCGCCCTCGTCGGCGACGTGGCCGACGCCCACGGCGGCGACGCGCTCGCGGGCGGCTGCATGCGTGATCCCGGTGCGCTCCGCGAGCCCGGCGGCGATTGCCTCGCTGCCGGCCGAGGCCGCGCGGACGAGCAGCGGCTCGCCCCGCTCGGTGATGACGACGTTCGTCAGCGCGCCCGCCTGGACGTAGAGGCTCGCGTCGTCGCCGACGGGGGGATGGTCGAGCGCGGACAGCAGCGCCAGGCCCGCGAGCTGGACGCGCTGGGGTCGCAGGCCGGCACCGTTGAGCGCGCTCATGAGGCGCTCGATGCCGTCGACCCGCGCGGCGGCCATGAGGATCCGCTGCTGACCGCCGAGCTCGGCGGGTCCGAAGCCGACGCGGCGGTAGTCGAGGACGAGCTCGTCGAGCCCGACCGGAAGCAGGTCGCCGGCGAGGTGGCGCACCGCGCTGTCGAGGTCGTGGCCGTGCAGTGTCGCCGGCAGGTTGACCGTCCGCACCATGAGCCGCGGGTGGGCGAGGCCGACGCGCACGTCGCGCCCGAGCTTGTGCTCGGAGAAGAGCGCCTGCAGCTCGACGACGAGGCCGTCGGCGTTGACGACCTCTCCGTCGACGACGAGCCCGACCGGAAGGGGGTGGACGATGGCCCGCCGCTCAGCCGCGCGCCCGGTGCCCGAGGACTCCAGGACGACGATGGCGTCAGGACCGATGTCGAGGGCGACGATCGACGAGGATCGACGCGTTGCCAGTCGGAGGCGTCCGCCAGTAGAGGATGATGGGGTCCGGATCGGCACGTTTCCCTCTTCGGCCCAGGGGTCGGGCGCCGCGAGGGCATCTTGAGTCGGCTGGACGGATGGTGGAAGCCGACCGGGACCGGGGAGCTCACTCCGGCTCTGCGTCGCGGACCGAAGCAGCGCCCGTCGTGGTGGCGCCCTGCGCCCGGGCCGTGGATTCGACGGCGCTCAGCGCGACGGCCAGGCGTCGCAGGAGCTCCGGGCGGCCGACCTGCTCCGCCGCGGTCCGTTTGCGCCGCACCTCCCGAGTGCGCCGCACGCCGAGGATGACCAGGCCTGCCGGCACGACGTACGTGGCGGCGGTCCCGAGCACCGAGAGAACCGCACCGACCGCCCCGCCGATCGCCCGCAGCCAGCCCGGTGCGGCGATGTCCGCAAACGGGATCTCCGGGAGGTTGACGGACGGCAGGTCGATCGACGGCGCATGGAGGCCCAGCAGGGCAACGAGCCCGGCCAGTACGGCGACGACGGGGAGCAGGAGTAGCGCCGTCAGCACCGGCCCGAGCAGCGGCCACAGCGCGTGGCCGATCCCGGTCGCGGCGTGCCGCGCGTCGTAGAGCCTCGGGTACCGGTGCTCAAGCCTCGTCTCGAGCCGGCGCTGCCTCGCGCGTACCGCCCGGTATGCGGCCAGCGCGCGTGCGAAGCGGCGGCTCGTGGGTTTGCGGCGGGGCCTCACGAATGGGCCGCATGGTGTCATTCGGGGTTCGTCGGTGTGTGATCTCCGCGAGCTCCCCCCGTTGCGGCGTGGCACCGATTCGCGTGCCTGCGATCGCGCCGGCGCGCCAGCCGGCCGAGCCGGAGCTCGCCGTCGGCCTCCCGCATGGTCGACCGTTCCTCACGCTCACCCAAGGCCACGGACGCTCCGCAACGGTCCAGCGCAGGACCGTCAGGCTCTGACGCCGCCCAGCTCAGCCTCGGCACCTTGTGGACGCTCGGTGCCGACCCCTCAGGCGATGCGGTCGCGGGCGAGGTCGGCGATCAGCGCCGACCACGCGAAGTCGCGGGCGCCGTAGCCCACGCCCGTGCGCGCGTCGTAGTACTCGCGCAGGCCACAGCGTCGAGCTGCGGCGACGAGCGAGGCGACGATGCGCTCGCCGGCGTCGTGGTAGCCGAGCTCGTCGAGGGCCGGAACCAGCAGCCAGGCGGTGTTGATCCAGGACGCGCCGCGCCACGTTCGAAAGCCGTCCCATCCTGAGCGGAAGGTCGGCTCGTCCATCGACATCGACGGGATGCCGCAGGCAGCGGCGTAGCGGCGCGGGTGGAGCAGGTGCTCCTCGATCAGCCGGCGCCGGATGGCCTCGGGCACCGCGTCGCCCAGCGCGAGGGGCGCGAGCGAGGACCACGTCGAGACCCGGACGGGGCGCTCGTCGCGCCCGGCGAGGTCGAGGAACAGCCCGGTTCGATCGTCGAGGCAGCGGTCGAGCAGGGCCGCCTCGACCCGCTGCGCCCGGAGCGTCCACGTTGGATCACAGGAGAGCCGGCCAAGGGCGCGAAGCGAGAGCGCGTTGGCGACGTTGACCAACACGTCCTCCACCTGCTCGTCGTAGCGGGCGAGGATCGCGCGCGAGTCCCAACGCAGCCGGCGGCAGCGCTCGACCATGACGACGTAGCCCGGCTTGTAGTGGGCGAAGCGGCCATACACCGCGTCGTACTTCGGCGAGTCGTCCAGGCCCGACTCGTCGGGGAGCAGGATCGAGATGAGCCCGTCGTGGTCGGGGTCGCGCTCGCGCTCGAGCCAGTCGTGGTGGGCCGCGAGCGCGGCGACCGCCTCGCCGGCGAAGGCGGGGTCGTCGGGCGAGGCGAGCGCGACGCGCTCCCATGCGAACGCCAGCAGCGGCGGGCCGATCGTCGCGGTCCGCAGGTCGCCGAGCACGCGATCGGTGGCATACAGCGGCGCGCGGCGCCAGCCGGCGCGGGCTCCCCAGAACGCCGTGTGAGGCAGGAAGCCGTCTGCGCGGCCGCCGCGCAGCACCGTGCGCAGCTCCTCGCGCGCACGCGCAGGATCCACTCGCGCGCACGCGATCGCCGAGAAGCAGGAGTCCCAGTGCCACTGGTGCTTGTAGCGGCCGGGTGCCGGGCATGTGTAGCCGTACGGCGTCCCGTCGCGCCGTACGCCTTCGCGCCAGTTCTGTCGCAGGACGCGCTCGGCGAGCGCGTCGAGGTCAGCGGGCAAGCAGCTCGTCGTACGTGACCGAGCGGCGCCCGCGGGCCCGGCGGAGGGCGCCTTCGAGTGCGAGCACGTGCGAGACGTGGTCGAAGTCCGCCGGGTGCAGGTCCAGCCGTAGCGTCGATCGCGCCAGCGGCACGCTCACGCGCAGCAGGGCGGGTGACAGCGCACGCTTGACGCGACTGGAGGTCCCCAGACCGAAGGCCGGCGCCACTCGTGCGCCCGCTCCGGACTGCCAGCAGCGCACGACCGTCGCGAACCAGTCGTACGTGGCCCGCAGCTCGCGGCGCAGCGCGTGGGTGTAGGCGTAGGCGGGCGCCACGAACCCGCGCGGGTCGAGGCCGGCCTGCGCAAGCAGCCGGCGCCCGTCGTTCAAGCGTTCGCGTGTCTCGGCTGCGCTGAGGCCCGGGAACTCCGCCGCGACGCCGCCCTGCCAGCGGCGATGCGGCCCGCCCGGGCGCAGCCGGCGGTGCATGAGGCCGTGCTGGGCGATCGCGTCGCCGCGGTCGCGGCGTTCGAGCAGCCACTCGTGCAGGTGCGGGCTGCGGCGGTAGAACGCGTGACCGTCGGCCGCAGGGATGACGAGCAGCGTCACGCGATGGATGCCGTGGTCGTCGAGCCATTCGCGGACGAGCGCGCAGCGCTCGAACGTGGCAGGCTCGACGTCGTGCAGCGCGACGGCGAGCGTCGGCGTCAGCATCCGGCGAGCTCGCGCACGTCGGCCAGTTCGGCCGCGAACGCGGCGTTCCAGGAGTGATTGCGGGCGAGCGCCAGCGCCTCTCCGCGGTCGGGCAGGTCGGTGCGGGCGCACTCGATCGCGGTCAGCAGGCGGGCGGCGTCCTGGGCGGGGAAGGTGCGGCAGCGAGCCCCGAGCGCTGCGACGGAGGGCGCGGTCTCGCACGCCACGACGGGGGCACCGCACGCCGCCCCCTCCAGCGCCACCAGCCCGAAGGTCTCCAGGTGACCGGGCATGACGACGCAGCGCGCGCCGGCGTACTCGCGCGCGAGGGCCTCCGGATCGGCGACGAACGGCCGGACCTGCAGGCGCTGCTCGATGCCCAGTCGCCGGGCGCGTGCGCGCACGAGCCCCTCGGCGGGTCCGCTCCCGATCAGTCGCAGCGACCACGCGTCGCGGCTTCGCGCGGCGGCCTCCAGCAGCGTGAGGATGCCCTTCTCGCGCGCGAGGCGCCCGACGTAGAGCACATGATCGCCGCGGTGGACCGCCGGTTGCGGCACGAACGCCTGATGCAGCCCGAGGCGCAGCGGGATCGTTGCCGTGCGGTGGGTGTCCTTCCACGGATCGCAGGCTGACATCACCGCGTCGGCGTCCACGTAGGCGTGCTGCAGCCAAGCTCGGAAGCC
Source organism: Solirubrobacteraceae bacterium (assembly GCA_051005755.1). GTDB lineage: Bacteria > Actinomycetota > Thermoleophilia > Solirubrobacterales > Solirubrobacteraceae > CADCVQ01. The sequence continues at coordinate 16,137 of JBPCJA010000002.1, forward strand.
GCGCGCGTACAGCGCGGCGGGGCCCGGCCAGGCGTGGGCGTCGAGCTCGGCTGAGCCGTGGTGGACCATCACCGCGACGCCGCCGCCCTGCTGTACGAGGCGGCACACCTGGCGCGGGCGCCAGAACGAGTCGTGCAGCAGGACCACGTCCGGGTGCAAACCGCGGAGCGTGGCGGCGAGGGCGTCGCCCCCGAGCGGCAGCCGGTAGCCGTTGGCCCGGTTGACCGTGACCGAGCGGATCGTGTGAACCGTGGCTCCGGCACGGGCCGTCGTGGCGCGGGCCGTGCCCGGGACGATCACGTGGTGCTCGATCGTGGCCGCGGTGGCGGCGAAGCGCGCCTTGGCGTCGAGGTAGGTCCGGATTCCGCCCGAGCGCTCGCCGTAGAAGAGCGCGACGTCGACGACCCGCAGCGGGCGTGCGACGAGGCGCAGGTGCCGGGGCGCCGTGAGCAGGGCGAGCGCGCCGTCAGGCGGCATTCCGCGCCTCCGAGCTGCGCCCGGCGATCTCCATGAGCCGTAGGCTTGCGGCCGATCCTCCGGCTCCCGTCACCAAGCGGTGAGTGACCTGTGACCGTCCTGTTATCCCTACTGCTTCTCCGGCGCCTGAACCCGGTTGCACCGGCGAATGGACGATCCGCGCTCGCGCTCGCTACCCTGGCGGCGCGATGGCAACCCACTCGCAAAGGGTCCAGGCGCACGGATGAGGACGGCGGCCTGGGCTGTGGCTGTGGTTGTCGACCGAGCGAACCGCCCGCGACCACACGCAGGAACTCGCACGTAACCACCGACCCGGTCGAGAGGCGGCGATGAACAAGAACCCGGCGATCGCGCTGGCGGCCGGTGTGGCGCTGGTCGTGATCGGAGTGCTCATCGTGTTGCTGTGGCCGGACGGCTCGGACGTGCGGATCTACTCGAGCCTGCCGGAGCGCGAGCAGCAACAGCCGAGCGCGGCTGCCAGCATCGGGTCCGACGATCGCGGCGTGGTGACCAACGAGCGCACCGCGGACATGGAGAATGCGATGCGGCTCGCGCTGGCGCAGGCGGAGGGCAGGGCAGGCGATCTCGATGTCACCTACACGCCGCTCGACGACTCCGACGTCGTCGGCGAGTCACCGGCAGCGGTCGTGCAGGCAAACGCCCGGCGGGCCGCGGATGACGACAGCACCGCCGTGTACATCGGCGACTTCACCTCGGACGCCACGCAGGAGTCGATTCCGATCCTCAGCCGCGCCAGGATTGCGCAGATCTCTGTGTCGAGCACGCGCGTTGGGCTCACGAAGCAGGATCTACGAGGTGACGTGAACGAGCCCGGCCGCTACTACCCGCCACAGCCGGGCTACGCCAAGGGCTACCGCAACTTCGTGCGCCTCATCCCGGATGCCGCCGTCCACGCCGAGGCGCTGCTGGCGCTCATGGCGCAGACCGACACCTGCGCGAGGGTCGCGATGATCAATGACAACTCGTCCTACGGCGAGGCGCTCGCGAACAACATCCTGGCGAAGAACCGTCACCGCATGCGGTTCGTCTTCAGCCAGTCGGTCGGCCCGTATGGCCGCTACGAGCACCTCGTCGACCGCGTCCGGCGGGCGAGCTCGAAGCCGGACTGCTTCGTGTACAGCGGCATCAGGAATCCGAACACCGTGGAGATCTTCGAGGCGTTCGCTCGGGCGCTGCCGACGGCGCGGCTCTACGGGACGAACGGGGTCGTGGCAGCGAGCTTCGTCGATCCCGAGAAGGGCGGTCTCTCGCAGGAGGTCGCGGGCAGGGTCAAGGTCATGGTTCCGCCGTACGACCCCGAGCAGGCCAAGGCGTTCTTCGCCGCCTTCAAGGATGCCTACAGGAAGGACGCCGATCCGTACGCGGTCTACGCCTACGAGGCGATGCAGCTTGCGCTCGACGCGATCGCGGACTCCACGACCGGCAGGCGCGAGGACATCAGCCGCGCGCTGTTCGATACGAACGACCGTCAGGGCAGCGTGCTCGGCAGTTACTCGATCACGGCAACGGGAGACACCGACGTCGCGAGCTACGGGGTGTCGAGGATCGAGGACGGTAGGCTGACCCCTCCGGAGCCGGCCCCGCGGTTGCGGCGATGAGCAGGAAGCCGATCATCGCGCTCGCACTCGGTGTTGCGCTGGTCGTCATCGGAGTGCTCATCGTGGTGCTCTGGCCGGAGGACCCGTCGTTCCAGGTGAAGACATCGTGGTTGGGCGAGCGACCCAGCGGCCCGGTGCGACTCTGCGGCAGTGAGGACGTCACCAAGGCGCGGCGCAGAGCAGTAAAGGATTACAACGACAAGTACTTCCCCGGCTCGACGATGGCCACATACTCGGAGGGCTCGTTTCTGGCCGATGAGGAGCATGACCGGTACGTCCGGTCGGTCGAGGAGGGCTCGGATGACTGCGACGTCATCCTGCTCGACGTCGTCTACATGAAGGAGTTTGCCGCCAACCATCTGCTCTACGACATGACGCCCTACCTCGACCAACACGACCGCCGGGCGGACTTCGATTCCGACATGCTGCAGACCGTCGAGCACGAGGGCAGGCCGTGGGGCGTTCCCAAGGAGCTCGACGTCGGCGTGCTGTACTACCGCGCCGACCAAGTGCGTCCACCGAGGAGTTGGCAGGACGTCTACGAGCAGTCCAAGCCCGGACCTTCTCACGATCTGCCTGGCCTGCGCGTCCAGGTCGGCCCGTACGAGGGACTGACGGTCATCCTTCTCGAGCTCGCCTACGCGGCCGGCGCGGATCCGATCATCACCGACGACGGCAAGACCGCCGAGATCGACCAGCCGCACGTCCGCGAGGCGCTGAAATTCCTGCATGACGCCTTCCGCGAGCGGGCGATCCCTCAAGTTCCGCAGATCGACACGTCGAATCTGGAGCAGTACGCGCTCGGTCGCGCCCGATTCCTGCGCGGCTGGCCCTTCGTCGCCGCGGAGATCCGCAACGCGGAAGGTGGGAGCGAGGGAAAGCCGTCGACGCCGCGAGCACAGCGAGCACGGCGCGTAACCGCTGCGAACACCACGATCGTCCGGCTGCCTCCCTGGACACCGGGAGGCGATAGCGTCAGCGTTCTCGGTGGGCGTAACCTCGTCGTCCCTCGATCCGCGCCACATCCGTCTGCCGCGCTGCACCTCATCGACTTCATGACAAGCCAGGAGCAGGTGCGCCAGGACGTGAAGGAGGGTTCGCAGCTTTCCGTGCGCAAGGATCTCGCAGAGGAATTCGGTTTCGGAAATCGAGACCTGCTGAAGGCCGTGAGTGAGACGAACGTCATGCAGCGCCCGTCGATCCCGCAGTACGCCGACGTCTCGACGATCATCTCCTGCGGCGTCAGCAACATCATCCAGGGCCCGGCGGGCATCGCGATCCGCGAGCGCCTTCAGGACATCGAACGCGACGTGCAGAGCGTGCTGGACGGAGGTTCGTCCGACCTGAAGAGCCGCGCCTGCTAGTACACCCGGCCGGAAGTTCTGTGGAGTTTTTTTTCCGGGATGCCCGGCCGTCAGGCACGGATCGGGCGCCCGGAAAACCCGCAGAACTTGCGGACGGGTGTACTAGCGCATCGCCGCGATCGTTCGCTTGAAGAGCGGCGCGCCGTCCTGGATCGCGTAGAGGCCATAGTCGGTCAGCGTGGTGTCGCCGTTCTCGTCGATCGAATACGTGCCGATGACGCTCCGGCGGGCTTGGGTGTCGAACAGCGCCTTCACGATGTCCTCGCGGTCGCCGGTCCTGGAGCGCTCGATCGCGTCGAGTGCCAGGCTCATCGCCTCGTAGCCGTAGATCGCGTACGGGTCGGGGCTCCCGGTGCCGGGATACTCACGCGCGAAGTCCGCGTAGAAACGCCTGCCTGCTGCACCGAGGCGGTCGCGCCCCACCGTGGGGTGCGTCAGCTTCACCCGAGCGGCGACGCGCTGCGCCAGCCCGCCTTCGTCGACGTCGGTGAAGGCCCGGTTGGCGAGGCCGTCGGAGCCGTACAGGCGCGCCCGTGGAAGCGCCCGGGCCAGTGCGGTGAAGACCCCGACGGCCCCGCTCCGCGCGTCCCCGCTGAAGACGGCGCAATCGGCGCGCCGTTCCGCGACGCGTGCGGCCAGCGAACGCTGGTACGCGGCGGAGCGCGATCTGACGGGCTCGTCGAAGACGCGCCGCAGACGCTGCTTGGCGATGGATCGCCTGATCGTGCGCGCGAGTCCGCTGCCGTAGCGATCGCGGTCGTGCACGATCGCCACCCGCGCGCATCCGTCCTGTCGCATGACGGTCGCGAGCGCGTCGCCCTGGAAGGTGTCCCGCGGCACGATCCGCGCGTAGTTGCGAACGCCCCCGACGTAGTACCTGCCCGGCTCGCCCTCGTCGGCGCCGAGCTCGGCGGTGGTCAGGTCGACCGCGGTGTTGGCCGGCGAGATCTGCGGCACCTTCGCACGGCTGAGAATGGGGATCGACACCGCGCTTGCCCCCGAGTTCAGCTCGCCGATGTAGACGGCGGTGCTGTCGTCCTTGGCGGCCCTGAGCGCGTTCCTGCTGACGACCTCCCGGGCCCATCCCAGGGCGCCGGCGGTCGAGTCGTCCAGGGACGTGTACCGCACGGTGAACTTCCCCGCCTTGTTGTCGGCCTGCTTCAGCGCGAGCCTGATGCCACGGACGATGTCCTGCGATGTCGTGCGCTGCGGCTCATGCAGCGGCAGGCTCGAGTAGACCGTCAGCTCCTGCGCGCCGGGCGCCACGAGGAGCACCGCGCCGACGGCGACGAGCATTCCGCCGATGACTGCCGCGCCGACCGCGACGAGGCCGGGCCTCCGCCGTCGGGGATGCTTCAGTTCGGGCGCCGCCGGACCGCCGTGCGCATCCTTGCCTGCGGCGGCTGGCGTCGCTGCGCCTGCGCTGCGGGCGCGGACGCGCGTGCGCAGCGACAACGCGACGGCGGTGTCGACGCGGTGGCCCTCCTCGTCGGTCAGGAACCTTCGGTAGCTCTGCAGCGCCTGCGCCCGTGCCCTGCGCAGGTCCTCGACGGACAGCGGCGCCTGGAGCACGTCCCGCGACACGATCCCGTAGACGATCTCCAGCGGGCGGCCGTGCTCGTCGGTGAGCAGGTCACCGCCGCCGGACCCGACGAGCTCGACGTCGGTGCGCACCAGTTGCTCGCTCGCATAGCCGATGCTGAACGGACCCACACGAGCGTCGTCCACGTCCACCACCCGGGTTCCGTCTGCGCCCACCCCGCTCGTGCCGGCCGACTCCGCCAGCACATGATGCTGGTCGGCCTCGACGAGGAACCCGGGCGCCAGCACGGTCCGGTACCCCGCGCGCCGCCCGCGCGCGACCAGGAAGGGCCAACCGTCCGAGACCTCTGTCACTGCAACCGCCGTGTGCAGAGGATCGAGCTCGGCAGGCGATACTCGAAGTCCTCCACGACCTTTTCCATGTCCTTGACGACGTCGACTCGCAGCCGCCGCCTCTCCGCCTCGGCGTCGTCGCTGGGCGGCGGCTCGACCCTGTGCGCCCTGCTTCGCACCAGCGTCTCGACGAACAGCGTCACGACCACGTCGCCGACCATGGTCGCCAGGGCGTTGCGCAGGAGCATGCCGACGCGGCTTTCCAGCACCGAGACGGCGATCGAGACCACATCGCCGGCGGGGGCGCGGTCTATCGCCTCGTCCAGCTCTCTCTGGACAGAGGGCTCCAGCGATCGCTCGACGCGCTTGAGCAGATCGGGAATCACCGCACACATCGGCACATCGACGTTGATGGGGTCAAGCCTGCCGTCCGCGCGCTTGACGACCGTTCCGTCGGCGCAAAGCTCGGCGAACCGCGACCCGACGGCGCTCACGGGGATCAGCCGTACCTCCTCCCCGCGCTGACAGTGGGTGTGCACGAGCCACTTCATGGCGGGAATGTGGTCCAGCAGCCGCTTGCTGACCTGCCGCAGGAGCTCGTCGTCCTGCCGCAGGAGCTCGTCGTCGTCCGTCGTCGAGGCGAAGGAGCGCACGAGATCCCACTTGCTGACGATCAGCTGGACGGGGCATGTCGCGCGGTGCGCGAGCCCGAGCAGCGGCCAGAGCCGGTCCTCGAAGTACTCGTGGCCCTCGCGCTCGCCGCGCAGCAGCTGCAGGACTCGCCGTCCGTCGAGGACCAGCAGCAGGGCGTGAGCGTCGTCGACCCTTGCCTCGAGCTCCGCTGCCGCCAGGGTCACGTCGCTCGGCTCGAGAATCTCGCCCGGGTAGTCGAGGTAGCTGATCCGAAAGACGGTGCACTGCTGGTGCACCCTGTCGGACGCCTTGCAGGAAAACAGGAACTCGCGCGTGTCACCCATCCGCGTCGCCCGCGGCCACGGCGCCGACGTGTCGCGCACCTCCCTGTGGAGCTTCGCGAGGAGGCGGTCCTGCTCGAGGCCGCTCGCGAGGTGGTACCGGCGACCGGCAGCCGGAAGGAGCTTGCGTGCCTGGCTTGCCAGCAGGACCGTCTTACCGGCGCCATTCATCCCGAGCGCGACCACGCGGAACGTGGGAACGTCCGGCGACTCGGCCGCAGGCTCGTCAGCCCGAGGTGACAGCGCCAGAGGGTCTTCACCCGACGGCTGAGGCGGTGTGGGTCCGTCCCGCCCCTGTGTCACCCACCAGATGGCCGCGGCGAGGACGATGGCGGCGCCGAGCGCGATCACCACAAGCCCTACGGCGTCCATCTCAGGCTCGACCGTACGGCTTCGGGCCCACGAGCCGGAGCCAGGCGACCCGCGCAGCAGCGGACGCGAGCGCACCCGCGAGCAGCGTCGCGCGGTGCTTCCGCGCTCCGTCCGGGTCCTCGTCGATCAATGGCAGCCCGCCGATCGACTGCCGTGTCCGTTCACCGCGGGCGGTCACGCGCCCGAGGCTACCGCCCACACCTGCGGGGGGTCGGGGGAGCCGACACCCGCGACCGCCGTCGGCGTAACGACGACGGAGTGGGGTGCGTAAGTTCCGGGAACGGATTGTTTGGCTGTCGCAGCGTGCGGTAGCCGTTGGCGCGGTTGACTCTGGGCGCCTGCGGCGCCTGATCACCGTGCCGTTGCCCGGCCGAGCAGGTCGCCGATCAACGCACCGCAGCGTTCGGGGTCATCCAGGAAGGGCGCGTGGCGCCCTGGGATGACCTCGACCTGCGCGTCGCGCATGATCGCGGCCGCCCGCCGACCGATCTCCGGGCCGCCGTAGGAGTCCGCGTCACCCCAGATCATGAGCACGGGGGCGGCGATGTCGCGCAGCTCGGCGTCGGAGAGGAAGTTCTCGGGACGGGGTCGTCCCATCCGCATGGCGAGCCACAGGTGGCTCGCCATCGCCACACCGAAGCCGGGCTGGCGCATGCCTTCGTGGACGGTCGCGAAGAAGCCGTCGGGCGCCAGCTCGGCGGCACGCGGTCCCATTGGCGCCGCCGGCCATGGCGCGGCGTGTGATCGCGACGCTGGGCGAGCGCATCCGCGTGATCACATGTCGCAGTCCAGGGGTCGACATCGCGGTGAAGAACGGATCGCCGTGCATGCCGGGCAGGGCGATGGCAGGGACCGCGAGCGAGGCGACCGCGGTGACCCGCTGGGGCGCGGCGACAGCGAGGCAGAGCGCCCACATGGCACCGAGCGAGGTGCCGACGATCGGGACCCGCTCGAGTTCGAGAGCGTCCAGCAGCGAGGTGAGCTGCGCCACCGCATGCTCGCGCAGGGATCGCCCCGCGTAGTCGAGCGCGTCGCTGAGGCCGAATCCGGGCAGATCGAAGGCGATCAGACGATGACCCGGGAGGTGCGGCATGAGCGGCGCCCAGGTCGACGCCGACATGCCGCTGCCGTGCACGAGCAGCAGCGGCGGACCCTCGCCCGCCTCGAGCACGCGCACCGCGAGCGGCGGGTCCGCCAGGCGGACCCGCCGAGTGGCGATCTTCACCCGACAGGCGGCGAAGAGCTGGCGCTCGGCCTCCTCGAACGCCTTCGTTGAGTCGTGGGTCTCGCTCTTCGACATCGCTTCCTCCAGGTCCCGCAGCTGGCCGCCGGTCGCTCGCTGCCTTCGCTCGACTTGCAGGACCCGCGACGGGCGGACCTATCCACCATCATGGCGATTGGGTATCGACTGCTTCCACAATAGGCGAGTGCCATGTCATCGAGAGGCGTAGAGGAGGCGGGCTTGAACAGTCCACCGAAGCCCCCACGCGGCGGTATCGTTATTCGACCATTGACACACTTGGCGAATGCTTCGCGAGGGAATATGGGAAGCGGCGGGCAAGCTCTCGCCGACGCGCGACGGGAGGCTTATGCCCGTTACCTCGTGGTGCAGCACGAGCTCGGCGACTTGCTCAAGGCGGTGCTCGGCTATGCGCTCGGCCCGGCCTACTGGGGCGCGGCTACGCGACCGCGGGAGGTCTACGGCGGCGACTTCTTGCATGTCGTGCGCGAGCGCGACCAGCTTCTGTGTGGTTGCTCCGCAGAACCTCACTCTCGCCAGGCTGCGGCAGTGCTGAACGTCCGCCAAGGCAGCGCAGGCGACGCGCCGCAGCTGCTGGCGCTGTTCGATGACGCGGTCGCGTGGATGGTCGCGCGCGGCCAGACCGGTCAATGGGGCAGCGAGCCGTTCTCGGCGAAGCCTTCGCGGGTCGCCAGGGCGCAGCAGTGGGCCGCAGGCGGCGGGCTCTGGCTCGCGGTGGACGACAGCGCAGGTGACGAGCCCGTCGGCGCGATCGTCCTCGGAGACGCCCTCGACTACGTACCGCCGGCCGACTGCCATGAGGTCTACGTTCAGGTCCTGCTGACCGCGTCGGCCTGGCGCAGCCGGGGTGTCGGAGCGCGCCTGATCGAGCACGCGGTCACCGTGGGACGCGGCCAGGGCGCTGTGCAGCTGCGTGTGGACTGCTGGGACGGCGTGCCCGCGCTGCCGTCCCAATACGAGCGCCTCGGGTTCACGCGTGTCGGCTCGTTTCAGGTCGGTAACTGGCCCGGCACGATCCTCACGAGAGCGCTCTGACGTCGTGGCCCCGGTCACGACGCTCGTTACCGTCGGCGCGGCGTCCGGCGATCGCTCTCAGGTACCGGCGACAAGAGTGAATATCGGTGACCGCCCTCGGAGACAGCCGTTCGGCAACAGCAGCGGGCGGTCCCTCGGCGCTCGCTCTACGCTGGGCCCATGAAGGGCTTTGCCTCGGACAACTACGCCGGTGCGCATCCCGAGGTGCTCGCCGCGATCACCGCCGCCAACGCCGAGCACGCCGTCGCCTACGGCGCCGATCCATGGACCGCGCGCGCGAAGGAGCTCCTGCGCGAGCACTTCGGCGAGCAGGCCAGCCCGTACCTCGTCTTCAACGGCAGCGCCGCGAACGTCCTGTCGTTGCGCGCGCTGTGCCGCCCGTGGGAGTCGGTCGTCTGCGCCGCCGGCGCGCACGTCAACGTCGACGAGGGCGGGGCGCCCGAGCGGATCGCGGGCTGCAAGCTCCAGGCCGTCCCGACACTCGACGGCAAGCTCACCCCCGAGCTCGTCGCCTCGCAGCTGCACCGCATCGGCGACGAGCACGTCGTCCAGCCGCGTGTCGTGAGCGTCTCGCAGAGCACCGAGCTCGGGACGCGCTACAGCACCTACGAGCTGGCAGCGCTCGCGCACTTCGCCCACGAGCGCGGCCTCCTGCTGCACGTCGACGGCGCCCGTCTGGCGAACGCCGCCGCCGCGCTCGACGTGCCGCTGCGCGCGATCACGACCGACGTCGGCGTCGACGCCGTCTCCTTCGGCGGGACGAAGAACGGCCTGCTGCTCGGCGAGGCCGTCGTCTTCCTGCGACCGGGCCTCGACGAGGGCTTCGCCTACCTGCGCAAGCAGACGCTGCAGCTCGCGTCGAAGGGACGATTCCTCGGGGCCCAGTTCGTCGCGCTGCTTGAGGGCGACCTCTGGCGGCGCAGCGCCGCCCACGCCAACGCGATGGCGGCGCGCCTCGCGGCGGCGCTCGTCGACGTGCCCGGCGTGCGGGTCACCCAGCCCGTCCAGGCCAACGTCGTGTTCGCCGTCATCGCACGCAGCGCGACCGACGAGCTCCAGCGCGACTGGCACTTCTACACGTGGGACGACGAGACAGGGGAGGTGCGCCTCATGTGCGCGTGGGATACGACCCCGAGGAGGTCGACGCCTTCGCCGACGCCGTCGCTCAGGCGTGCAGGGCCGCCTCGCCGCCACGATGACGGCCGGGCCGACCGGTCGGCGCGGATCGCGGCCCGGTGGCCAAACGGAGGCGGCTGTGCATGCCGGTACTCTGAGCATGGGTATGAGCACATTCATGGACCGCAGCTACAGGGTCGGGCCGGATGGCCGCACCGTCGTGTGCGACGTGAGCGCCGCTCGCGGCGACCTCGACGCGCTGAGCGAGGCGCTGTCCTGGCGGCGCGACGACCTGTCGCGCGACCATCTGCAGGACGCCGACTCCGTGCTCGCGCTGCGGGCGCTCATGGTGCTCGACGACATGCTCGCCATGCGCGGCGACGAGGAGCACGTGATCCTGTCCGTCAACCGCGCACAGGTCCACATGCTCTGCGAGATCGCAGGCGCGTACGTGGCCGAGCGCGACATCGACGGCTACCAGGCGCCCGAGGAGCGCGAGCGCATCCAGCGGCTGCGCGCCCTCGCGGGTCCGCTCATGGACTGCTGCAGCGAGCTCGCCGCCGCGCAGGAAGAGGTGCGTGAACGCGCGCTCTCGGTTTGAGCGCGCGCCGGCGCTAGCGCTAGCCTTTCTTGCCTCAAGACGGCAGGCTAGGAGGCTCGGATGAGCGAGCAAGAGCAGCAGGACCAGCCGGCAGCCCCGGCGCAGCAAGCGATCGATCCCGAGACCGAGGCTCTCATCGAGCAGCAGCGGCGCGTTCTGGAGAACAGCGAGCGCGTTCGCGGCACCGATCATCCTGGAACGCTGCGCGCGCGCGCCGACCTCGCCTTCACGTACTGGACGGCAGGCCGTCACGACGAGGCGATCGAGATCGAGGAGCGACTCATCTCCGACAGCGAGCGCGTCCTGGGCGCCGAGCACCCCGAGACGCTGACCGCGCGCTCGAACCTCGCGTCCTCGTACTGGACCGCGGGTCGCACCGACGAGGCGATCGAGATCGAGGAGGCCGTGCTCGCCGATGCCGAGCGGATCCTGGGCAACGACCACCTCGGCACGCTGACCGCGCGCTCGAACCTCGCCTACTCCTATTCGACGGCCGGCCGTGCAGAGGACGCGATCAAGATCCAGAAGCAGGTCGTGGCCGACCGCGAGCGCGTCCTCGATCCCGACGATCCGGACACGCTCGATGCCCGCGCGAACCTCGCCTCCGCGTACTGGAACGCCGACCTCGTCCACGATGCCATCGCGGTCGAGGAGCGCATCCTCCAGGAGAGCGAGCGCATCAACGGCCCGGACCATCTCGAGACGCTGCAGGCGCGCGTGTCGCTGGCGTCCTCCTACCGGACGGCGAGCCGCAAGGAGGAGGGCGCCGCGCTGCAGGAGCGCGTCGTCGCCGACAGCGAGCGGCTGCTCGGCAGCGATCACCCCGCCACGAGGGCCGCGCGCAAGACGCTCGAGCTCAACTGACGCGCCCGGGGTCAGCCGGTGCCGCAGAAGGACTGCAGGTCGCCGGTGACCGCGACGATGCCCACGAGGCGACCGCCGCCGTCGACGACGGGCACGCGGCGGGTGTCGGTCTGCAGCGCCAGGTCGCGCCCCGTGGCAGCCGGCGCGTCGGGGGAGACGGTCGGTCCGGGGTCGGCGACCTCCGCCGCCGGGCGCGCGGGGTCGCCCTCGCCGACGTGCGCCGGCGTCAGCGATCCGACGAAGCGCTGGTCGTCGTCGACGACGAACGCGAGCCGACGGCTCGTGCTCGCGGCGAAGTAGTCGCGCACGTCGCCGACCGTCGCGGTCGCGGGCAGCGCCGTGAGCTGGGCGTGCATGACCGACTGCACGGTGAGACCGTCGACCGCGTCGATGCTGATCGGTGCCATGGGTCACATGATGCCAGCGCGCGACAATGCGGTGGTGGACATCGCGCCCTTCGCCGTCCTCGCCGCGCGGCCCGACCCCCCGCTGGACGAGCTTGCCCTCTCGCTCGCGGCTGAGTTCCGGGAGGTCGACGCAGACGGGGCGCTGGCGCGGCTGGACGCCCTGGGGGAGGAGGTGAGCCTCGCGCCGGGTGACCGGCTCGAGGCCGTGACCGAGGTCCTGGGCCGCCGGCACGGGTTCGCCGGGGACCGCGAGCACTACGACGATCCGGCCAACTCGATGCTCGACATCGTGGTCGAGCGCCGGGCAGGGCTGCCGATCCTGCTATCGGTCGTCTACGTCGAGGTCGCCCGCCGCGCAGGGCTCGTGCTCGCGGGAGTGGGTCTGCCGGCGCACTATGTCGTCGCGCGCTTCGCCCCGCCGCCGCCGGTCCTACTGGACCCCTTCGCCGGGGGCGTGCGCCTCGAGCTGCCCGCGTCGGAGCGCCTGCGGCCGTGGCGTGAGCACGAAACCGCGCTGCGCATGCTCAACAACCTCGTCGGCTCCTACGTGCGCCGTAACGACCTCGGCCCCGCGATCCGCGCTGCCGAGATGCGGCTCGAGCTGCCGCTCGCCGGGCCGCCGGCGGAGGCGCTCGGCGCGGAGCTTCGCTCGCTCCGCGCCCGCCTCAACTGACGGTTCTAGACGTCGTCGGTCTGGGTGGCGAGGTTCGGCTGGTCGACGCGCGAGATCGGCTTGCCCTCCTCCAGGTCCTCGACATCGGTGCCGGTGCCACCGTCGGTGGTCGCGTCGGCCTCGTCGCCGGCGGACTGGTCGATCGCCTCGTCGGTGTGCTCGTGCCCCGTGACGCCACCGAGCGCGTCGTCCTTCAGCGTCTGCTCGTCGGCGTCATCCTGCGGCGGGGGATCGTCGAGCATCTCCCGCGGGACGACGCCCTCGGTGTCGGCCCGGGTCTCCGACCCACCCTTCTCGTCCTCGGTCTCGCGGACTCCACCGCGGTACTCCCGCGGGTCCGGCTCACGCTCGTCCATCGTTTCCTCCTGCTCGTGTGCAGTGGCGGAGATCGGAGGACCTCCTGCTTCGGACGACCTACCCAAGTAGGCCGGAGGCTATGAGCCCGCTACGGTGGGCGCTGCGGCCTTGTACGAAACCCGAAGGGAGCTGCAATGCCAGCGCGACGGACGAGCGCGCGCGAGCGCTGGAACGAGCGGCGGTCGGCGGACGGCTTCGAGCCGTTTCCCGACGCACCCGCCGAGTGGCTCGTCGAGCACCGCTCGTTGCTGAGTGGCGGCGGGCGCGCGCTCGACGTCGCCTGCGGCGACGGGCGCAACGCGCTCCATCTCGCGCGGCTCGGATTCGAGGTCGACGCGGTCGACGTCTCCGACCTTGCGATCGACGCGCTGTGCACGGCGGCGCCTGATCGCGCGCCGGCGGTCCATCCCCGCGTCGTCGATCTCGAGCTGGAGCCACTGCCGCAGGACGAATACGACGTCGTCGTGAACTTCAACTACCTGCAGCGCGACCTCTTCGAGGCGCTCGAGCGGGCGTTGCGGCCGGGTGGCTGGCTGCTCTTCGAGACGTTCGGGCGCGCCCACCTCGACGAGCTCGGCAAGCGCATCGACCCCGCGTACGTCCTCGCCGACAACGAGCTGCTGCACGCCTTCCCGGGCCTACGCGTACGCCACTACCGCGAGGGCGTCGTCGAGCGTCCCGGCGGCCCCCGCGGAGTCGCGAGCCTCGTCGCACACCGACCGGGGCCCCGGCATCAGCCCTGACTCGGCCGTCGGGGGCGGTCGCCGAGCAGCACCGGCGCCCGGGCACGCGCGGTCTGAGACGATCGCTCGCCGCATGCGCCTCGCACGCCTCGTCGTCCTCGCCGCCACGCTGCTCACCGTCGCGCCCGCCGGGGCCCAGGCGCAGACCGGCGCCTACACGCGCTGCGACCCGGTGGGGGCGGCGAGCATCGTCGAGGTCAGCGTCGCGACGTGCGAGGAGGCGCGAGCCGTCGCGGCGGCGCTCGTCGCGACTGCGGCCGGCGACGGCGCGGCCGTCCTACGGGCGGCGGGGTGGTCCCCGCTGCGCGCGCAGCTCGCCACCGGCGGCAGCGAGCACGACCTCGTCGCCACCCGCGGGCGGGCGGCGCTGCGCGTCCGCCGGCCCGGGCCGGCCCCCGATCTCGACGGCTGGTCGGCGGGCCGCGAGCTGCTGTTCGCCCGCGGCCGCCTTGTCCCGGGGGCGCGAGCACCCCGTGGCGCCGCCGTGTGTACGTCGGCGTTCCTCATCCGTCTGCCGACCGGCCGCCTCGGAGGGCTGAGCGCGGCGCATTGCGCCGGCACGCGCCGCGACGGCACGGTGCAGCGACGCAACGCCGCGTTGCGCCGGCCGCCACAGCCCGGCATCGTGCTGGGTCGCGTCCTGCGCAACGTCCGGCGCACCCAGCCGCTCGACGCCCTCGTCGTGCCCGTGCCGACGGGTCCGGGACGAGCTGCGTTCCCCTTCGTCGACCGCGGGATCGCACGCCCGCCCTGGAGCGTGGCCGGCGTCGCGCGCCCGTCCTCCGGGCGGCAGATCTGCTTCAGCGGGCGCACGAGCGGCGTCGATCGCTGCGGCGAGATCGTGGACGCCGGCGCCCGTCCCTTCGAGCGGCTGCTGAGCGCGCTGTCGGGCACGGTCGTCCGCTGCACGACGATCCGTGCCAGCGAGGGCGACAGCGGCTCGGCGGTCTACACGGCGCCGCGCGCGGACGGCAGCGTCCGCGCGGTCGGGATCGCGGTCATCGTCACCGGGTCGCGCGCGCGGATGTGCTTCACGCCGCTGCTGCCGGTGCTCGACGCGCTCGGCGCACAGCTCGTGACCGCCGGCACCGGCCAGTAGACCCTGGCCAGCTACGCGTCGCTGCCGAGCCCAACGCTCGGACGCGGCCGGCTCGGCGCACCGGCGGGCGCTCTGCGAGGTGTGCAGCGGACACCCTGGGGTGTCTTTTCGGGTTTCTCGAGCGCAAGTACCTTGCGACTCGCCGCCGCACTCGCGGTGTCGATCGCCTGGGCTGCCGCCGCGTTCGCGGCTGGCGCAGCGCTCCTGCGCGGCCGCGATCTCGTCTGACCGGGTACGCGCGGCCGCGTCGTGAACGCGGCGCTACGTGGATCTTGGACGTGCCAGCGGAGGCGCTGCTGCTTCAGCCGCGAGCTTCAGTGGTCGCGTCTTCTCGGCGAGCGCGATCAGTCCGAGCTCTTCTGCCGTGCCAAGCGCCTGTTTGAGGAGGTGGAGTGCCTTGTCGCTGTCGTCGGGATGGTTGCGCAGCAGGAGCATGCGGGCGTAGTCGTGTTGGGTGTGGGCGATCAGGAGCGGTGATCTGATCTGGGTGTTCATCGTGAGGGCGTGCTCGAAGTGCCGTTCGGCGTCTGCGTATCGCGACAGCGTCGTTGCGAGCAGTCCGAGCGGACGTGAGGCGGAGCCTTGGCAGGGAAGGGCGAAGATGACCGTGAAGCGATCGGCGTAGGGCGACAGCAGCTTGTAGAGCAGCTGCGCGCGGCGGACGTCACCGAGGAGAACGACAATCTCGCAGAGCGCCGTCAGGTTCGGAAGCCAGGACGCATCGCGCGGGAGATCGGAGAAGTCCGCGTGCGCGAGCGCCTCGAGCTCTCGGCGCGCCTGCGCCGTGCGATCGAGCCGCGCGTAGATGTAGGCGAGTGCGCAGCGCCAACCGGGGAGCTGGGGATATTGCCCAGTCAAGCTTTCGACCGTTTCCACGAGCTCGTTGAGTCGTCCCTGCTGGTCACGTACGACGAGCATCTGTCCCCCGAAGACGTGGGCGGCGGTTTCGTCGTAGCCTTCGAAGCGGTGGGCGAGGGCGTCGTGCGCGAGCGTCTCGCAGTCCTCGAGTCGCCCCTGGAGATGGGCGTGGCTGGCCCGAAACACCGTCAGAACCCATGTCAAGTCGCGTTCTTGTCGCGTTTCGGCCAGCCGTTGCAGTGCCTCGAGCTCGCGCTGGACAGCCTCGATGTCTCCCAGCTCGAGCAGGGAGTCGATCAGCCGCCAATGTGCCAGCGCTCGCAGTCGCCGGTCGCCGACCTCGTCGGCCACGCGCCCGAGCTCCTCGGCCCTGGTGAGCGATTCGTGCAGGGCGTCCGGACCGTGAGTGACCCAGTGAGTGCTGGCAAGCACTTCGGCGAGCGTCACCTTGTCGGCGACTCGTCGGGCCATCTCCAACGCTTGGCGCGCGAGCATTCGCGAGCGGTGCTCACCCCCCGTGTAGGCGAGCGCGGCCGCCAGGCGGCCCATCAGCTGCGCGCGCAGCGCGCTGTCATCCTCGCCGAGCGCCGCGAGCGCTCGTTGCAACAGACCGGCGACGGGCCTGGTCACCGCTATGGCCACCTCGAAGCGGTGCGGTCCGCAGAAGCCAAGCGCCGCATGCGCCAGCCTGGTGGCCTCGCCGAGCTGCTCGGCGAGCTCGGCGGCTTGCAGGTAGGTCTGCCTGGCCTTGTCCAGCTCGCCCGCGCCCCAACACGCGTGGCCGAGCGCGAGCAGCAGCTCACAGCGCCGCTCGTCTTGTGGTTGTCCGGTCAGCGTGAGCGCCTGAAGACCGCGCTCATAGTGGGCGGCGGCGTCCTCGTAGCCCAGCCGTGCGGTTGCGCTGCGTCCCGCGGCGAGCGCGTAGTCGGCGGCCTTGACGCCTTGGCCATCGGCTGCGGCCTGCGCGAAGTGGTGCGCAAGTGCCTCGAGGCGGGCCTCCGTATCGCCGAGCGCTTCCAGTGCCTCGCCGAGCTGGCGGTGAAGACGCATCCGCCGGGCCGAGCTCAGCTCCTGGTAGATCGTCTGGCGCACCAGCGCATGCGCGAAGACATAGTCACCGGATCCGGCCTCGACCAGCAGCCCCGCGGCGACGGCCTCGTCGAGTCCGTCGAGCACGCCCGAAGCGTCGCCCAGCACGCGCTCGAGCAGCACGAAGGAGAGCTGCGGTCCCGCGACCGCCGCGACGCGCAACGCGTGCCCCGCTGGCGCTGAGAGCCGCGCGACGTGCTGACCGATCATCTGGCGCAACCCCTCCGGAGCCTCGAGCCCGGCCGCTCTGACACCGGGACTCAGGCGCTCACCCTCGGTGGAGATCGTGCCCGATTCGGCCAGGTGGGCCAGCAGCTCACACAGAAAGAACGGATTGCCGGCGGTCTGTGCTTCGAGCACATGCACGAGCTCTGGACGGTCGTCCAGCACGTGCTCGACGGTCGCATCGAGCAGCGCCGCGATCGCGGTCTCGCCAAGCCCGCGGATGCTCAGGCGCTCAGCGTTGGGGTCGCAGTGCAGGTCGACCAACAGCTGCGCCAAAGGCTGCCCGAGGTCGAGCTCGGTCTCACGGTACGTGCACAGCACCAGCGCGCCGAGTTGTCGCTCCGAGCGGATCAGATGACGCAGCAACAGCAGCGTCGGGGTGGCCGCCCAGTGCAGATCATCGAAGATCAGCAGCGCGCGCTGGTCGCGCGTCATCGCCTCGATGAGCGCGGCGACGGCCTCGAACAGCGCGAAGCGCTCTGAGTCCGGGTCGCCGCGGATGGGCTCGCCGAGGCCGGCGAGCTCGGGCAGCAGCCGTCCCAGATCGGGTGCCAGATCGCCGAGCTCGGCGCGCAGGCGATCAAGACCAACCGCGCGAGCATACGGTCGCAGCGCCTCGACGAACGGCTGGTAGGGCACCGCGAGTCCCTCGTCGCAACGCCCGTACAGCACGAGCGCGCCCTCCCCATACACGGCCCGGGCGAACTCGCTCGCAAGACGGGTCTTGCCGATCCCCGGCTCCCCACCGATGACGACCGCCGAGCGAGCCCCGCCGCGGACCTGCGTCCAGTGCTCGCGCAGGCGCGCAAGCTCCGTGTCGCGGCCGACGAACGGGGAGCTCGCGGGGGCGTGCAGCGGACGCGGGAGAGCCAGCATGTTCGGCTCGTCCCCGCGCCTCCCGACCGGCGAGGCGATCGCGGCATTCAGCTCAGGGGTCAGCTCAGGCACACCGCCGCCCACCTCAAGCGCGACGTCCTGGCGCAGGATCGCCTGCTGCAGCTCACGCAGCCGCAGGCCTGGTTCGACGCCGATCTCGGCGACAAGCACGCGCCGGGTGTCCTGGTAGGCCTCCAGTGCGTCGGTCTGGCGACCGCAGCGATACAGCGCGAGCATCAGCTGCGCCACGAGGCGCTCGCGCGTTCGGTTCACGCCCACCAGCTGTCGCAGCTCGCCGACGAGCTCGGCGTGCCGGCCAACCGCGAGATCGGCCTCGACGCGCGCCTCCAGCGCCGCGAGGCGCTGCTCCTCCAGGCGCTCGACCTCGGCGCGCGCGAACGGCTCGAACGCAAGCTCCGCCAGCGCCGGCCCACGCCACAACGCAAGCGCCTCACGCAGGACGGTCGCCGCATGGCCGGACTGGCCGTCCGCAAGGGCGCGTCGGCCGTCCTCGAAGAGCCGTTCGAACTGTGCGGCGTCAAGCTCGTCGGGGCGAACCCGCAGGCGGTAGCCCGCCGGCGTCGTCTCGATGAGCCCGGCGTCACCGAGCGCCTTGCGCAGACGCCAGACGTGGACGTGCACGGTCTTCGTCGCACCGCCCGCAGCCTCCTCGCCCCACAGCGCGAGCGCGAGACGCTCCGCGCTCACCGGCTCATTGGCATGCAACAACAACACCGCCAGCACGCCACGCGGCTTGATGCCGCCCAGCGCCACCGCACCCTGCGGGCCACGAACCTCAAGCGCGCCGAGGATGAGAAACCGCATGGGTCGACGCTACCGGCGCGGGTCGGTGGCATCTGTGAGATCAGACGCGGCCCCCCGGGCGCCATTGACGCCCTGTTCTAGTGCGAGCGTCGCGAGCGGCGTCGCTCGAGCACGGCGGCGACGGTCATTGCGTAGGCGACGTGGTCGAGCACCTGGGGGAGGAGCGGCAATGCGCGGATCCGGGGGAAACGCCGGCCGACGAGTCCGAGGTCGAGGGCGGCTATCGCGAGGCCGGCGGCCGCCGCGGTGGCGGCCGTGCGGTGGCGGGGCAGGACCCTTGCCAGCACGGCGGCCCAGCCCAGCGACAGCGCGATGTGTGCGACGGCGGCAGCCGCCAGCAGCCGCGCGGGACGGCGCTCGTGCGCAAGCAGGAGCGTCCCGGCAGCCAGCGAGGCCTCGAGTGGATCGCGCCCGGCGAGCTGCGAGTGCAGCGTCGACGGCGCGCCGCTGACCACCGCCGCGACGGCGCCCGCGATGAGCACGTCGGCAAGCGGCGTCCGGTCGTCCATGCCGCCGAGTATCGCGCGGCGTCCCGGCACGCAGGTGGACGCGCGGCGGCGATGACCTACCTGCAGCGGTTGGCAGCTCAACGGCACCGCCGAGCGATCGGCGGAGAAGGGACACACATGGGACAACGGGTGACCCGCGTGCTCTTGCGTCGCCGAGCCGCGCGGCGACGGCGACGCGCTCCTGCGACTGCACGAGGCGGTCGACGACCGCGACATCCATGCGATCGCCGTCGTCGGCGATCTCAGCGCCGACGGCGACCAGGCCGGCTACCGCTCGGTCTTCCAGGCGCTGGGCGCGAGTGGTCTCCCGAGCTACTGGGTTCCGGGTCCCGGCGACGCGCCGGTCGAGCACGCTCGTGCTCGCCTTCTGGTCGCCGCCCGCGCACAAGGGCCGGGGGGTCGCCGGCAGCGAGGTCGTCGCCGAGCTCGTCGGGACCTACCGGCCCCGGCTCGTCGTCTGCTCCGGCGAGGCGCAGCGAGCTCATCGGCCGCAGCACCGTCGTCGCGCCGGGTCGCCTCGCCGACGGGTGCTACGCGATCGCCGACCTGCACACGCAGGACGTCGAGCTGGCGACAACGTCCGTGCCTGCGTAGCGCTCAGGCTCAGCTCGTCAGCGCCAGCAGGCCGGGCAGTGCGCGGCCCTCGATGAGCTCGAGCGCCGCGCCCCCGCCCGTGGACAGGTGCGTGACCCGGTCCTCGAGGCCGAACCTGCGCAGCGCGGCGATCGAGTCGCCGCCGCCGACGACCGTCGTCGCCCGCGTCCGCGCCACGGCCTCGGCGATCGCCCGCGTCCCGGCCGCGAAGCGCGGAAGCTCGACCGCGCCGACCGGGCCGTTCCAGAACACGGTCGCGGCGCCTTCGATCATCTCCGCGTAGGCCCCGCGTGTCCGCGGACCGGTGTCCAGGCCCTCCCAGCCATCGTCGATCGGGCCGAAGTCGACGACGCGCATCGCGGCGTCGTCCGATAGGCGGTCGCCGACGACGAGGTCGACCGGAAGGTGGAGCTTGCCCTTCGGCGCCACGTGCTCGAGCAGCCGGCGCGCAACCGGGATGCCGTCGGGCTCGCAGAGCGAGTTGCCCACCGGCTGGTCGCGGGCCGCGATGAACGGGTAGCTCATGGCGCCGCCGATGAGGACCGCGTCGGCGACCTCGAGGAAGCGCTCGATGACGCCGATCTTGTCGGTCACCTTGGCGCCGCCGAGGACCGCCACGAGCGGGCGCTCGGGAGCGCGCAGGATCCTCGTGAACGTCGCGACCTCGCGCTCGAGGAGCAGTCCCGCGGCCGACCGCCGGACGTGGTGCACGACGCCCTCCGTCGACGCGTGCGCCCGATGGACCGACCCGAAGGCGTCGTTGACGTAGGCGTCCGCCAGCGCGGCCAGGCGCGCCGCCAGCACCGGGTCGTTCGCCGTCTCGCCCGGCTCGTAGCGGATGTTCTCGAGCATGACGAGATCGCCGTCCGGGATGTCGTCGAGAGCGGGGGCGAGCGCGACATCGGCGCCGAGCATCGACGACAGGCACTCGGCGACCGGCCGCAGCGACAGCTCCGGCTCGCGGTCCTGCGGGCGCCCGAGATGCGAGACGAGGAGCAATCGCGCGCCGCGTTCGCGCAGGGCCTCGAGCGTCGGCAGCGCCTGGCGGATCCGGGTGTCGTCGCCGATGAGGCCGTCGACGAGCGGGACGTTGAAGTCGACCCGGACGAGCACGCGCTTGCCGCTGACGTCGCCCAGGTCCTCGAGCGTGCGGAGCTTGGAGGTCTGCGTGGTCATGTGTCGGCGCGAGGGTACCGATCTGGTCCGAGCACGAGCCGGCCGGGCCGCCGCCGCGGATCGCCAGCGGACGTGGCCGAACTTGCGGACGCGTCCACTAGCGTGTCCCGCGTGCCAAGGCTGTCCGTCGCCGGGACCGAGCTGCACTACGAGCGCCGGGGGGCCGGAGAGCCGCTGCTGCTCATCCAGGGCCTCGGCGCCAACAGCCTGCACTGGGGCGAGCCGTTTCTCGCCGAGCTCGAACGCGATCTCGAGCTCGTGCTGTACGACCAGCGCGGCTCAGGGCGCAGCGCGCCGCTGACCGGTGATCTGGACACCGCCGGCCTCGCCGCCGACGCGCTCGCGCTGCTGGACGCGCTCGGGCTCGAGCGCGTGCACGTGCTCGGCATCTCGATGGGAGGCATGGTCGCCCAGGAGCTGGCGCTGGCCCACACGGCTCGGGTGCGCTCGCTCACGCTCGGCTGCACCTCCTGTGGCGGGACGCAGTCGCGCGCGACCGATCAGGAGGTCGTGCGCACACTGACGGCCGCGGTGCTGTCGGGCGACCGCGAGCGGATGCTGCGCACGGGCTTCGAGCTCGTCGTCTCCGACGCGTTTGCCGCCGTTCCCGCGAACTATGAGGCGTTCGCAGCGGCCGCGCGGCTGCACCCCGCCGACATCGGGCTGCTCATGGCCCAGCAGGTGGCGCTCGTCGGGCACGACACGTACGCGCGCCTGCGCGGGCTGCAGGTCCCGACGCTCGTCATCCACGGCACGGCCGACCGGATGCTCTCCGCCGTCAACGGCGACCTCGTCGCATCGCTCATCCCGGGTGCGCGCCTCGAGCTGCTCGACGGCGTCGGGCACCTCTTCTTCTGGGAGCAGCCGCATCGATCGGCGCAGCTCGTGCGCGAGCACGCCGCGGCGCAGCGCGCCCGCTGACGAGTCGCCCGCGCGCCGACGACGACAATGCGTCGATGCGCTTGGACCGCTGGGAGCTGGCGGCAATCTTCGCCGGTGGCTTCGCCGGAGCGATGGCGCGCGCGGCGCTTGCCGAGGCCGTTCCGTACGGCGGTCGATGGCCGTGGTCGACGTTCACCGTGAACGTCGCCGGCGCGCTGCTGCTCGGGTACGTCACGACGCGGCTGCAGGAGCGCCTGCCGCTGTCCGCCTACCGCCGGCCGTTCGTGGGGACCGGCTTCTGCGGCGCGCTGACGACGTTCTCGACCATGCAGATCGAGTTGCTGGAGATGCTCGACGGCCGCCACGTGGGGCTCGCGCTCGGGTACCGTGGTGGTCGACACCCCGGCCAACATCGGCCGCTGGTACGCGATCGTCGACGAGCTGACACAGGAGACCGGCCTCGTCACGAGCGAGCTCGTGCCGGCCCGTGCGTCCGAAGGTGAGTGATGCGCGTCGCCGGGTAGGTCCGTCGCATGCACACCCTCCTCAGACTCCCCCTCATCCTGCTCGAGATGGCGCTGCGCCAGGGCGCAGGTGCCGTCAAGGACATTCTGCGCCTGGTCGGCGGCGACGGCGATCGCCCGTTCGCCCCGGTCGAGCGCCCCGATCCCAGGGCCGCGCGCCGCGAAGCCGAGGCCGTCGGCGCGAGGGAGGCCCGCGCCCGCCGGCCCGAGG
>JBPCJA010000003.1:0-9524 GCA_051005755.1 Solirubrobacteraceae bacterium
GGCCTCCGACGGCGAGGGGGGGAAGTGCTGCCCGGGGCAAGAGCGACCGGGAACCTCGTCCTGGGGGCGACAGCGGCGCGCTTGTCTGGGGCGACTTCCGCGTGACGCGGATGCGGAAGGCCCCCCACCCCCAAGCCCACAAGGTAAGCGTGTCGCTTTCTCCCCTCCATAGGGGAAAAGGCGACACGCTTGGCGACACGCCCGGCCCGTCGCGCCCCGCTTGCGCCAGCTCGTGGCCGGCAGCGCGCCCCGCTTGCGCTCGCTCGTGGCTGGCCGGCGCCCCGCTCGCGCCTCGCCGGCGCCCCGCTCGTGCCTCGCCGGCGCCCCGCTCGCGCCTCGCCGGCGCCCCGCTCACGCCCGCACCGACTCCTCGGTGATGCGTTCATCCCGCCACCGAACGCCGAAATCCACCGCCCACGACCGTCTTGCCTCCCCACCCGCCATCGAGCGACACCCACAAAGTGTGTGGTAATCTTACGTTTACGTAAGATGCCGAATGAGACCACACACCCCGCCCGCCGGCGCATCGGCGTCGACTCCGACCACCACCACTACAAGTGGTGGGCCCTGTCCTGTACGAGCCTCGGGATGCTGCTGGCCACGATCAACTCCGGGACGCTCATCATCGCCCTGCCGGACCTCGAGCGCGCGCTCCACACGGGGCTCCTGACGCTCGTCTGGGTGATCCTCGCCTACATGATCGCCTCGACCGTGCTCGTCCTCACGGCGGGCCGGCTGTCGGACCTCTTCGGGCGCAAGCAGGCCTACGTCGGCGGCTTCGTCGTCTTCGCGCTGGCCTCGCTCGGCGCCGGCTTCGCGTCGGATGCGACGCAGCTCATCCTCTGGCGCATCCTGCAGGGCATCGGCGGCGCGTTCCTCTTCGCCAACGCCGCCGCGCTGGTCACCGACGCCTTCCCGCGCGAGCAGCTCGGGCTGGCGATGGAGACCAACACGATGGTCGCGGCCGTCGGCCTCGTCATCGGCCCGGTGCTCGGCGGCGCGCTTGTCTCGGTCGGCTGGCAGTGGGTCTTCTGGTTCAACGTGCCGCTCGGGCTGCTCGGCGCCGCCTGGGGCGCGACGATCCTGCGCGAGCTGGCGCGGCCCGACGCCGTCCGCGGCCTGGACATCCTCGGGACCGTGACGTTCGTCATCGGCCTCACCGGCCTCGTCTTCGGGATCTCGCGCGGCGGGATCGACGGCTGGGTCGACCCGCTGGTCCTCGGCGGCCTCGCGCTCGCGGTCGTTCTGCTGCCTGCCTTCGTCGTCATCGAGGGGCGCGTCGCGGCGCCGATGCTCGACCTGTCGATCTTCCGCAACCGGCTCTTCGCGGCCGCCAGCGGCGCGGCCTTCGTCAACGGCCTGTCGCGCTTCGCGCTGATGTTCGTCTTCGTCTTCTACTTCCAGGGCCCGCAGGGCGACGACCCGATCACGGCCGGGATCAAGCTTGCGCCGCTGGCGTTGGGGATGCTCGTCGCCTCGCCGATCGCGGGCGTTTGGGCCGACCGCCACGGCTCGCGCGCGCTCGCCGCGATGGGGATGGTCGTCAGCGCCGTCGGCCTCGCGCTCATGACGACGCTCGCGGTCCACACGCCGTACTGGCAGAGCGGGCTGTGGCTGCTCATCGTCGGCGTCGGCTCGGGCATGTTCAACTCGCCCAACACCGCGGCCATGATGGGCACGGTGCCCGCGCATCGCCGCGGCGTCGCGGCCGGCGCACGGATGATGCTGCAGAACACGGGCGCGGTCTTGTCGATCGCCTTCGTCCTCGCGATCATCACGGCCGCGGTGCCGAAGGACATCCTCTTCCAGATCTTCTCCGGGCTCACGAGCGGCCTCTCGGACGCGCAGCTCGACCCGTTCATCTCCAACATGCACATCGCGCTGTGGGTGCTGGCGGCGACGTCGATCGTCGGCGCCGTCATCTCGCTGCTGCGCCCGCCCGACGAGGAGCCCGCAGCGGTCGCCCACAAGGAGCGCCGGGCACTGGAGCACGCCGCCGCATGACTGCGCGCCATTGCTCGTCAGAGGTCAGCGTGGAGCCGGAAGGTAGGTCCTCGCGATGAGCCCGACTGCTGCGAGCGCGACCGGCCTGCGGATCGGCGACCTCGCCAAGCGCGCCGGTACGACGCCGCGCACGATCCGCTACTACGAGGAGCTCGGCCTGCTGCCGTCGGCCGCCGAGCGCGACGCCGGCCAGCACCGGATGTACTCCGAGGGCGATGTCGAGCGCCTCGAGCAGCTCCTGCGCCTGAAGGACCTGCTCGGGCTGACGCTCGACGAGCTGCGCGACGTCGTCGAGCACGAGGATGCGCGCAGCGCGCTGCGCCAGGAGTTCCGCCACGGGACGCCGTCGCGCGAACGCCGCGAGGAGATCCTCGACGAGGCGCTCGAGCACATCGGCCACCAGCTCGCGCTCGTGCAGCGCCGCCGCGACAAGCTCGACGCCCTTCAGGCCGAGCTCGAGGAGCGGCGCGCGCTGCTCCGTTCGCGCCTGCGCGAGCTGTAGCGCCCGCTGAGTGGCGCCACAGGCACGCGGTCGTGCATCATCCGCGGGCGGGCCGCACCTCACAAGGAGACTGGATGAGCGACGACTTCACCACCGATCAAGCCGAGCGCGAGGCCTCCGGCGCGCATCCCTACGGGCGCTATCTCGAGGAGTTCGAGGTCGGCGCGGTCTACAAGCACTGGCCGGCCAAGACGGTGACCGAGAGCGAGGACCACCTCTTCTGCCTGCTGACGATGAACCACCATCCGCTGCACCTCAACGACGTGTACGCCAAGGCGTCGCAGCAGGGTCGCAACGTCGTCGTCGGGCCGATGGTCTACTCGCTCGCCCTGGGCATGAGCGTCTCGGACGTCAGCGGCAAGGCGATCGCGAACCTCGCGACGGAGGAGCTCAAGCACCCGGCACCGGTCTTCCACGGCGACACGCTGTTCTGCGAGTCCGAGGTGCTCGAGAAGCGCGAGTCCAAGACGAAGCTCGACCGCGGCACCGTTCGCGTGCACACGCGCGTGCGCAACCAGGATGGCGTGCTCGTCGCGGAGTTCAAGCGCCTCGTGCTCGTGCCGCGCAAGGACCACGGCACGGCCGAAACGTCGGCGGACGAGTGATCGCGAGGGGCGCCCACAGACGCCCCCCGCGATCGATCATCGCCTCAGCAGGTGGCGCTGAGGTGGAACCCGCGGTCGGCCGCGACGCCGGCGCCGTCGAACGTTCGGACGTCGATCGCGGTCGTGCTCTTGTCGGCCGCGACGGTCGGCGTGACCGTGACCTGGCCCGGATCGGTTCCCGTCACCGTGGCCGACAGCGCGCACGTGCTCAGATCGCCGGTGAACACGACGTTGTAGTCCCCCAGGCCGGCGTTGTCGCTGACGCCACCCGAGGGCACGCCACGTGTCTGCCCGGCCGCGCCGGCCGCCGTGACCTGCGCGAGCGGGCTCAGCGCCTGCGTGGCGGTGACGGCGTCCTTCGTCATGTCGGCCGCGTCCTTGCCATCCACGCGGTCGGCGTTCAGGCCTGTCGCGACCCCGGTGGCGTTCGTGACGAACGGCTTCTTGGAGTCGCCCCCCGTGCCGACCGAGAAGAGGCCGCCGACGTCCCCGTTGGAGGCGTTGAACTCGAACGCGAAGCCGGTCGAGAGGTTGTTCGCGCGCACGCACGGGTTCTGCGGGCGCGGCGTCGCCGCCGAGCCGCCGGCCTGCGAGCGGCAGCCGTAGACCGCGCCACCGCCGGAGGACGACAGGTTGGACTGGCGGGTCGCGTAGCCGCCGGTCGGCGTGGTCGTGGCGCCGACCCTCGAGATGATCTCCGTCTCGCGCACGGTCGTTCCGTTGCGGACGCCTTCACGCAGGCTGCCGCCCGTGCGGGCGACGGCGAACGGGGAGATGCCCAGGACGAGCAGGCCGGTCGCCACCAGCACCGAGCGCGTTCGCGGGGACCGTCCCGCCAGCGGGACGCGGAGCCTGCGACGGCCCTCCGTGGTCGGCGCAGCAGGGTTGTTCTGACGATCCATGGTGAGCTCCTCCGTTCGTGGCCACGGGCTGATCGCGGACGCCCGCCGAGGACGTCCGTCGTCGTGTTCTGGGCCGACCTCGCGGTCGTCCGGTGGGCGGCGCGACCAGGTCGTGGTCAGCAGGTCACGCGTTCTTTACGTATCGACTCCCCAGCGACGCCGAAGTTGCGCGACAATCGAGGACAACGCATATCAGAGACCGAGGAGACAAGCGTGAGCGACACGACGACCGTGCCGACGAAGAACGAGAAGCTGATCCGGTGGGTGGACGAGATTGCCGCCCTCACGAAGCCCAAGGACGTGCACTGGTGCGACGGCTCCGCCGAGGAGTACGACCAGCTCGCGCAGCAGCTCGTCGATGCCGGCACGTTCACGAGGCTCGCGGACGCCAAGCGCCCGAACTCCTATCTCGCGCGCTCGGACCCTGGTGATGTGGCGCGCGTCGAGGACCGCACGTTCATCTGCTCCGAGACGCAGCACGGCGCCGGCCCGACGAACAACTGGACTGACCCGGCCGAGATGCGCGAGAAGCTGGGCGGCCTCTTCGACGGCTGCATGGAGGGCCGGAGGATGTACGTCGTGCCGTTCTCCATGGGCCCGCTCGGCTCACCGATCGCCCACATCGGCGTGGAGCTGACCGACTCGGCCTGTGTCGCGGTGAACATGATGATCATGACCCGCGTCGGCACCGACACGCTCGAGGTCCTCGGCGAGGACGGCGAGTTTGTCCCCTGCGTGCACTCCGTCGGCGCCCCGCTGGCCGAGGGCGAGGAGGACGTGGCCTGGCCCTGCAACGCCGAGAACAAGTACATCGTCCACTTCCCCGAGACGCGCGAGATCTGGTCCTTCGGCTCGGGCTACGGTGGCAACGCGCTGCTGGGCAAGAAGTGCTTCGCGCTGCGGATCGCCTCGAAGATGGCCCGCGACGAGGGCTGGATGGCCGAGCACATGCTCATCCTCAAGCTCACCTCCCCCGAGGGCGAGGTCAAGGTCGTCACCGGCGCCTTCCCGAGCGCCTGCGGCAAGACGAACCTCGCGATGCTCATCCCGACGCTCGAGGGCTGGACCGTCGAGACGATCGGCGACGACATCGCCTGGATGAAGTTCGGCAAGGACGGCCGCCTCTACGCGATCAACCCCGAGTCGGGCTTCTTCGGCGTGGCGCCGGGCACCGGCGACGGCACGAACCCCAACGCGATGGCGACGATCGAGGAGAACACGCTGTTCGCCAACGTCGCACTGGCCGACGACGGCGACGTGTGGTGGGAGGGCATGACGAAGGAGCCCCCCGCGCACGCGATCGACTGGAAGGGCAACGACTGGACGCCCGACTCCGAGACGCCGGCCGCGCACCCGAACGGCCGCTTCACGACGCCGGCGGCGCAGGACCCGGCGATCGCACCCGAGTGGGAGGACCCCAAGGGCGTGGCGGTCGACGCGATGATCTTCGGCGGGCGCCGCGCGACGGTCGTACCGCTCGTCACGGAGGCCTTCGACTGGGAGCACGGCGTCTTCATGGGCGCGACGATGAGCTCGGAGAAGACGGCGGCGGCTGCCGGCGGTCTCGGTGAGTTGCGCTTCGACCCGTTCGCGATGCTGCCGTTCTGCGGCTACAACATGGCCGAGTACTTCCAGAACTGGCTCGACGTCGGCAACCGCGAGGGCGCTCAGCTGCCGAAGCTGTTCTACGTCAACTGGTTCCGCAAGGACCCCGAGTCGGGCCGCTTCCTGTGGCCCGGGTTCGGCGAGAACAGCCGCGTGCTCAAGTGGATCTTCGAGCGTTGCGCGGGCACCGGCGAGGGCGTCGAGACGGCGGTCGGGATCGTGCCGGCGCCCGACGCGCTGGACACGAACGGCCTCGACATCTCCGACGAGGACCTCGCCAGGGTGGTCGAGGTCGACGCCGAGGCGTTCAAGGCGCAGCTCCCGCAGATGCGCGAGTTCCTCGCGAAGTTCGGCAGCGACCTGCCGGCCGAGATCAGCGGCCAGCTCGACACGTTCGAGCAGCGCCTGGAGGCGGCCTCATGATCGAGCTGTTCAAGCGCTGGCTGCGCCAGCGGCGCCGCAAGAAGGCCCGTCGGCGGTAGCGACGAAGCCCTCCTGAGAGGGTGGTCAGAGCCGCGCCATCCGGTCGGGTGGCGCGGGCGCTGATCTTGTACCGATGTCGATTGATCGGCAACGGAGCCGACGTACTCTCGTTGTACGAGCAAAAATGGGGGCCGCGACGCTGTCACGTCCGGCCCCGGCACAGGAAAGGCTGGCTTTCCCAATGCACCCGCAACCCTACCCCGTCGTTCCATGAGCGTCCAGCTGCGCTGGCAGCAATGCTGTGAAACGCCGGGCTGCGCGAAGCCCGCGCGCTACGGCGATCTCTGCACCGCATGCTTTCTCGCCGCGACGCCGGCGCGCCGCGCCGTCGAGCTCGGCGCGGGCGAGCGCGCGCGGGACGAGGCCACGGCCTGCGCCGAGGACGTCGTCGACCCCGCGGGGGCGGCGTGGCTCATGGAGTTGTGGGCGGCGTGATCGCAGGTCGCTCGGCAACGATCGCGTCGCCCAGCGCGGCGAGGCGGTCGTCCCACTGCTCGCCGACGGCGGTCATCCAGGCGATCGCGTCGCCGAGCGGGGCGGGCGTGGCCTGGAAGCGAACCTCGCGGCCGCTGCGCTCGGCGTCGACGAGGTTCGCCTGCTCGAGCAGCGCGAGGTGCTTGCTCACCGCCTGACGGGTGACGGGCAGCAGCGCCGCGAGCTCCGTCGGCGTGTTCGCCTCGCCGGTCGAGATCGAGCGCAGGAGCGCGCGGCGCGTCGGGTCGGCGAGCGCGGCGAAGACGGCCTGGTCGGGCTCGGGCCCGGTCACGCGGGGACGAGCTCCCCGGCGCCGCGCAGGCGCGCGAGCGCCGGCTCCCAGTCGTGCACGGTGAGCACGTGCGCCCAGCCGATCGCAAAGCTCGGCGATGCCGTCGCGGCGGCAGCGCTGCGCGCGCGCGGACCGCTGCTCGCGCCGCCGGCCCACGGCGAGCCGCACACCGGCTCGCCCGCATAGCCGGACTCGACGACGACGACGCGGGTCCCGTCGCTGACGGCGATGAGGCGCACCTCGACGAGCGTGGCGAGCGCGTCGGGCGCATGCCACCAGAACGACAGCTGCTCGCCGGGGCGGACGTCCTCGACGGTCGCCCAGCGCGTCTCGCCGCCGGGGAGCGTGAGCTCGCCCTCGGCGCCCGGCTCGAGCTCGAGCGAGCCGGCGTCGGTGAGCCAGCGCTCGAGGTCGACGACCGCGTCCCAGGCGGCGTCGGGGTCGACCGGCAGGGTGATCTCGCGGGTGACATCCATCGCCGGGCTC
Organism: Solirubrobacteraceae bacterium; assembly: GCA_051005755.1. GTDB lineage: Bacteria > Actinomycetota > Thermoleophilia > Solirubrobacterales > Solirubrobacteraceae > CADCVQ01. The sequence continues at coordinate 7,354 of JBPCJA010000003.1, forward strand.
CTTCGTCGTGCAACTGATTGGTTGCATGCTACCGTGCGACGGACACGATGCGCAACCATCTGATTGCAGGAACCCCGAAAGGAGCCGTCACATGCCCCTCGTGCCCATGGTCGTCCAGCAGGACCCGCGCGGTGAGCGCTCGTTCGACATCTACAGCCGCCTGCTGAACGAGCGCATCGTCTTCCTCGGCCAGCCGATCGACGACGAGATCGCCAACCTCATCGTCGCGCAGCTGCTGCACCTCGAGGCCGCCGACCCGGATCGCGACATCGCGCTGTACGTCAACTCCCCGGGCGGCGCGGTCTACTCCGGGCTGGCGATCTACGACACGATGCAGTCGATCGCGTGCGACGTGCAGACGATCTGCTGCGGGGTGGCGATGTCGATGGCGGCGCTCATCCTCACCGCCGGCGCGCCCGGCAAGCGCCTGACGCTCCCCAACGGGCGGATGCTCATCCACCAGCCCACCGGCGGCTACCAGGGGCAGTCCTCGGACATCGAGATCCACGCCCGCGAGACGCTCGCGCTGCGCGCGCAGCTCGACGAGCTGTACGCCAGGCACACCGGCCAATCGGCGGAGCGCATCCACGCCGACTCCGACCGCGACCGCTACATGACGCCCCGGGAGGCGGTGGACTACGGGCTCGTCGACCGGGTCGTCGCGCCCAGGACGTGACCATAGGCCGGCGTGTCGGTACCTTGCGCCCATGGCCACGCATGACGTCACAGGCGTCGACGAGCTCGATGACGTCGCCGCGGGCAAGGAGTGGAGCTCTGAGCTCTACCGAATCGCCACCGACCAGTTCGAGCGCGCCGCGGCGCTCCTCGACCTCGACCCGGAGTTCCGCACGCGGCTAGCGGAGCCACGGCGCTCGCTCGTCGTGAACTTCCCCGTGCGGCTCGACAGCGGGCGGGTGCTCGGCCTCACCGGCTACCGCGTCCAGCACACGCTGACGATGGGCCCGACGAAGGGCGGCTTCCGCTACGGACCTGACGTCTCGCTCGGCGAGTGCGCCGCGCTTGCGATGTGGATGACGTGGAAGTGCGCGCTGCTCGGCCTGCCCTACGGCGGCGCGAAGGGCGGCGTGCGCTGCGTGCCGAGCGCGCTCAGCGTCGGTGAGCGCGAGCGCGTGACGCGCCGCTACGCCGCCGAGCTCATCCCGATCATCGGACCGGATCGTGACATTCCGGCACCCGACATGGCGACCGGCGAGCGCGAGATGGCGTGGTTCATGGACACCTACTCCCAGATGGTGGGTCACTCGGTCTTCGGGATCGTCACCGGCAAGCCCGTCGTGCTCGGCGGATCGACGGCGCGGCAGGCGGCGACCGGTCTCGGCGTCGTCTACGTCCTGGAGGCGGTCTGCGAGCGCATCGGCCTGGCGCTGCGCGACGCGCGCGTGGCGATCCAGGGCTTCGGCAACGTCGGCTCGGTCGCGGCGCGCGAGCTGTACGCGATCGGCGCGCGGGTCATCGCGGTCTCCGATCGCGGCAGCGGACTCGTGGACGCCGACGGGCTCGACATTCCCGCGATCGAGCGCTGGATCGCCGAGCGCGGCGTCCTCTCGGGCTACCCCGATGCGAGGGAGGTCGGGCCAACCGACGTCCTGGAGGTGCCGTGCGAGATCCTCATCCCGGCGGCGCTCGAGCGCCAGATCACCGAGGACAACGCCGACCGCCTGCAGTGCGAGCTCGTCATCGAGGCCGCCAACGGCCCGACGACGCCGGAGGCCGAGGCGATCCTGCGCGAGCGCGGGATCCTCGTCGTCCCGGACGTGCTCGCCAACGCCGGCGGCGTGACCGTGTCGTACTTCGAGTGGGTCCAGGACCACCAGCGCTACACGTGGGACGAGATCGAGGTCCAGGAGCGCATGCGCCGCCAGCTGCGGGCCGCGTTCGGGCGCGTCATCGACGCCGCCGACCGGCTCGGCGCCGACTGGCGGATGGCGGCGCTGTCGGTGGCGATCGAGCGCGTCGCGGAGGCAGCGCGGATGCGCGGGATCTACCCGTGAGCGCGAAGCCGCCTGGCTTAGTGGGCGCGTCCGCTAGTAGTGCTTTGGTAGGTGTATGGAGGTGGGATGGGGTGCGGCGGCGAATGTCGTGGGATGGTCACTGTTATGGAGGGCGAGGACGCGGCTGTGGGTGTGGTCGGCGTGGCGCCGGAGGTCAAG
>JBPCJA010000004.1:0-22300 GCA_051005755.1 Solirubrobacteraceae bacterium
CCACGGCGACCGCTACATCGAACGACTGCTCACCGTCCGCGAAACCTGCCGCCTGCAAAGCCGCAACCTCCACGACTACCTACTGGACGCGATCACCGCAGCACTCCACGGCCAGCCCGCCCCCTCGCTCATGCCCGCCGGACCCTGACCCCCTGAATGGGTACCATGAACGCGGAGCAAACGTACGATGTTGATGATGACGTCCGCGTCTGGCTCGACCCAGGCGGCGGCGTCACGATCAAGGCTGTGACACTCGAAGGGGATCCAGTCGAGTTGAGCTCCGGGCAGGCACGGCAGCTAGCACAAGCGCTCCTCCAACTCGCGGCGCAGGACGAGGAGTAAGGGTTGCAGGCGTGAGCCATCTACGCCGGGGGAGCAGATGTAGAACGTCAGCCAATTCTTCGAGGGAACCTAGGTTGGGCGGTCTGACCACGTTCAGGCGCCGCCGAAGCTATGGTCGTCGGCGGGGTGCGCTCATGTTCACCGGCGGCGGCTTCGTCAGCGCAGGGGCCAGCGTGGGCATCAGCGCGACGACGGGCCGTGTGGACTGGGGACAGGCCGGGGTCGATCCTGTACGGCGATGCGACCGGCGGCGGCCACATGTATCCCGGTCTGCCGGCAAGACGCCGTTCCCGCAGAGCTGGTCGTCCGAGCGGATCATGCACGAGGCCTCCGACATCGCGACCCACCCGACACTTCCGCGAATCCGCAGGGTGCGCGTGAGGTGATCTACGGCACGCGCGATGGCGTCGACATCAAGGTTATTACCGTCGCAGTGACATCATCACCGCGCACCCGACGAACCTTCCTAAGAATCCCCCATGAGTGAGCGCCAGCCAGACAGGTACTACATCGAGCTCGAGCGCCGCCTCCGCAAGCTCGCCCCGCTGGCTGAGGCCGTGTTGCCGCCGGAGCCCTTCCGCTGGTTCATGGAATATCTCGACGCAGGCGAGTACGGACTGGCCGTGGAGGTCGCGTCGGAGGAGATGCCAGCTGGAGACTCGTCGTCAGCGGCGCGCCAGTTGGCATCCGGGCTGCTCAGAGAGGCCGAGCTCATGGGTCTCCCGGACGAGGTGATCAAGCGCCTCCTGCCGTGACCGCACCGACCCGCATGGCCGAGGCGCCGCGCCCACGGGACCGCGGCCACGACCACGCGCGAGCCCGTCGACTTCTCCACTACGCCCAGGGCGCGCTGCTCCTCGGAGCGGCAGGCTTGAGTAGATCCGATTCGCACGCACGTGGAGCTTTACCGTGATCGGTCGGCTGGCTGCTGCGCTTCGAGACCTCATCCCGCTCCCATCGGCAGTCGAGTACAACGACCCCATGTTGGTGTTCCTCGAACCTTCGTGGTCGCTGAGCGCCGCGTGCCCATGGCGCCTGCCGCGCGATGGATTGCTGATCTGTGCCTTTATCGCCGCTCATGATCCAGGCACGATTACACACGATGTCGGATGTCACTGGCGTGGATCGCGCCGGAGATTCCGTCATCAACGTCCTTGTCCACGTCCACGACGGAATCATCAGACCGGCGTATCCGGTGAGCCGCTGACATGACCTCACTACTTGACCTCTTCCTCGAGCAGGACGCTGATCCCCACGTTGCACGCTTGCTCCGCGACGCGGCGAAACTGGAGCACGGAGAGCACTATTTCTCTTTCAACCGTTTCAACGTGCGGCTCGATCTTAACTCACAGATTGCCACGATTGAGGACGAGCTAGATCCTGAATCCGAGTTTTCCCTTTCTGTGCCGGACCTCGTCGATCGCTTGCCTCAATCGTGAATCTCGACGAGCGCTCACGGGTCCCACTGCACCGGCGCGATACCGGGCGTCGACTCCCTGCACAGCTGCAACCCGTTCGACCCTCTCGGATACGCAACGACTCGAGTCTCGGCGCCCGTACGCCGGTGGTCTCCGTTTCGCCTGCCCACGCCGCAACGGAGATAGGAAATTCGACCCGCGTCCCGCCGTTGGATGTCTGATCGGATGCGAGCACGCTGCGATGCGCGGCAGCATCGGCCAAGCCGGCCGAAGTCGGGGAGCCCGGATTTCGAGGACCAAGCTGAGCAGCGTTCACTCTGGAACCTAGAGGCAGCACTCGAGAAAAACATCGACGCGGCGTTGGATCCGAGGTACTCCGAGTTGCTCGCAAGTGCCCGAGAGCGACTCCGAGATCTCGAAGAGTGACCTGGCAGTAACGGCGAACCCCCATCACCCCGGAAACCAACGCAACCCCAGCCGAGCTGTCGTAAGGCCGATATGCTTCGAGTACGTCCGATCCCGCATAAACGTGGAGCTTGATCCAGGATCGATCAGCTGGCTGTCGTGCTTCGAGGGCTTCCTCCCGCTCCGCATCGACGCAGTCGAGTACAACGATCCGATGGTGGTGGTCCTCGGACCATCGTGGTCGCTGAGCATCGTGTGCCCATGGCGCCTGACGCGCGACAGGCTGCTGATTTGCGCCTTCGGCGGGCCTGAGGCTGAGGCACGGCTGAGCGAGATCATCGGCGTAGAGCTCACTGACGTCACGGTGCAGGCGTGTGCAGGACCATCGACCGATCCCGCGTTCCGAGATCTTCTCGGACGCCAACCTCGATCCTTGGGTGATGCACCTGCCAGCGCACACGTTCGTAGGGTCGGCCTCGACCAATCCGGGACCGGGCAACGCCTGACGTAGCCCACAGATACCCAACGTCAGGCATCGCCCTCGCCCGTCGCCACCTGCACGATCTCCAGCTCGCCGTTCTGCGCGAGGTAGCCGCGGCCGACGACCATCGGGACGGGTGAACGGCGCGGCAGGGTGACGCCCGCGAGCTCGCCGTCCATGTCGATGTTCGGGCGCAGCAGGAGCCCGTTCTTCGACCTGCGGACGGTCTGGGTCCAGTGGCGGTAGAGCGAGCGCAGCGAGTCGCTGCGGCCAGCCGCGATGACGTGCAGGTCGGGGCGCGCGGCTGCCAGCAGGCCCTGGATCGCCTCGTCGACGTCCTCGAAGGCCTCGGCGTCGTCGACGAAGAGGACGACCGGGCCCGGCACCGAGCGCAGCGCTGCGAACAGCGCCGACGCCTCGCCCCCGGCGCCGGCGTAGCGGTCCAGCGCGGGACACGCGCTCAGCGCAGACCGCCGGCCGCCCGCGCCCGCGAGGTGCACATCCGTCCCGCCGCTGCGCAGCGACCGCGCGATCGTGCACAGCGCCGAGCTCTTGCCGCTGCGCGGCGGTCCGGCGACGAGCGCGTGCTCGCCCTCGTACAGCACGAGCTCCGCGACCTCGAGGTCGGACTCGCGGATGCCGATCGGGATGCGCCAGGGCTCCTGCGACAGCCGGCTCACCGCATCGAGCGAGCGCAGCGCCACCCGCGCCGGCAGGGCGCCGATCGACCGCGCGCGCCGCGGCTGATGCGAGTAGCTCGCCGCGATCGACGCGACCGCGTCGGCGACGGACGGCAGCGGCCGTCCGACCTGGATCTGCAGGCCACCCGGCGCCATCACCGCGCGGCCCGCGACCGCCTGCGGCCTGTGCTTGCGCGTCAGCCCAGCCGCCGCGTAGTCGTGCGCGTCGGGCAGCCGGAACAGCCACTTCTGCTGGGTCACCGACGACCATGAGCCGTGGACGCCGTTGAGCCGATCGGCGGCGACCGCGAAGCGGATCCCGACCTCCGTGCCGTCGGCGTAGACGCGCGTCAGCTCGTCCATGAGATCGAGTCCCTCCGCGTCGCCGAACTCGGCTCGCATGGCCGCGATGTTGTCGATCAGGACGACGACCTGGCCGTCCCCCTCCCCGGCGCGTCGGCGGTCGAGCTCGGCGCGCAGATGGCGGATGAGGCGCACCTGGCGCTCGCGCTCGGCCGCGAGCACGACCGCGCCCGTGTGCGGCAGCCGCTGCAGCGGCGCGAGATCGCCCGCGCCGTAGTCGAACACATACAGCTCGAGCTGCTGCGGTGAGTGCGCCGCCGCGAGCGTGATCGCGAGGCTCGCCAGCGCGCCCGTCGTGCCGCTGCCCGCGATCCCGTAGAGCAGGAGGTTGCCTTCCCGCAGCCGCCAGCCGACGGGGTACTGCGTCTGCCGCGCCGGATCGTCTGCGAGGGCGACGAGGACCTCCCCGTTCTCAGCCGCCGGCCCCGTCGCGGCCCCGGCCGCCGCCAGCTCGGCAAGGTCGACGTGCCGGCCCAGCGGCTCGGGCCATGGCCGCCGGACCGCAGGCAGGCCCTGCGTCCGGTTCGCCTCGGCGATCGCGTCGACGAGGCGCGTCAGGTCCGACGGTCCGGGCGCGCCGGCGCCGGCCGCGCCGTCGGCGGCACCCTGCCGCTCGCGCGACCGCGGGCCGAAGACGAACGGCGCGACGTCGACGGCGCCGTCGACGCGCTCGCCGCTCACGCAGGTCACCAGCGCAGTCTGGATCGGGACGATCTCGGCGGGCCCCAGGCGTACGTAGGCGCGCCCTGGCTGGTGCCGGCTGAGCTCCGCGGCGTCCCGCGTCCCGATGACGTCGGTCGAGTCGCCGGGATCCTGGACCCGCAGCGCGATGCGCAGGTTCGTGTTCGTCTTGATGTTCTCGTTCACCGCGCCGGACGGGCGCTGCGTGGCGAGCAGCAGGTGCACGCCGAGTGTCCGGCCGCGCTGCGCGACGGAGACGAGCGCGGACAGAAACTCGGGCAGATCCTTGGCCATCGTCGCGAACTCGTCGATGACGACGAGCAGTCGCGGCAGCGGCTCGCCGCGCCCGAGCACCTGGTAGTCGCGCAGGTTGTCGACCCCGGCGTCGCGCAGCCGCCGCTCGCGATAGCGGACCTCGGCGTCAAGCGCGAGCAGGGCGCGCTCGCCGAGCTGCGCATCGAGGTCGGTCACCATGCCTACCGTGTGCGGCAGGCGCGCACACTCGTCGAACGCGGCGCCGCCCTTGTAGTCGATCAGCACGAATGTCAGCTGCGTCGGATCTGCGCACGCGGCCAGCCCCGCGACGAGGCTGCGCAGCAGCTCGCTCTTGCCCGAGCCCGTCGTCCCGCCGATGAGGCCGTGCGGGCCGTCGCGGACGAGATCGAGGCTGAAGACCCCCCGCTCGGTGACCCCCAGCGGCGCCACCGGCGCGGCGCCCGGCTCGGTGCGCTGCCAGCGCTCGCGGATCGAGGCCGCATCGACGCGCTCGAGCTCCAGCAGCGGCAGCAGTCGCACCATGTCCGGCAGCCCCGCGCCCGGCTGACGGAGCTCGGGATCCTCGAACCGGGCGAGATTGCGCGCGCAGTCGCGGGCGCGGGCGATCGTCGAGCCCGCGAGGACGACGTCGTCGACGTCCATGCGCCCGTCCGTGAACCGGACGGTCGCGCCGCCCTCCGCGTCGACGATCTCGATGATCGTGTTGCAGGCGGCCGGGAGGCGGTCAGTCGTCGAGGCGACGACGATGCCGGCAACCGGGACCTTCACCCGCCGGCCCGTCTCGTCGCGAAGGCTGCCGACACCGCTCAGCAGATCCCGCGCGGGGGCGTTCTTGCCCTCGGTGAGGACGTCGGAGTCGAGGACGACGAGCGCCGTCCCCGTCGCTGCGCCCGCGAGCAGCTCGCGCAGCAGCGGTTCGCTGTGCTCGCGTCCGGCGGCGAGCCATTGCTCTGCCCCGGCGCCGCGGCGCACGTGCGGCAGCCACTTGCACCAATCCCAGTCCGGCTCCCGGCCGGGATCGACGAAGACGCCGATCGTCACGTCGGCCGGGCCGTGGTGCACGGCTGCCTGGCAGACGAGGCTGCGCGCCGTCGCGAGCGCGGCGGCGCGCTCGCCGACGACGCCGACGACGCCGCCGCCGGAGAGGTCGACGCCCAACGGAGCGGCGCGCACCTCCCCCGCCGCGAGCGCCGCCGCCACCTCCGGCGCCCGCCTGCTCCCCGCGTCCTTCACCGCGGGCTGCCATGGCAGGTCCGCGAGGCCGGCGAAGATCTGCAGGAAGTCCTCCTGGTGGGGTCGGCGCTCCCACAGCCGCACGCTCGGCAGCGCGGCGCGACGCAGCACCTCGGGCGGATCGGGCAACAGCCCGCGCCGCCGCGCTCGCTCCGCGACGGCGCGCTCCGCGATGTCCCGCTCGAGCTCCTGGACCGCGGCGTCGTACTCGCGCCGGGAGCGAGCCCCGCCCTTCGTGCTCCTGCGCCGCGACTCCGCGTACTGGCCGACGGCGATGAGCGGGCTGAGCAGCGCGAACATCGCAAACCGGATGTCGCCCGTGACCATGATCATCACGACGGCGAGCACCAGCGGCCCGACGGTGGCGGCGATCGAGAAGTGCGGCTTCTCTGGCGCCCGCGCCTCGCTCGGAACCTCGACCGGGCCCGGCGCCAGCGTCAGCGGCGCCCGCGGCGGGCGGTTGAACGGCAGGGTGCCGGCAGGTCCGACCTGGCGGCGGATGTCCAGGGCGCGCGGCCGGTCGGCGTCCTGCGGGGGCCGCACGGCGATCGCGAGGACGCCGACCTCGACGACGCTCTGCGGCTCGACCGCGACACGCTCGCCGGCCGCGAGACGGCGACCGTCCACGAACGTCCCGTTGCTCGAGCCCACGTCTGTCAGCGTGCACGTCCCGGACGGCGCGACCTCGATCTCGCAATGCCTGGCGGAGACCGTCGAGTGGCCGAGGACGATGCTCGCTCCCTCCCGGCCGATCGACGACGTGCCCACGCCGAGCGGATACGTCCGACCCGCCTCCATGCCCGAGAGGATCACGAGCTCGAGGTCCTTGGGACCGACCAGCGGCGCCGGCGCCGGGACGCCATCTCCCGCGAGGGAGACGACAGCGCCGTCGTGCAGGCCCGCCTCCGCCAGAACGCTCCAAGCGGGCAGCTCGCGATCTCCGACGGCAACCGGCCCCGAATGGTTCGGCCCCAGCACCGCGCGCAGGAGATCCTCGACCGTGGCGCCGGGGCTGCGCAGCTCGAGGTCGAGCTCGCGATCGACGCCGCTGGACCGCAGGACGAGGCGCACAGGTCAGGCCACGAGTGTCACGGTCACTCGGGCGGCGCCAGCAGCGGCGGCTCGAGGGGAACCGGCTTGGGACGCGAGCGTTGCAGTTGGGCCTTCGGCTCCGGCCGGGCGCGCCGCGTGCGGCGAGCAGCCGATGGCGTACGCGACGATCGCCGCGCCGCGGTTCGCTTCGGACGGCTCGGGCGGGCGGGCAGAGCCGGAAGCGAGACGAGCCCCGGCTGCGCGATCCGGGGCGCCGCAACGGGTGCGCCGATCTGCTCGGGGCCCGGACGGGCGGGCGGGGCCGCCGGCGACTCGTCGCCACCGCCGGCGTAGATGCTGGCCGCGAGCACGATGCCGGCGGCGAGGATGCCGAGATGCAGGAGCAGGCGATGCTTCATTACGTTGCCTTCGCCGCGAAACGATAGCCCCGGCGGGCGAGTTGCTGTAGCGCGTCGCGCAGCCGGCGCTGCGCGCTTGCGACCCCGGCGCGACCCGTGTCGTAGGCGGCGCGAAGCCGGTCGAGCGTGTCGTCGGCGAGCCTGTCGAGCGCCCGCGCCTCCGCCTGCAGCGCGGCGCGCGCCTGCGCGACCGCGGGCTCATCGGCCGCGCGCGGCCTCAGCGACTCGATGCCGGCGGCGGCGCGACGGCTCGCGTCGGCGAGGAGGCGCAGGCTCTCCGCGCGCCGACGCAGGCTGCTGCCACCGAGCGCCGCGCGGGCGCGCGCCCGTGCGAGCGGACCGAGCGCTGCATCGAGACCGCGGGCGAGCTCCCCATCCGGTCCCGGCGGCAGGGCGCGCGCGCCGACGACGCGCATGCTCCCGAGGATCCCGTCACAGAGCGCTCCCGGCAGGGAGCCGCCGGCGGGACGCTCACAGGCGACCGCGGCGTCTCCCCCGCTCGTCGCCGCGACGAGCACCGAGAGGCGGCCGCCGCGCGTCAGCGCGCCCTCGTAGCGCAAGGCGATGACCCGGCCGACGCGGACGGTCGTCACGTCCGGCCTGCCGTTTGCGAAGCGGCGTTCGACGCGGTCCGGCAGCCCGGCGGGGACCGAGCTGGCCTGCCGCAGCCTGCCCGCACGGACGACCGCCGTCTCGCCGGCCGTGCCGACGGTGGACAGCGCCACCGGCCGCTCGATGTCCAGGCCCCGGATCGGGGGCCCCGATCCCGGCTGCCTCACCCATGGGGGCCCGTAGGTGACCTCGACGAGGCTGCCGGCGGCCACGCGCGAGCCCTCGCCGCCTCCCCCTGGCCCACGAAGCGACGCCAGCAGCGGCAGTGCGATCGCGAGCGCGACCACGGCAGCGAGCGACCCGTGCCGCGCCAGGGCCGCTCGCACCCGGTCCCGGCGCCCGGCCGGGGCCGCGCCGTCCGCGGCCTCGATCCCACCCCGGCGGCGGACCAGCCGCGTGGCGCCGCGGTTTGGCGCCGCCGCCGCGATCTGACTGCCGGTGACCCGCGGCGGCTGGCCGGCGGGCGCCGGAACGCGGACGAAGCCGCCGAACACCGCGGGCTGCTCGCGTTCGCCATCCGGCAGCGTCGCGACGGCGCCCTCGATCGCATCGACCAGGGCGGTCGCCGACCCGAAGCGCTCGTCCGGCTTCTTGGCCATGCCCCGAACGATGACCTCCTGCAGCACGGCCGCTGCGGGAAGATCCTCGACGGCAAGCGCCGGGGGCGGCTCCACGAGATGCGCCTGCATGACGCCGGCGTCGGTCTCCTTCGGGTACGGCACCTGACCGGTGAGGCACTCGAACGCCATCGCCGTGAACGAGTAGATGTCGCTTGCCGGCGTCAAGGGCTCGGCGCGGATCTGCTCCGGACTGGCGTAGTGGACGGTCCCTACGAAGCCGCCCGCCGTGGTCAGGCCGCGGGTCTCGCCGCCCGTGGCGACGCCGAAGTCCCCGAGGTAGGGATGCTCGCGCGCGAGCAGGATGTTCTCGGGCTTGACGTCGCGATGGACGAGCCCGATGTCGTGTGCGGCATCGAGCGCGTCGGCGAGCGGACGCAGGATCCGCACCGTCCTCGCGGGGCTCAGCCCGGTGCCGCGCACGAGCTCGGCGAGCGTGCCACCCTCGATCAGGCGCATCGCGATGTAGAGGTGCCCGGCGTCTTCGCCCGTGTCGTAGACCGGCACGATGTGCGGGTGCTCGAGCGTCGCGGCGTGATGGGCCTCGCGCCGGAAGCGCTCGCGGAAGGCGGCGTCCTGCGTCATGTCCCGGCCGAGCACCTTCAGCGCGACCGGCCGGCTCAGGGACATCTGGTGCGCGCGGTAGACGACCGCCATCCCGCCGATCCCAAGCACCTCTTCGATGCGATAGCCGCCGAGAACCTCTCCGCTGCGCAGGATCGTCCTGCTCGATGCCACTATGCGGGGGGGCAACGCGTGGTGCGCCGCGGTGTCTTCCGAGCCAGGCATCCCGCGGAGACCTGCAGGCCTCTCGTGCCCTCCGGCTTGCGCCGGAAGCGGTAGCGCTGATAGCGCGTGACGAAACCCGGCGCGGTGAGCTGCAGCTCGATCCGCGTGGACGTGCGCAACGGCAGCGGCCGCGGGAGCGTGATCTTCAATGACCCGCGCGCAGGCACCCGTCGCACGACCTTCAGCTTCCGCGCGCAGCCGCTCACGCACAGGACCCGCAGGAGCGCGCCGCGCTGCGCTCCGACCACGTCGCCGAGCCCGTTGAACGTGCCCAGTCCCCGTCCGCGGCCCGCGCGCGTCGCGAACAGCGGCTTGAACGCGGACAAGCGCGTGCGCGCGGGGGCGCCCGGCACCTCGTAGACCTCCAAGGCGGACACGGCCGACGACTCGCGGCCGCCGAGGTCGTAGGCGCGGGCGACGACGTTGTGCGTGCCTGCGCTGAGGCTGGCCGAGCTCAGCAGCGCGCCGTATGCGGTCGTGCCCGTAGTCGGGTTTACGGACCTGATCTCGTTATCGACGGTGAACGTGACCCTGCTGACGCCGCGGTTGTCCGTGGCGTCAGCCGTCACGGCGATCGGATCGCCGCGCTTCACGCGAGCGGTGGCACCGGTGATCTTCACGACCGGCGCCTGCGCGGGGATGACCGTGTAGTCCAGGTAGTAGACACTGGGCGGCGCCATCCACGTCTTCAGCTCCGCGACGGGCGCGTAGTACTCACGGTAGACCCCGGGCTGCGGAGCTTTGGTGATCCAGGTGAACCGGCCGATCTGGCCGGGCGGCACCTCTGCCTGGTCCAGCGCCGTGGGCCTGTGCGGGCCGACCCAGTCCCCCTGGTTGAAGAACGGGCTCGTGCGGTCGAAGGGGTTGGATGTCCCGAGCCGCACGGGCACCTCCCCGGCGGGGAACCAGGTCTTCGTCCCGGTGTTCTTGAAGCTGATGAACTGCTCCGCGGTGTCGCCGGGCTCCAGCGTCATGTAGCAGCAGAACTTGTCGAGCTGCACGCTGTACTCGGCGGTCTGCGCGGCGGCGGGCGCGGCGATGAGCAAGACCGCCACCATCGTTGCCATCCCGGAGATCAGCTTGCGCACCGGGGGCAGGATACGGGGCCTCGGGCGTCGTCGTCGCGGATGACGCCGCGGGCACCGGCGCATCCCTGACCGCGAGTCTGAACATCCGCTGACCAACCCGTCCCCGTGCTCCGGGAGCGCGACACCGGCGCCGACAACGGCTGCATGCGAGGCGTCCTGGCGGCCATGACCGCGTGCATCCTGTGCCTGACCGTCGGCGTCCAGTCGGCATCCGCCGGCCTGCTGAAGGACGGCTCGGCGCTCGTCGACAGGCTCGTCGGCGGGATCGCCGACGACGTCCTGCGCGGGGGCGGGTCCGGCGACACGTTGCTCGGCGGCCTTGGCGATGACCTGCTGTCGGGGGGCTTCGCCGCCGATCGCCTCATCGGCGGCCTCGGCGCCGACCGCCTGCTCGGCGGTTCGGGCGACGACCGGCTCGACGGCGGTGAGGGCAACGACGCCCTCGAGGGCGGCACCGGCAACGACGAGGTCGACGGCTCCAGCGGCGATGACGTCATCGATGGCGACGATGGCGACGACACGATCCGCGCCGGCGACGGCGCCGACTTCGTCGTCGAGCAACGCTTCGGCGACGACCGCCTCATCGACGGCGGGCCCGGCGACGACTACCTCGATTCCAACCGTGGCACCGACCGGCTCGTCGCCGGCGGCGCCGGCGACGACATCATCCTGCTGGGCAACGGCGCCGACCGCGCCGACGGCGGGCCCGGCAACGACGCGATCGACGGCGGTGCCGGCGACGACACGATCGACGGCGGCGACGGCGACGACCTGCTCTCCGGCGGCCGCGCCGGCGAGGATCGCCTCCTGGGCGGGCCCGGCAACGACGTCATCTACACCGGCTCGGGCCTCGACCGCGTCGACTGCGGCGACGGCCTCGACACCGTCTTCGTCTCATCGATCGGCGAGGGCCAGGCGACGACCAGCTGCGAGAGCATCCACCTCGGCGACCCGGTCCACATCCGCAAGTTCAACGCCCTCGCCGGGCGCTCGAACGCGGGCCTGCTGCGCGGCGGCCTGCAGGCGGCTGCGCTCGGCTCCCCCGCCAGCGGCGAGCTCGCACACGAGCGCCGCAGGGGGACCAGCGCCGCCGACCGGCTCGTCGGCACGGAGCTCGCCGACAACCTGCTCGGCTGGAACGGCGACGACACGCTGTACGGCGAGGCCGGCGACGACATGCTCGACGGTGGCGGCGACGACGACGTCGTGCACGGCGGCGGCGGCGCCGACCAGCTCTTCGGCCGCTTCGGCAACGACCGCATCCACGGCGAGGCCGGCGACGACGAGCTCGAAGGCGGACGCGGCGACGACCGCATCCACGGCGAGGCCGGCGACGACAGGCTCAACGGGGGTACGGTCGCGACCGCATCTACGGCGGCGCCGGCGACGACACGATCCGTGCCGTCGGCGGCGGCAGCGACGTCATCGACTGCGGCCCCGGCTTCGACCGCGTTCTCAAGGACCGCCGCGACCGCGTGCGTGGCTGCGAGCGCGTCAACGGCCATCGCTCGCGGCGCTGAGCGACCGCCTGGCCGAGGTATGTCTTCCCGCGAGCGCTCAGCGTTCCCGGGATGACACGGACCCCGGCCCGACATGCCGTCTCGGCTTATGGGGGCGTCGTAGGCGGCGACGCCGCGGACGCCGGCGCGCCCTTGACGTACACGAGGCGGCCGTCGGCGAGCCGGAAGACCTCGCCGACGCGCTGGCCCGAGCCGGTGACGGTCTTGCCGCTCAGGCGCACCGTCTTGATCTGGTCGCCCTCCTTGACGATAAGCGTCTGGCCACTGGCCTCGGTACGCACGAGCGTGACGTTCTGGCGCGTCAGCAGGTCGGTGAGGTTCACCGACTGCAGTGCGGCGAGCAGGAACGCCACCGCGAGCACGATGCCGAGATCGAAGAGGTTGACGAGCCCGTCGAGCGGATCGCCCGAGCGATCGATGCGCAGCCGCGCCCGCGGCGTGACCCGGGATGTCATCGCGAGCGGCCCGGTCGGAGGTCGACCAGCGCGACCGTCGAGCAATGGCGCGCTGTCATCGCGAGCGGCCCGGTCGGAGGTCACCGGGCACCACCGTCGAGCAATGGCGCGCTGTCATCGCGAGCGGCCCGGTCGGAGGTCGACCTGCACCACCGTCGAGCAATGGCGCGCTGTCATCGCTCCTCCGGAGTGAGCGCTGCGGCGACGTACTCGAGGTCGGACAGATCCTGGGCGTAGAGGCGGTCGCGGACGAGCGAGATCGCGAAGGCGACGGCCCCGATGAGCAGCCCGATGACCGTCACGCTGAAGGCGACGCGGAGGTTCTCCGAGAGCTGCGTGACGTCGCCCTTGGCGAGCCCGTCGAGCGCGGGCGAGAGTGGGATGAGCGTCCCCATGAGGCCGAGCGCGGGGCCGAAGCGCACGAGCATGCGGCTGCGCTCGAGCTTGCGCAGCGAGCGCAGGTCGAAGTCCGCGAGCGCCTTGGCACGGCGGTCGGCGGCGCCCGGCTCGTCGTGGTGGTCGACAAGCTGCGCGAGCGTGTCGGCCATCTGCGCGCTCGACGCGAGCGGCATGAGCGCGCGCTGGGCCGTTCCCTGATCGCCGGCGCCGAGCGCCTGCCGGGCGCTCGCCGAGGCTTCCTCGACCTCCCCGAGGCGCCCGCTGTGGCTGCGCCGGCTGAGCTCCACGATGAACGCGCCGAGGTCGAAGAGGAGGAACGCCAGCGCGAGCCCGGCCGCGATGAAGACGGGCACGCGCAGCCCATTCGCGATCTGGAAGAGAAGCTCCTCGATGCCGGCGGCGGCCATCATGCGGTGCGCAGTCTGACGCGTCGTTGCTCTGCAAGCGCGCCGAGCGAGACGACGAGGAGCGCCAGCGCGACGGTCGCGGGAACCCGCCCCGGATCGTCCTGCACACCGCCGCGCGCAGCCTGCACGCCCTTCGCGCTGCCGGCGGGCTTCTCCTCGGCCACCGGGGGCAGCGCGCCGGTGATCGCGGCGCCCTGGCCGGCGAGCAGCACGCCGGTGATCGTCAGCAGGGGCCGCGTGCGCTCCGCCGGCGAGGCGCGGTCGAGGGCACGTTCGGCCACCGCCGCGCGGTGCGCAGCCTGGCGACGGCGCCTGGCCGCGGCACGCTCCCGTGCGTGCTGGCGCGCGCGCTGACGTGCGAGCTCGCGAACCACGGCCTGCACGTCGGTCGTCCCGTTCGCGCCGGGAGTGCTGCCGCCACCGGTGCCGCCGACGCCGCCGGCCCCGGTGCCGGTTCCCGAGCCGGGGGCCTGCGGATTGCCGGTTCCGCTCCCGGGCGAGGTGGCGTCCGGGGCCTTGGGCCCCGCCTGCGGGTCGCCGACGCGCACGTTCACCGTCGCCACGCCGCCGCAGATCGTCGCGCAGCTCGCCGTCGAGCCGTTCGTCCCGCGGGCTGCGACCTGGACCTGCTGCTCGCTGTCGAAGGCGAAGCTGTGCGTGACGCGCGGGCCGACGGCGGTCGTGCCGTCGCCGAAGTCCCAGTGGTAGGTGATCCGGGCCCCCGACGGCGGGAAGCGCACGCGCGCGCTGAACGTCACCGGCTTGCCGGGCTTGACCTTCGTCGGGCTCGCGGTCGCCTTGACCGCCAGCAGCGTGCCGCCGTCGACCGTGACCTCCAGCGGACCGGCGCCGGAGCTGACGACGTTGTCGGCCGCGTTCGTGCCGCCCGCGCCGCGGACGGGCCGGAAGAAGCGGGTGCTGGCCCCCTCGTCGGTGACGAGCGCCGGCCCCTCCGCAAACGGCGGCGGGTCGGTGAGGTCGGAGCGGTTGAGCACCGCGAGGCTGCCGTCCGCGCGGACGACCGAGACGAACTTCACCGAGCTCGGACTGACGCCCGCGAGCGCCAGCAGACCGCGCATCGACAGGCCCCCGAGCCGGATCTTCCTGCCGGCGCTCCCGGGGCTCCCGCGCAGCGTGTAGGTCCTGGCCGGCACGTCGGCGGCCGCCGCGATCTGGTTTCCCGACACGGTGACGGGCTGCGCGCTCTGCCTGCTGAAGACCGTGGCGCCGGGCCCGCTGGCGAGCGCGCCGGCGGGCACGAGGCCCGTCGCGATGCCCAACGCGACCGCAGCGAGCGCGCAGCGCACGAGCGGTGTCTGGATCCTCCGTGCCATGGTCTGCGGGCCACGCTACCTCACTCGTACGCCAGGGCCTGCAGTACGTCCAGCCGGGCCGCGCGTCGCGCCGGCCACAGCGATGCGAGCATCCCGGCGAGGGCGGCACCCGCCACGAGCAGCACGAGCGTCGTGACCGGGAACGTCAGACGGAAGCCCTCGGCCTCCAGCGGGCGGCTGATCGCCAGCGCGAAGAGGACGCCGAGAACGAGCCCGAGCAGTGCGCCGATGAGCGACGTGATGACGGCTTCCAGGCGCACGATCCGCTTGACCTGCCGGCGCGACGTGCCGACCGCGCGCAGCAGCCCGAGCTCGCGCGTGCGCTCGAAGATCGACAGCGCGAGCGTGTTGACGATCCCGAACAGCGCCACGATCAGCGACAGCGCCAGCAGCGCGTAGATGAGGTACAGCAGCTGGTTGATCTGCCCCGCCTGCGCCTCCTTGACCTGCTCGCGGTCCTGCGTCTCGGCGTCCGGGAAGCGCGCATTCAGGAGGCGGTCGATCGCCGCGCGCGTCGCGACCGGCGGCGCGCCGCCGGCGAAGCGCAGGAAGACGAACGAGTCCTCCTTGGCGTCGAAATCGGCCCTCAGGCGCGCGTTGGGAAGGACGAGCCCACCGCCGAGCAGGCCGAAGTCGCTGCCCTCGTCGAGGATGCCGCGCACCGTGTACGTCACCCGCTTGCCGGCCGGCGTGAGCATCTTCAGGCGATCGCCGATCTTCGTGCTCTTCGAATAGCCGACGTCGGCGAGCACGCCATCGGACCCCAGGCGCGACAGCGTCGCGTCCGAGCCGTCCTTCCAGCTCAGGGTGTACGTCCGCGCGATCGTGTCGGGGTCGATCCCCGACACCGACGTCGTGCCGCGCTTGCCGGCGACCTTCGCCTCCGAGAAGCGCACGGAGCTCACGGCGCCGACGCCCGGCACGCGCCGCAGCGAGTCGGCGAGCGCCGGCGGCGTCGAGCCGAAGCCGGACTTGTCGACGACCGTGAGGTCGCCGGCGAAGGCGCGGTCGACGGCGCGGTCGATCGAGCCCCGCAGGCCCGCGGCGAAGATCGACACGAACGCGACGAGCGCGACGCCGACCATGAGCGCCGCGGCGGTGACCGCCGTGCGCGCGGGGTTACGCGTCGCGTTCTCGCGCGCAAGCCGGCCGGTGACGCCGGCCAGGCGCTGCAGCGGCGCGCCGACGACCCACGCGATCGGCCGCACGAGTTGGGGGCTGAGGAGCGCGACGCCGAGGAAGACGGCGACCGCACCGCCGCCGAGCGTCGCCGCCGCGCCGCCGCCCGACGCGCCGCCGAAGAGCCCGTACGCGAGGATCCCGGCGCCCGCGAGGCAGAGCAGCGCGGCGAACGCGATCCGCTTACGGCCTGTGCGCGGCGCCGCCGTCAGCCCCTCGCGCAGCGCCACGATCGGCGCGATCCGGGTCGCGCGCAGCGCCGGCACGAGGCTCGCCAGCACCGTCACGACCACCCCGACGAGCAGCGCCACGACGATCGTGCGCGTCGCGATCACCGACGCCGTCGCCGGGAGGTCGGCGCCGATGATCTGCAGCAGCCCACGCAGGCCGGGCGCCAGCAGCAGCCCGCCGAGCAGCCCGAGCAGCGAGGCGACGAGGCCGATGACCGCCGCCTCGAGCACCACCGAGCGCAGGACCTGCCGGCGGCTGGCGCCGAGCGTGCGCAGCAGCGCGAGCTCGCGCGTGCGCTGCGCGACCGTGATCGTGAACGTGTTGTAGATGACGAACGCGCCGACGAAGAGCGCGATCCCGCCGAAGACGAGCAGCGCGGTCCGCACGAAGCCGAAGGCGTCCTCGAGGTCGGCGGTCTGCTGGGCGGCGTCCTGGGTTCCCGTACGCACCTCGACGGGCTCGCCCGCGAGCGCCGCGTCGACGCGCGCGCGCAGGCGCGCAGGCGCGACCCCGTCGCGGCCGGCGACGGAGATCGTGTCCACCTCCCCGCGGTCACCGGTGAGCGCCTGTGCGGTCGCCAGCGTCACGATCGCGGCCGGGTAGCCGGCGACCGTGTCGACGTCGCCGAACTTCGCGCTGCCGACGAGCCGGAAGCGGCGTGCGCCCTCGTCGCCGACGACGGTCACCTCGTCGCCGAGCGAGAAGCCCTCCTCCGTGAAGGCCTTCGCCGAGAGCGCAAGCTCCGAGCCGGCGCGCGGCGCCCGGCCGGCGACGAACTCGAACGCGCCGAGCGGCGTGGGCTGCAGCGACAGGACGAGGTTCACGTTCCCGCCGATGCGATCGCCCTTCGCGTCGCGGATCGACACGTCGCCCTGGACCCCGCCGGCCGCGGCGGCAACGCCGTCGACCGCCCGGACGCGCTGCACGAGCCGCTCGTCGAGCGGCGACGGGGCGGTGAAGAAGTCCTCGTCGACCTTGCGGGGCGCGACGACGACGTCGGTCCCGACGTTGGCCTGCGAGAAGACCTCCGAGAACGAGCGGTTGATCGTGTCGGTGAGGACGTACGTGCCGGCGATCATCGCCACGCCGAGCACGACCGACAGCGCCGTCAGGATCGTGCGCAGCGGGCGCGCGCGCAGGCCGCGCAGCGCGACCTTCCTCACGGTCCGACGGCCTTCATGACGTCGAGGACCTCCTCGGCGGAGCCCGCCTCGTCATCGTGGGCGACGCGCCCGTCCGCGAGCACGATCAGGCGGTCGGCGTAGGCCGCGGCGGCCGCGTCGTGGGTCACCATGACGACCGTCTGGTCGAAGTCGTCGACCGCGCGGCGCAGGAGCATGAGCACCTCCGCCGAGGCGGCGGAGTCGAGGTTGCCCGTCGGCTCGTCGGCGAACACCACCGCCGGCTTCGACACGAGCGCCCGTGCGATCGCGACGCGCTGCTGCTGGCCGCCCGACAGCTCTGACGGCCGGTGCGTGCGGCGATCGCCGAGCCCGACGGTCTGCACGAGCGACTCCAGCCACTCGCGGTCGGGCTTGCGCCCGGCGATCGTCAGCGGGAGGACGAGGTTCTCCTCGGCCGTGAGGACCGGCAGGAGGTTGAAGGCCTGAAACACGAAGCCGACCTTGTCGCGGCGCAGCTCGGTGAGGCGGCGGTCGTCGAGCCCGCCGAGCTGCACGCCGTCGAGCGTCACCGTCCCGCTGGTCGGTGTGTCGAGACCAGCCATGAGGTGCATGAGCGTCGACTTGCCCGAGCCCGAAGCACCCATGATCGCGGTGAATTCCCCGCGGCGGATCGCGATGCTGACGTCCGCCAGCGCGTCGACGGCGGCTGGTCCCTCGCCGTAGCGGCGGTGCAGGTCGGCGGTGGCGACGATCGTCGTGGCGGTCATCGGCGCAGCATGCGGGACGCCCGGCGGCCCGTCCATCGGGGATGCCCCCTAAGGGATCGCCTATGCACAGCCAGCGGCCTGCGCGAGCTCGCGAAACGTCGCCGCCGGATCGTCGGAGCCGAAGATCGCCGAGCCGGCGACGAACCACGTCGCGCCCGCCTCCGCGCACTCGACCACCGTCTGCGGGTTGACGCCGCCGTCGACCTCGATCGGGACGCCGTCGCCGAGCATCGCGCGCACCCGCCGGATCTTGTCGAGCTGGTTGCGCAGGAACGGCTGGCCGCCCCAGCCGGGGTTGACGGTCATGATGAGCGCGAGGTCGACGTCGAGCTCAGCGAAGTAGTCCGGCGGGGTGCCGGGGCAGACGACGAGCCCCGCCGTGCAGCCCGCCTCGCGGATTGCCGAGAGCGTGTAGTCGAGGTGCGGCGTCGCCTCGGCGTGGATCGTGATCCCGTCGGCGCCGGCCTTGGCGAACTCGCCCACGTGGCGCTCGGGGCGCTCGATCATGAGGTGCACGTCGAGGTACGCCTCGTCGGGCAGCGCCTCGCGCAAATCGGCCACGACGTTCGGGCCGAACGTGATCGGCGGGACGAAGTGGCCGTCCATGACGTCGCAGTGGATGACCCGAGCCCCGGCGTCCATGAGCTCGCGCACCCGCGCGGCGAGGTCGGCGAAGTCGGCGGACAGGATCGACGGGGCGACGTGGCGTTCGGTCAGTGGCATGAGCTCGTTTCAGATCTCCCGCAGCATCGACGCTGCGCACGCGTTACAGGACAGGATCGCCGTCTTCGACATCCGAACCATGGTCGAGTGCTCCCCGCACTCCGGGCACAGCGAGCACAGCTCGAAGCGGTGCAGGCAGTAGACGCAGCGATAGCGCGCTGCGAGGTTCGTCGGTCGCAGCCAGGGCTCCTTGCAGTTCGGACAGATCAGGTGAACCTCGTCGCTCACGACCGCATCATGGCGATGTAGAAGCCGTCGGTACGGTCGCGATGAGGCAGCACGAGGCGCTCGGACTCTACCCGCAGCCCCGCGGCGGCGACCTGCTCCTCGTTCTCGCGCGGCGACAGCGTGCAGGTCGAATAGACGAGCGTCCCGCCGGGACGCAGCGCCGCGATGCCGGCGTGCAGGATCGCGCGCTGCGTCGCGGCGAGCCGCTCGATCGCCTCCGGCGAGCTGCGCCAGCGCAGGTCGGGATGGCCCTGCAGCGTGCCCAGACCGCTGCACGGCGGGTCGACGAGCACGCGATCGAAGGGCTCGGCGGCGGTGAAGCGTGCCGCGTCGGCGACCACGACGTCGACGGTCGTCGCGCGCAGGCGCTCGCACGTGCGCCGCAGGGCGCTCGCGCGGCCGGCGTGACGCTCGACGGCGACGATCTCGCCCGCGCCGCCCATGAGCGCGGCGAGGTGCGTCGTCTTGCCGCCCGGGGCCGCGCACAGGTCGAGCACGCGCTCGCCGGGCTGCGGGTCCAGCGCGCGAGCGACGAGCATCGACGCGCGCGACTGCGCCGCGTAGGCGCCCTGGCGCCACAGCTCATGGGCGTGTGCGTCAAACGCCCCCTCGACGACGAGCCCCTCCGGCAGCTCGTCGCCTGCCGGCCGGGTGGGGACCGGCAGCGCGGCGGCGAGCTCGTCGCGCGTCGTCACGAGCGCGTTGGCGCGCAGCGCCAGCTCGCCGCGCTCGTTGCCGGCCCGCAGGAGAGCGCGCGTGGCCTCGGCGCCGAAGCGCTCCCACCACAGCTCGACGAGCCACGGCGGGTAGGAGTGCGCAATGGCGGCGCCCGCCGGCGTGTCGTCGGCCGGCAGCGCGGGGAGCTCGCGCGCGGCGCGCCGCAGCACCGCGTTGACGAGCTTGTGCCCGCCACTTGAGCCCTTGGCGAGCTCGACGCTCTCCCCCACGACGGCGTGCGCCGCGACGCCGTCGAGGAACGCGAGCTGGTAGAGCCCGAGGCGCAGTGCCGCGAGCGTGCGCGCGTCGAGCTCGGCCACCGGGCGCGCGAGCTGCTCGATGAGGTGGTCGAGCGTCAGCCGCCGCTGGACGGTCCCGAACGCGAGCTGCATCGCCAGCGCACGCTCGCGCGCGTCCAGGTCGCGCCCCTCGCCGTGCAACGCCCGGTCGGCGTACGCGCCCTGCTCGAACACGCGGCGCACGACGGCGAACGCGACCCGCCGCGCGGGGGTCACGCCGGTCGCGGGCACGCGCGCGAGCGTCAGCCCGCTCCCCAGCCAGTCCAGCCAGGACTGGAGGGGTTGCCGCTGCCCTGGCCGTTGCCTACCAGGCTCGCGGCGGAGGCGCTGCCGACCTCATCGACGATGGCGTCCGGTTCACGGCCATCGCGACGGGCGCGGAGCAGCACGTCCTCCTCGGACCGGAATCGTTCGCGCCAGCGACGCAGGGAGAAGGCATGGGAGAGGTCCATGGCCCGATTGTACGCTGGCGTGCGCGGGGCTCTCGGCGCGCGAATCCTGTCGCCTCTCCGGTCCCACCGGCCCGACGATCCCGGCGATCAACACACGTCGATGACCGCGACGCCCGCCTTGGCCGCAACCGCCAGTCGGCCGTGGCGCGACCAGGCCACGCCGTTACAGACCGAGCGCCCCGGCACAACGCCGGAGGACGCGCCGGTCGTGGCATCCCAAAGCCTGACGGCGCCATCGTCACCAGCACTCGCGAGCATCGCGCCGTCGGATGAAAAGCACGCCGATCTCACCGGACCGTCGTGGCCGGTGAGGGTCTGCTTGCGCTCACCGCTGGTGCAATCCCAAAGCATCACGGTACCGTCGTCACCAGCACTCGCGAGCGTCGCGCCATCGAGTGAAAAGACCACCGACCATACCGGGCCGTCGTGGCCCTTGAAAGGCTTCGACTTACCGGTCGCCACATCCCAAAGCCTGAGGGTCCCGTCGTCACCAGCACTCGCGAGCGTCCCACCATCGGGTGAAAAGACCACCGACCACAGTGGGCCGTCATGACCCCTGAAAGTCTGCTCGGCCTTCCCTTCGGTGACGTTCCACAGCCTGAGTGTGAGGTCGGCTCCGGCGCTTGCGAGCGTTGCGCCGTCGGGTGAGAAGGCGACCGACAGCACCGGGCCAGCGTGAGCGGCGAAAGTCAGCTTGGGATCAGCGGTCGCGGCGTCCCAGACCTTGACGCTACCGTCCTCACCGGCGCTTACCAGCATCGTGCTGTCGGGTGAGAAGACGACCGACAGTACCGGGCCGTCGTGAGCGGCGAAAGTCAGCTTGGGATCACCGGTCGCGGCGTCCCAGACCTTGACGCTACCGTCCTCACCGGCGCTTACCAGCATCGTGCCGTCGGGTGAAAAGACGACCGACAGCACCGGATACTCGTGGTCGGTGAGGACGTGCTTGGGCTCACGGGGAGTGGCATCCCAGAGTCTGAGGGTACGGTCTGCACCAGCGCTCGCTAGCGTTGCGCCATCGGGTGAAAAGACGACCGACAGCACCCAGCCGTCGTGGCCCGTGAGAGTCTGCCTGGGCTCACCGGTCGTGACGTCCCAGAGCCTGACGGTACGATCAGCGCCGGCGCTCGCCAGCGTCGCGCCGTCAGGTGAGAAGGCGACCGACCACACTGGGCCGTCGTGGCCCGAAAGCGTCTGCTTGGCCTCACCGGTGACGGCACCCCAAAGCCTGACGGTCCCGTCGTCACCAGCGCTCGCGAGTGTCGCTCCGCAGGGTGAGAAGATGACCGACAGCACGGGGTACTCGTGGCCCGCAAGAGTCTGCTTGGGCTCACCGGTCGTGACGTCCCAGAGCCTGACGGTACGATCGGCGCCGGCGCTCGCCAGCGTCGTGCCGTCGGGTGAGAAAGCGACCGACCACACCCAGTCGTCGTGGTCTGTAAGGGCTGCTTTGGATTCACCCGTCGTGGCATCCCATAGCCTGACGGTGCCTTCGGCGCCAGCGCTGGCGATCGTCGCTCCGTCGGAGGAGAACCCGGCTGACCACACCCAGCCGTCATGGCCCGTGAGGGTCACATGTGGAGCGGACGGGCGCCACCGGGCCCAGATCGGCCACCATGGTACACCGCGGGCAGCGGCTGTACTCAGGTCTGGGAGTTGTTCCTGGAGTGCGGTCAACTCGAGCAGCGCGAGCCGCTGTGATGAGACCACGCCGTCGAGTAGGTGCACGCATCGCTCGAGCGCCGGGCCAACCGGTCCGCGGATGCGGCCGCGCAGTCGTCGCACAGCCCGTGCCAGTCGGTCGGCGTCGGCGTGGGCGACAAACCCGGGCTCTCCGAGGAGCGCGGACGCGCTGCTGGGCGCGTCACCCGCGTCAGCGCTCTGCTCGGCGTGCGCGATCAGATATTACGGGGAGCGGCAAATATGGCGGTCATTGTGCGTACCGGATCAGCGGTGCTTGAAAATAGTTGGTGACGATCGCCGTCGTGCGAGTGCTGAGATAGGCGATGGTCATGTCCGTCAGCTCGGT
>JBPCJA010000005.1:0-3602 GCA_051005755.1 Solirubrobacteraceae bacterium
GGCCCGACCATCTAGTCGCGGCCGGGCGGCGGCGCGACACGATCTTCCTCCAGCAGGGGATCACCTTCGACACCAAGGGGGAGGAGGGCACGACGCTCGAGCGCCCGTTCCCGCTCGACCTCGTGCCACGCATCCTGCCCGCGTCGGAGTGGACGCACATCAAGCGCGGGCTGGCCCAGCGCATCCGGGCGCTCAACCGCTTCGTCGACGACGTCTACCACGCGCGCGAGATCGTCCGCGCGGGGATCGTGCCGTGGCGGCTGATCGTCAGCCGCAGCCACTTCGCGCGCGCCGCGCACGGGATCCGGCCGCCGGGCGGCGTCTACTGCCACGTCGCCGGCTGCGACCTCGTGCGCGACGCCGACGGCTCGTGGAAGGTGCTCGAGGACAACGTCCGCACGCCCTCGGGAATCTCCTACGTGCTCGAGAACCGCGTCGCGATGACCCGCCTGCTGCCGGGGCTGTTCGCCGACTATCGCGTGCGGCCCGTCGACCACTACCCGCAGATCCTGCTCGCCGCGCTGCGGGCGGTCGCGCCGGCCGCCGAGGGCGAGGCGACGGTCGTGGTCTGGACGCCGGGCCCGCTGAACTCGGCCTACTTCGAGCACGCGTTCCTCGCGCGCCAGATGGGCGTCGAGCTCGTCGAGGCGTCGGACTTCGTCGTGCGCGACGACGTCGTCTACATGCGCACGACGCACGGGCTGCAGCGCGTCCACGCCGTCTACCGGCGCCTTGACGACGACTTCATCGACCCGCTGGAGTTCCGGTCGGACTCCGCGCTCGGGGTCCCGGGGCTCATGCGCGCCTATCGCGCCGGGACGGTCGCGCTCGCCAACGCGGTCGGCACAGGCGTCGCCGACGACAAGGCGATCTACCACTACGTGCCCGAGATGATCCGCTTCTACCTCAACGAGGAGCCGCTGCTTGAGAACGTGCCGACCTACCTCTTGTCCGACGCCGACGCGATGGAGGACGCGCTCGGCCGCATGGACGAGCTCGTCTTCAAGCCGACCGGCGAATCCGGCGGCAAGGGCGTCTTCATCGGGCCGGCGACGGACCCAATCGAGCTCGCCGGCCTCGCCGACGTCATCCGCCGCTCGCCGGAGAAGTGGATCGCGCAGGAGGTCGTCCGGCTGTCCACCGTGCCGACCGCCGACGCCGACGGCGTGCTCGCGCCGCGCCACGTCGACCTGCGGCCGTTCGCGGTCTTCGGCGAGACGATCAGCATCGTCCCGGGCGGCCTGAGCCGCGTCGCGCTGACCGAGGGCTCCATGATCGTCAACTCCTCGCGCGGCGGCGGCTCGAAGGACACGTGGGTGCTCGAGAACGGCGAGGACCGCGGCGATCGCGCGGCGCCGCTGCGTCCCGAGAGCCTGCCGCCGACGCTGCCCGACCTGCGCTACGGCGCATGGACCGGGCAGCGCCAACAACAGCAGCAACAGCACGGTCTGTGCTCGCGCGCATAGCCCAGGAGCTCTTCTGGCTCGGGCGCAACCTTGCTCGCGCCGAGCAGATGTCGCGGCTGCTGGACGGCGTCTTCCAAGCCGACCTGCAGGGACGTCCGGAGGATCCGGCCGCTGGCCGCCTCGGCTGGGACTCGCTCATGCACATCATGGGCGCAAGCCGTGGGGACCATCTGCCGACCCACCGCGACGAGGTGCTCGACGTGCTGACGTTCGACACCGACAATCCCGCGTCCGTCGTGGCCTGCGTAGCCCGTGCGCGCGAGGGCGCGACGACCGTCCGCGACGTCATCTCCGCCGAGATGTGGGAGGCCATCAACACGACCCACCTGCGCCTGCGCGATGGCGACCTCTCCACGCGGCCGTACTCGGGGCCGTACTCGATCTACCAGCATGTCAAGGAGCGCTCCGCGCTCTTCTGGGGCCTGACGGCCCGCACGATGCTGCGCGACGAGGCGAGCGCGTTCCTCAGCGCCGGCGGGCGCATCGAGGCCGGCGACATGGTGCTGCGGATGCTGCGCGTCGCGCTGCCCAGCGCCGACGACGACGGCCTGGCCGACGGGCAGGCGATCGCGCTGCTGCAGGCCGTCGGCGGCGTCCAGGCCTACCAGCGCGCGGTGCCCGCTCCAGCCCACGCCGGTCCGGTCGCGCGCTTTTTGCTCTTCGAGCGCAACTACCCGGACTCCGTGGCGGCCGCGGTCGACGCCGTCAACGGTGCGCTGCGCACCGCCGACGCCCAGCCGCGCGGCTCGGAGCCGATCCTGCGCCTGAGCCGGCTGAGTGCCGACCTCGAGTTCCGCCGCAGCGCCGAGGGCGACGCCGACCTCGTCGTCACCTGCCGCGAGGTCCAGCGCGAGCTCGGCCTCGTCGACGCCGACATCGCCCAGCGCTACTTCGGCGGCGCGCGAGCGGCATAGTCCGTGGGACCGAGCATGCACTTCTCGATTCGCTTCCTCACCGAGTACGTCTACGACGCCCCCGTGACCGACAACCTCAACGCCCTGCGCGTCCGGCCGGCAACGACGTCGAGTCAGCGCTGCGACGAGTTCACCGTTCGCATCGACCCCGAGGCGCGCGTCGGGCGCCACTCGGACTACTTCGGCACCGAGGTGCTCGAGTTCGGGATCGTCCGCGCGCACACGCGGCTGAGCATCGACGTGCGCGCGCGCGTCGTCACCGCCGAGCCGTCCGAGCCGCCCGAGGTCGCCTGGCCCGCGCTGGACACCGAGCCCTACGCCGAGGCGGCGGGCGAGTACCTCCTGCCGGCGCTAGACGAGCCCGACAACGGGACGCTCGACGAGCTCCGCGAGGCCGTCCGCGGCGAGACGCCGCTGGCGACGCTGCGGGCGCTCTGCGACCTCATCCCCGACCGCTACGAGTACCGGCCGGGCGTGACGTACGTCGGCTCCACGGTCGAGGAGTTCCTGGAGGCCGGCGCCGGCGTCTGCCAGGACTACGTCCACCTCGCGCTCATCCTCCTGCGCCGCAACGGCATCGCGGCGCGATACGTCAGCGGGTACCTCTGGGCGGCACCCGCCGACGACGGCGACGACTCCGTCGAGGTCGAGACGCACGCCTGGCTTGAGGCGCTGCTACCGGGCCAGGACGGCCGCGGAGAGCCGGTCTGGGTGGGCGCCGACCCGACGAACCGCCGGCTGGCCGGCGAACGCCACGTGAAGATCGGCCACGGCCGCCACTACGCCGACGTCCCGCCGGTGCGCGGCGTCTACCAGGGCGGCGCGACCTCCACGCTCGACGCGAGCGTCCACATGACTCGCCTGGACCCCCAGGCCGGCGCCCGCGCCTGAACCGGCGGCCCGTCTCGCACTCGCGCTAGACTGCCTGGCAGACCTGCCTGCGCAGGTCGTTTTTCTGTCCTCTTGCCGTCACGGAGCGCCGAATGGCCCGCGGAGACGTGCGAATCGCTGTGACCCTCGCGTGCGAGGACTGCAAGCGTCGCAACTACATGACCAACAAGTCCAAGCGCAACAACCCGGATCGCATCGGCCTGCGCAAATACTGCAAGTGGTGCAAGACCCACACGAGCCACCGGGAGACCCGGTAAAGGCTTCACAGCACCGCATCTCATGGCTCGAAACCGTCAACGCGCGAAAGATCGCAAGCAACGTCAGCGAGACC
>JBPCJA010000006.1:0-8446 GCA_051005755.1 Solirubrobacteraceae bacterium
GCGACGGAGCCCGCCGTCTCCACCTCGAAGCCGTGCTTCTCCATGGCGCGCGCGAGGCGCTTCAGGAACGGCTCGTCGTCGTCCACGATCAGGAGCGAGCGGTCCTCGCCGAGCTCGGGCTGCGGTCGGCCTTCGCGCGCACCGCACGCGCACGGCGGGCACGGTTCGCACGGGCTCGCCGCGCCTTGGCGCGGCGTTCGGTCACGCTCGGCGCGGCGCTTGCGGCCGGCGGCGCGGGTTCGGGGACGGTCGTGACCGACGACGGCAGGGCCGACCCGGTGACCGTGTCCACCCGCGTCGCGTTGCCGACCTGGGCGGGCGCCGGCTCCGCCGGGTCATCGGCGACGATCGGTACGGCCACCGCCATGCCGATGGCGACAACGACGATGCAGAGACTGACGGCGTCCTTGCGGCTCATGCGATCACGCGCCCGCGCCGGCAACTGCGACGCTCACCTCGCAGCATGTCCGTCATCCCGCATCGGATCGTATGCGCACCGGGGTCCTGCCTGTTCGCGCCTGTCGGCGCGTACGAGTTCGCTCCACGCGCGATCAACGTTTCGTGAGCCGCCGTTCTTGCGTCGACGCGAACTGGACGCTCCGCGCCGGCGAGCCGGCGCCGGCATCGCGAGCATGGTGGCGCCGAACACACCCACCAGGATCTCACGACCTAGGGGGGCGACGTGCCGTCGTGGCGCCGCGGCGCGATCATGACGCCGGACAGTTGCGCGGCTGCGCGCCGGGCGTCCTCGCGCAGCGGTCGGCGCGCAACGGCACCCGGTTGTTCAAGAAGCGGAAGCGCGTGTACTTGCCGATGAAGCCGGGCTTGGTCACGTAGATCTTGAGGACCGTTCCGCCGCGCAACCTGCGCTCGAACTGGCGCACCCGCACGATCTTCTTGCCCGCGCGGATCGTCAGCCGCTTGCGGGGACAGCTGCGGCCCGTGCAGTAGATCGACACCTGCGAAGTCGCCGGCGCGCGGACGGTGAGCAGCGTGATCCGTACACGACCGCGGTCGGTGCGCCCGCGCAGGCGCACGATCGGAAACGGCATCAGCAACGGCGTCTGGACGCTCGACGGCACCACGAAGACGACCTGCGGGTCGGTCTCGTCGTCGTCGGCAGCCGACGAGCAGCCGCGGTCGGCCGGGAAGTCGATCTTCCCGTCACCGTCGTTGTCGAAGCCGTCGTTGCACCGCGCCGGCTGCACCGACGGCGTCCCCGGCGACGGGTCGGTCTCGTCGTCGTCGGCGACCGACGAGCAACCGGGATCGGCGGGGAAGTCGATCTTCCCGTCACCGTCGTTGTCGAAGCCGTCGTCGCACCGCGCCGGCTGCACCGACGGCGGAGGCGGAGGCGCCTCGACGAGGTCGCTGGCGGAGCTGCAATCCGGATCGCGGGTCGCGAGGTCGAAGTCCAGCAGCCCGTCGCCGTCGTTGTCGCGGCCGTCGTTGCACTGGGGCGGATCGACCTCGTCCGCGTCGTTCACGTTGCTACAGCCGAAGTCGATCGGGAAGTCGATCTGGCCGTCGTTGTCGTTGTCGAAGGTATCGGAGCAGGCCGTGTCGACCTCGCTGGTCTCGGCGGCCCAGCTGCAGCCCGGATCAGGCCGGCCCGGCAAAGCGACCTGAAAGTCGATCTTGCCGTCGCCGTCGTTGTCGATCCCGTCCGCGCATGCGGGAAGGGGCACCGGGTCCACCTCGGTTGGATCCCACGCCGAGGCGCATCCGGGATCGGCGGGGAACTTCTTGCCGTCGCCGTCCAGGTTTTGTCCGTTCGAGCACACGCGAACTGCCCCGCCCGCCTCTTGCACATCCGTCGCCGCGCGGCATTGAGAGTCGAACGGGAAGTCGATCTTGCCGTCGTTGTCGTCGTCGATGTTGTTGGCGCACTGCGGCAGGCGCGGCAGGGCCTGCGCGGGGTTCGCAGCGGCGAGGCTCAGGCTCGCAGAGAGCAGCAGCGCGGCTGCGCCGCCGAGCAGCCAGGGAACGATCCTACGACACGATGTGTGGGTCTGGGACAACGTCAAACCCCCGCGAGGGACAGGGACACGGACCAATAGCAACGCAGCAGCGACGCCCCGACTTTTCCGCCCCGTGCACATCCAGCCGATCTTGGCGCGAAGACGCTCACAACCGCTGCCGCGAGGAGGAAGTCTGCTGCCCTCGCTGCTCTGATCCCTCGGCGTGGCTGCCCCTCGCGGGATGCTCTCCTAGAGTCCGCCCTCATGGCTACGCGCCCCAAGGCGAGGCCCGGATCGTCGGCACGCTCGTCCGGGCCCGGCCGCTCGTCTGCGCGGCGGCGCGGGGCCGGGGTCGTCGCGCTCTTCTCGGCCACGCTCTTCGTGAGCGCGGGGCTCACCTTCCTCGTCCAGCCCATGTACGCGAAGTTCGTGCTGCCTTTGTTCGGCAGCACGCCGGCCGTCTGGAACACCTCCATGCTGTTCTTCCAGACGACGCTCCTTGCCGGCTACCTCTACGCGCACGAGAGCACGCGCCGCCTTGGGGTGCGCCGCCAGGCCGCGTTGCACCTCGGGATCCTGCTCGTGCCGCTGCTGGTGCTGCCGGTCGGCGTTCCCGACGGCTGGATCCCTCCTGCCGACAGCAATCCGGTGCCGTGGCTGCTCGGCCTGCTGGCGGTCGCGGTCGGGCTGCCCTTCTTCGTGGTCTCGACCACCGCGCCGCTCCTGCAGCGCTGGCTCGCCGCCACCGATCATCCAGCGGCTGCCGACCCCTACTTCCTGTACCGCGCGAGCAACCTCGGCAGCGTGCTCGGCCTGCTCGGATATCCGCTGGTCGTCGAGCCGTCCATGCGTCTCGCGGAGCAGGGACGCCTGTGGTCGGCGGGCTATGGCCTGCTCGTCCTGCTGGTGCTCGCGTGCGCGGCCGTGGTGTGGCGCTCGCCGCGGGGCCCGCAGGCCACTCGAGATGCTCCGCCCGTGCCGGCCGCGGAAGTTCCGCCGGCGCCGGCCGCGGGGAATGCGGAAGCTGCGCCCGCAACCGCCCCGGATGCTGCTGGCGCAGCGTCCCAAAGCTCGACTGCCCGGCCAACCCTCACCAGGCGCTTGCGCTGGGTCGGGCTCGCCTTCGTCCCGTCGAGCCTGATGCTCGGCGTGACGACGGCGATCACGACCGACATCGCGCCGATCCCGCTGCTGTGGTCACTGCCGCTCTCGCTCTACCTCGTCTCGTTCATCCTCGTCTTCGCCCCCGGCTCGCGCGCGGACAGGTTGCACCGGTCGATGGTGTTCGCGCTGCCCGGGGTGGTGCTGCTGATCTCCCTGCTCCTGCTGCTGGAGGTCCGCGGTCCACTCTGGCTCATGGTGCCGGTTCACCTGGCGGGCTTCTTCGTCGTGGCCGTCGTGTGCCACGGGGGCCTGGCGCAGGACCGCCCGCCGGCGCGGTGGCTCACCGAGTTCTACCTCCTGATCTCCCTCGGGGGAGCGCTCGGCGGGGTGTTCAACGCGATCGTGGCGCCGGCGCTGTTTGACTCCCTGGCCGAGTACCCGATCGCGCTCGTGCTCGCCGCCCTCTGCCTACCATGGCGCCCGCCCCTGATCTCCCCGGGTCCCTACGCGCGCTGGCTCGACCTCGCGCTGCCGCTCGCCCTCGGGACGACGGTTGCGCTGATGGTCTCGCTGATCGAGCTCGCGGAGGCGGACGTGCAGCAATACGGCAAGCAGTTCGCCTTCGGCATGGCGGCGGGAATCGCCTACAACTTCATCCGCCGCCCGCTCCGTTTCGGCCTGTCGGTGGGCGCGATCGTGCTGGCTGTCACGCTCGCCTCGGCCCCGGACGAACAGGAGCTGCATCGCGAGCGGAGCTTCTTCGGCGTCTACCGCGTGACGGCCGCCGAGGGCGGCGATCTGCACCGGCTCGTCCATGGCACCACGACGCACGGTGCCCAAGACTTCTCTCCCGGCCGCGAGCGCACGCCGGTCAGCTACTACCACCGCCGCAGTCCGATCGGCCGGCTGCTCGCTGCCCTGCCCCCGGACATGACGACGCACGCCGCGATCATCGGCCTCGGGACGGGCTCCGTCGCCTGCTACAGCAAGCCGGGGGAGCGATGGACCTTCTACGAGATAGACCCGGCGATCGAGCGCATCGCCCGCGACCCGCGCTTCTTCACCTACCTGCGCGCCTGCGCGGGGGAGTTCAACGTGGTCCTCGGCGACGCCCGGCTCAGACTGCCGCGCGCCGCCGATCGGCGCTACGGGCTGATCATGGCCGATGCGTTCAGCTCGGACGCGGTCCCCGTCCACCTCATCACCCGCGAGGCCCTAGCGCTCTACCGCTCGAAGCTGCGCGAGCACGGAATCGTCGCCTTCAACGTGTCAAACAGCTACGTCGACCTGGAGCCGATCCTCGGAAACCTCGCACACGACGCAAGGATGGCCTGCGTCGCTCAGCAGGACCGCAGGAGCGGGAAGGACGGGCTGCCCGAGACGGACGCCTCTGACTGGGTGGTGATGGCGAGGCACACGCGCGACCTGACCGCGGTCGCCCCCGGCCCCAGGTGGCACGACTGCCGGCGCTCCCCCGGCAATCCCCCGTGGACGGACGACTACTCCAATCTGCTCAGCGCGCTCGACCTGAACCGCTGACGTGTCGCAACATGGGTGCCGGATGCCCGGCTGTGATCTGACGGTCGACGGTGACCCGGCGAGCGGGCCTCTGGGACGTGGCCGGGCGCCGGCGGCCGTCAGGCACGGATCGGGCGCCGGGAAAACCCGACGAGCTTGCGGACGCGTCCACTAGCGTGTGGGCATGGCGGGCCGCGTCGTGCTCTTCGGTGCCACCGGGTTCACGGGTGAGCTCACGGCGCGCGCGCTCGTCGCACGCGGCGCGCGGCCACTGCTCGTCGGGCGCAGCGCCGGCCGCCTCGAGGCGCTCGCGGCGCAGCTCGGCGACCTCGACACCGCTGTCGTCGACGCGACCGCGCCGGACGCGGCTACTGAGCTGGCGGCGCTCGCCGGGCCGGGTGACGTGCTCGTCTGCACCGTCGGGCCGTTCATGCGCTGGGGCGAGCCGGGGGTGCTGGCGGCGATCGGGTCCGGCGCGCACTACATCGACTCGACCGGTGAGCCGCCGTTCATCCGCTCGGTCTTCGAGCGCCACGGCCCGGCTGCCGAGAGGGCGGGCTGCGGCCTTCTGACGGCGCTCGGGTACGACTACGTGCCCGGCAACTTCGCTGGTGCGCTGGCGCTGCGGGCCGCCGGAGAGCGGGCGGTGAGCGTCGATGTCGGCTACTTCCTCAGCGGCGGGCGAGGCGGGCAGGCGAGCGGCGGCAGCCGCGCGTCGTCGGTCGGGATGCTCGCCGACCCCGGCTACGCCTTCCGCGGCGGCCGGCTCGTCACCGAGCGCGCGGCGCGGCGGGTCCACGAGCTCGACGGGCGACCGGCGATCTCGATCGGCGGAACGGAGCAGTTCGCGCTGCCACGGGTCCACCCCGGCCTGCGGGACGTCGGCGTGTGGCTGGGCTGGTTCGGCGCGGCGTCGCGGCCACTGCAGGCGCTGTCGGCGGCGACCTCGCTGGCGACGCGGCTGCCAGGCGTCCGCGGCGCGATCGGCGCGTCCGCAGGCCGGCTCGTGCAGGGCTCGACCGGTGGCCCCGACGCCGCCACGCGCGGGCGGGCAGGCTCGCGGATCGTCGCCGTCGCCGCCGACGCGGCCGGCAGCCCGATGGCCACGATCCGTCTGCAGGGACGCAACCCGTACGACTTCACCGCCGCGATGCTCGCCTGGGGCGCACTGCGTGCGGCCGAGGGGGGTCTGCTCGCCAGCGGCGCCCTCGGGCCGGTCGACGCCTTCGGGCTCGACGCACTCCAGGCCGGCGTCGCCGAGGCCGGGATCGCGCGGTCGGAGTAGCCGCGGCGCGGTCGTCGACGACACGGCGTCTCATTCACACGAAGGCTCGGCCTTCCCAGAATGACACGCACCCGACATGCGGGGTCGTGCCTCGCCGCTACCCCGTCAGCAGCAGCGCGTAGAGCGCCCCGCCGAGCAGCGCGGCCCCCGCCAGCCGCAGCGCCTCGTCGCGGTTGCCCTGGGCGAAGCGGACCCCCGCCAGGATGATGCCCGCGAGCGGCAGCGCGACCGCGACGGCGAACGGAAAGAGCCAGCGCAGGCGATCGAGCATGGCCGCAGGCTCGCAGATGACGGGCCCGCGAGGCGTACTCGCCAGGTGTGGGCGGCCGGGCTATCCTCGCTGCATGGGGGACCTTCGCGTCACTCGCGACGGCGCGTTCTACGGTGTCAGCATTCGAGGCGTCCTGGAATCCGGCGCGGGCGAGCCGCTGTACGTGTCGCTGCGCGCGCAGCGCGTCGAGTGGTGTGACCCCGCAGACCCCGACGCCGGCCCCGGCGGCTGGATTCGATCCGAGGCGCCCGGCGCGACGCAGGGCGAGCTCGAGCTGCGCTTCACCCGCGAGAAGGTCCATGAGCGCGCGCTCGCACAGCTCGAGGCCTGGCGCGCCAACCCACCACCGAACCTCGTCGGCGTCAGCTCGGTCAGCGAGCAGTACGTCGGCCTCATCGACCAGGACGAGGGCAGCGGCGTCGGCATCCAGCACACCGACGAGCGCCAGGACCGCTCCGCCGCCCGCGCCTACGCGACCTGGTCGAGCGGGAAGCTGCGGGCCGAAGGCGAGCCCTAGTACACCCGGCCGGAAGTTCTGGGGAGTTTTCCGGGATGCCCGGCCGGGATCTGACGGTCGACGGTGCCCGCCTTCGTGCTGGTGGCACGGGGGCGGGCACCGGCGGCCGTCAGGCACGGATCGGGCGCCCGGAAAACCCGCAGAACCTGCGGACGGGTGTACTAGCCCGCTGCCGCGCCCTCGGCGATCTGCAGGAACGCCTCCCAGCGGCGCATTGCCCGCGCTGCGCGCCGCGACTCCTCGCTGCCCGGCTCTGCGGCCGCGAGGTCGTCCTCGGCCTTGCGCAGCTTCTCGCGCAGGTCGGCGACGTCGAGGTCGCCCGGCGCGTGCGCCTCCTCGACCAGGACGAGCACGCCCTCGGGCGAGACCTGGATGTAGCCCTCGCCCTGGGCGTAGGTCACGATGTCCGACTCGCTGCGATAGAGGCGCAGCTCGGTCGGCTCGAGCATGCCGAGCAGCGGCTGGTGGCGCGCGAGGATGCCGATCGAGCCGACCTCCGTCCGCGTCGAGACCATCTCCACCTCGTCGTCGAAGCACGAGCCCTCGGGCGTGAGGACCTCGACCTGGAAGCTGGTGCGGGCCATCGCCTACTCCGAGTCCCGCTCGGACTGCTCGGCCTCCTCGTCGGACTCCTGGTCTGACTCCTCGTCGGACTCCTGGTCCGATTCCTCGTCGGACTCCTGCTCCGACTCCGCCTTGGACTCCTGCTCGTCCTTCTTCCCGCTGGCGGCCTTGACGACGTCGTCGATCGTGCCCTTCAGGAAGAATGCCGACTCCGGCACGTCGTCGTGCTGGCCGTCGATGATCTCCTTGAAGCCGCGGATCGTCTCGGCGATCGGGACGTACTGCCCCGGCGTGCCCGTGAACTGCTCGGCGACGAAGAACGGCTGCGACAGGAAGCGCTCGACGCGACGCGCGCGGCCGACGATCAGCTTGTCCTCGTCGGACAGCTCGTCGATGCCGAGGATCGCGATGATGTCCTGCAGCTCCTTGTAGCGCTGCAGGATCTCCTTGACTCGGTTGGCGACCGTGAAGTGCTCCTCACCGAGGATGTCCGGCTTGAGGATCGTCGAGGTCGAGTCCAGCGGGTCGACGGCCGGGTAGATGCCCTTCTCCGTGATCGCCCGCGACAGTACCGTCGTCGCGTTGAGGTGCGCGAACACCGACGCGGGCGCCGGGTCCGTGAGGTCGTCGGCGGGAACGTAGACCGCCTGCACCGAGGTCACCGAGCCGTCGCGCGTCGACGTGATCCGCTCCTGCAACTGGCCCATCTCCGTCTCGAGCGTCGGCTGGTAGCCGACCTGCGAGGGCATCCGCCCGAGCAGCGCCGAGACCTCCGAGCCGGCCTGCACGAAGCGGAAGATGTTGTCGATGAACAGCAGCACGTCCTGACCACCCTGCTCGCGGAAGTACTCCGCCATAGTCAGGCCCGACAGCGCGACGCGCATCCGCGCTCCCGGGGGCTCGTTCATCTGACCGAAGACGAGGATCGTCTTGTCCAGGACGCCCGACTCCTTCATCTCCAGCCAGAGGTCGTTGCCCTCGCGCGAGCGCTCGCCGACGCCGCAGAAGGCCGACAGGCCGCCGTGCTCCTGAGCGAGGTTGTTGATCAATTCCTGGATGAGGACGGTCTTGCCGACGCCGGCGCCGCCGAACAGGCCGACCTTGCCGCCCTTGGCGTAGGGGGCGAGCAGGTCGACCACCTTGATGCCCGTCTCGAACATCTCCGTCGTCGGCGTGAGGTCCTCGACGTTCGGCGCCGGGCGGTGGATCGGCCAGCGCTCCTCGTA
>JBPCJA010000007.1:0-6839 GCA_051005755.1 Solirubrobacteraceae bacterium
CCGATCTGCTCGAGCGCGCCGGCGAAGTCCTCGTCGGAGTTGTTGGCCAGGTAGTCGTGCACGAGCGCGGCCTTGTCGGCGGCCGTGCCGACCATCGTCTCCTCGAGCTGCATCTCGATCAGCCGCCCCTCGGTGCCGAGCTCGACGATGTAGCGCTCGATCTCGACGGCCATGCGCGTCACGAGCTCGGAGCGCTGCAGGACGGTGAGCACGTCGTGCAGGGTCGCGCCGCCCTCGAACTCGAGGGCGGTCAGGCGCGTGGAGACCTGATCGAGGCGCGAGCGGTACTTGTCGAGCGTCGCGAGGGCCTGGTTGGCCTTCGCGAGCACGACGGGGATCTCCTCGAGGATGTACTTGCCGCCGTCGACGTACAGCGAGACGACCTCGCGGCGCTGGGAGACCGCGATGACGAGCGCGTCGGTCTGCTTGGAGACGCGCTCGGCGGTGCGATGGCGCGTGCCGGTCTCCATCGACAGGATCGTCGGATCCGGCATGAGCTGGACGTTCGCGCCCGCGATCTTCGTCGCGTTCGCGTTGAGCACGATCGCACCGTCCATCTTGGCGACCTGGTACAGGAAGGCGGGCGTGTAGTCGATGTCCAGCTTGATCCCGCCGGAGAAGAGGAAGCTCAGCTCGTCGACCTCGCCGACGATGATGAGCCCGCCCGTGCGCGCATGGACGATGTTGTCGATCCCCTCGCGCAGCGTCGTGCCGGGCGCGACCATCTCAAGCGCCTTGACCAGTCGGGGCTCTTGACGTGACTCAAGATCGTGTGACTCATCCCCGACTCGTTGCACCATCTAGAAGATTTTAGCGGCTCCTTAGGCTGCAGCGCGCCCCGGTGCCGGCGCCGCAAGAACGGCCCGCAGCGCCTGACGCAGCGTGGGCGCCGTTTCGGGCGAGACGACGTCGCCCAGGCCGAACTTCGCAGCCTCCGCCAAGCGCCGTTCGGGGTGGGCGATCGAGCGCAGCTCGCCGGTCAGCCCGACCTCGCCGAAGCATGCGACGGGTCCGCTGCGATGTGCGGACGCCAGCGCCACGCCGCGCGCCGCGCTGGCGACCGCAAGCGCGATCGCAAGGTCGGCACCGGGCTCCTCGACGCGGACGCCGCCGACGACGTTGACGAAGACGTCGGCGCTGCCGACGCCGACGCCCGCGTGGCGGCCGAGCACGGCGAGCACGAGCGCGAGGCGGTTGCGGTCAAGCCCGTTGACGACCCGCCGCGGCGGCACGAGCTCGGACGGTGAGACGAGCGCCTGGACCTCGACGAGCAGCGGGCGCGAGCCCTCCATCGCCGCCAGCACGACCGATCCCGGCTTGCCCGTCGCCTCGGCGACGAAGCGCGCGCTCGCGTCGAGCACCTCGACGAGCCCGTTGTCGCGCATCTCGAAGACGCCGGCCTCGTTCGTGGACCCGAAGCGGTTCTTCAGGGCGCGCAGCGTGCGGTACGTGCGCTCGCGCTCGCCCTCGAACTGCAGCACGCAGTCGACGAGATGCTCGAGCACGCGCGGACCGGCGAGCGCGCCCTCCTTCGTGACGTGGCCGACGAGCAGGACCGCTATGCCGTCGGTCTTGGCGACCTGCATGATCCGCCCGGCGACCTCACGCACCTGTCCGACGGAGCCGGGAGCGCCTGTGAGATCGGCCGCGTGCAACGTCTGCACCGAGTCGATGACGCAGACCTCGGGGCGCTCGGCGCGCAACGTGGCGAGGATCGTGTCGAGGTCGGTCTCGGCGAGCACCGGGACCTCGAGCGCGCCGGCGCTCGCCACCCTGACGGAGGCGCCCGCGGTCGCGCCCGTCAGGCGCTCGGCACGCAGGCGGATCTGGGCCGCGGACTCCTCCCCCGAGACGTAGAGCGTGCGCCGCCCGGCGGCGGCGAGGTTACCGAGGGCCATGTTCGTGAGCGTCGACTTGCCGATCCCCGGCGAGCCGCCGAGCAGCACGAGCGATCCCGGCACGAGGCCGCCGCCGAGGACGCGGTCGAGCTCGCCGATAGCGGTCTGAAGCCGCGGTAGCTGCGCCGTGCTGACATCGGCGAGGCGCACCGGCCGCGCGGCCCGGGCGGCGGCCCGCCCACGCGCAGCCGCGCCCACGGGTGCCGGCGCGCGCTCCTCGACGAGCGTGTTCCAGGCCTCGCAGCCCGGGCAGCGCCCGTGCCAGCGCCCGCTGCGGTGACCGCAGGCCGAGCAGACGTGGACCGTGACGGGACGTGCCATCCAGTGAGCCTATGGCGCGGCCCCGACGGCTTCGCCCCCCTCGATGCAGCAGGCGTCGGCGCCGGAGGGTACCGTCCTTCGCACGGACCGCGGGCACGGTGCCCCGGCCGCCCCAGGGAGGTGTCACATGCGGCGCAGAACGCCGTCACCTGCGATGGTCGTCGCGATCGTCGCCCTCGTCGTCGCCTGTCGGGAAGCGCGGTCGCGGCCGTCGACTTCGCGCGCAACGCGGGCGCGGTGGACGGTAAGAGCGCCGTCTCGGCAGAGGCGTCGCTGAAGGACTCCGCGGGCAGGCTCGTCGCCACCGCGCGCAGCGGGCCCGGCAGGGGAAGGATCCCCGGCCGCTTCGTCGACGACGTCATGCGCGGGGGATCGACGTCGCTGACGCGCTACCTGCGGGCCGTCGACAACGCCGACGGCCCCGTCGTGCCGCTAGCGATCATCCCGGGCATCGGGCGCCTCGACGCCCAGTGCCGCGATCAGGATCCGACGCCCTGGATCAAGTCGACGCAGACGCTCGTGACCTTCACGGCGTCCGACGAGCGTGGGGTGAACGTCTCGCGACTGCTCGGCAGCGACATCGGCAGCGCCCGCGAGGGCGTCGTGTTCACGGCGCTGAAGAACCAGCCCGTGCCGGTCATGCAGTTCGCCGACTCCCTGTTCCAGCTCACGCTGCAGGCTCGCGACCGCACGCTCTTCATCACGGGCGCCGCCCGCAGCGACGCCAACCGCACCGCGGCGGCCGCGTGCCTCATCTTCGGGGTCGGCTTCCGCGTGGGGTGAGTCAGACCCGCGGCGCGACGTGCCGAATCGGCGATGCGGGTGTCAGCCGGCAGCCATGAACTGCGTGGCCGCGAGCTCGCGGTAGAGCGCGTCGGCCTCGAAGAGCTCGGCGTGGGAGCCGGTCGCCCGCACGCGGCCGCCATCGAGGACGACGATCTGATCCGCTGCAACGACCGTGGACAGACGGTGAGCGATCACCAGCACCGCGCAGTGGCGCGTCGCGCGCTCGATCGTCTCGCGTAGCGCGCGCTCGTTGGCGGCATCGAGCTGCGCCGTCGGCTCGTCGAGCAGCAACAGCTCGGGACGACGCAGCAGCGCGCGGGCGATCGCGATCCGCTGGCGCTCGCCACCGGACAGCGTCCGGCCTCGATCGCCGATCCTGGTCTGGAGGCCGTCGGGCAGACGGGCCAGCGTCTCGCCCAGGCGTGCCTCCTCGATCACCGCCGCAAGCGCTTCGTCACTCGCGGCGGGCACCGCGTAGAGCAGGTTCTCACGCAGCGTCCCGGCAAGTACCGGCGACTCCTGTTCGACGTAGCCGATGCGCGCCCGCAAGACGGGGCGGGGGATGAGCTCAAGCGGCGTCCCGGACAGCGCGATCCTCCCCTCGCTTGGCGCGTAGAAGCGCTCCAGCAGGGCGAACAGCGTTGTCTTGCCCGCTCCCGAGGGCCCCACGATCGCGGTCTGCGAAGCCCGTGACACCGAGAACGACACCTCTCGAAGCACCTGCTGGTCGGGCCGGTAGGCGAACGACACGCGGTCGAACACGACGATCGGCTCGTCCTGCGCCTCCCGTGGCGACGTGACCGCGGGCGAGGCACAAGGCCCAGTGGCCGCCGTGACCTCCGACGCGTCCTGCTCGATGTCGAGCTCGTCGATCTCGTCGATCCGTGAGACCGCCGCGAGACCGGCCTGCAACTGGGTGGCTCCCATCGTCAGGGCCGTGATCGGCCCGATCAGGAAGAACAGGTACAACAGGAAGGCGATGAGCGTGGCGATATCGAGCGAGCCCGACGCAACTCGCGCGCCGCCCACGCCGAGCACCGCGAGAAACGTGAGCTGCAGGGCGAAGCCGGACGCCACGCCCACGAGAGCCGTATAGCGGGCGGCGGCCACACCCTCGTCGTAGGCTTCGGTCGCGGCCGCCGTCACCACGCCGAGCTCGCGCTCTTCGGCACCGCTGGCCTTGACCGTGCGGATCGCGCCGAGCGCACGCTCGAGCGCACTGCCGAGCGTCCCGACGGCGGCCTGAGCGCGCTCCATCGCACGAGCGATGCGGGGGAGCACCACGAGGACGCCTACGGCGACGACGCCGAGGACTCCCAGCGTGACGAGCAGCAGCAGCCCATCGAGCACGCCCATCAGCACGATCGTCCCCATCAGCGCGAGCGCTCCGTTGAAGGACTCGACGACCCCGGTCGTCGCCGCCGCGCGCAGCAGCGTCGTGTCTGACGTGACGCGCGACAGCAGGTCCCCGAGCGGCCGCTGGTCGAGCTCGCTCAGGTGCAGACGAAGCATCCGGCCTGCGAGCCCGAGCCGCACACGCAGTGCGATGCGCTCCGCCACGCGATCGAGCATCCACAGCTCCACGCCTGCCAGCAGCCCCGATACGACGACCAGGCCCGACAGCAACAGCACCGGTTGCAGCGAGCTGCGGCCGTCGGCGGACAGCGATTCGATGACCTCGCGAGCGGCGAGCGGTTGCACGAGCGCCGACGCGTTGGCCAGCAGCCCCAGCACGACCCCCAGCACGAGCACGCGGCGGTGCGGCTGGATGTACCGCAACAGTCGCCTCACACCGCTCGTGCCCGGCCTCTGCGCCCTAGCCGTCGTCATCATCGCCCTACCTCCACGCGACTCCTGGAGCCCGCGCCGAGCTCGGAGAGCGGCCAGCCGCGTCTCAGCGGTCCGTGTCCGGGATTATGCCGCGACCGAGCGCACGAGCGAGCGGCGGACAGCGCGCCGCGGCCCGGCCGGGGCGCCCGTGCGCTCGACAGGGGAGACCGCCCAGGCGGCGAGCAGCGCGGCCACGGCGTCGGGTGCGGCGTCGCGCAAGAGCCGGATGGCGCGCGCGCTGAACACGACGAGGCGCAGATCGGTGATCGCCGTCACCGTCGCCGTCGCGTACGCCGGCCGTCCCGGCGCGAGCTCGCCGAAGACGTCCCCGGGGCCGAGCTCGGTGACCGTCTCGCCGGCGCAGCGCACGACGCCGCGGCCGCCGGCGATGAGGACGAGCTCCTGCGCGAACGGGCCGTCGAGCAGCAGACGGCGCCCGGCTGGGATGACGCGCTCGGCGGCGTGCGGGGCGATCTGGGCGAGCTGGTCCTGGCTGAGCGGATGCATGTGCGTCAGCGAGACGAGGCGCAGGATCTCCATGCCCTTGAGGCGTGACAGGGCGCCGAACATCGTTCGCTCCCACTGCACGATGTGCGTGCAACTCGCGGTCGAACAGACGGCCAGCATGCCGCCGCCGGTACGTATCGTCCGTTGCGTGCCTACCGCCGCCGAGGTTGCCGCCCATGTCTACGAGCGCTGGAACGCGGGCAGGCTCTCCGTCCTGACCGAGCGCATCGATCCCGAGATCGAGCTCATCTGCGATCCGCTACGTCCCGCCGAGTCCGCGTTGCGCGGGATCGCCGGGTGGAAGCAGTGGGTCGCGCGCTGGGAGGACGGCTACGAGTCGAT
The DNA here is from genome assembly GCA_051005755.1 of Solirubrobacteraceae bacterium. Classification (GTDB taxonomy): domain Bacteria; phylum Actinomycetota; class Thermoleophilia; order Solirubrobacterales; family Solirubrobacteraceae; genus CADCVQ01. The sequence goes on from JBPCJA010000007.1 coordinate 5,685, forward strand.
GCACGTCACGGTCGACGGCCTCGTCCCGATGGCACCCGAGCACGTGCTCGCGCTCGTCTCGATCACGGCGACGCCGAAGGGCCGCACGCATCCGCTGCAGTGGGCGGCGGCGCACGTCTGGACCGTTCGCGACGGTCGCATCTCCCGCTGGGAGACGCAACTCGATCTCGGCCTCGCGCGACAGACGCTCGAGCACCAGTAGCCGGGCACGAGCCACAACGACCGGGGGCGGCCTTCGCAGACCGCCCCCCTCATGAGTCCTTGCCGTGGCCGGCCGTCAGCTGCCGCCGGGCTCCTCGACGGTCGGCTGGTCCAGGGCACCCCCCGGCTCGGCCGGGGAGTCGTCGCCCGCCGCGGCCCGCTCGGCGCCGCCGCCGCCGACGGCCGCCGGCACCATCTTCGGCTCGACGACGGTGAGCGAGACCTCACGGTCGTCCTCCTCGGGCGCCTTCTCGACCATGACCGTGGCACCGGGCGTCAGCTCGGCGCGCAGGACGAAGTCGGCCAGCGGGTCCTCGATGTAGCGCTGGATCGCGCGCCGCAGCGGGCGGGCGCCCATCGCGGGATCCCAGCCCTTCTCGACGAGCAGGTCCTTCGCTTCCTCGGTGAGCTCGAGCTGCAGCCCACGATCGGCCATCGACTCGCGGATCCGCCGCAGCAGGAGATCGACGATCTGCTTGATCTCGTCGCGCTGCAGCTTGTGGAACACGATGACGTCGTCGATCCGGTTGAGGAACTCGGGCCGGAAGACCTTCTTCAGCTCGCCCATGATCCGGTTCTTCATCTCCTCGTAGGTGATGCCGGTCTCGTCGTCCGAGATGGCGAAGCCGAGCGGCGTGTTGCGCGCGATCTCCGAGGCGCCGATGTTCGAGGTCATGATCACGATCGCGTTGCGGAAGTCGACCGTGCGGCCCTGGGCGTCCGTGAGCCGGCCGTCCTCGAGGATCTGCAGCAGGATGTTGAAGACGTCCGGGTGGGCCTTCTCGATCTCGTCGAGCAGCAGGACGGAGTACGGCTTGCGGCGCACGGCCTCGGTGAGCTGGCCGCCCTCGTCGTAGCCGATGTAGCCGGGAGGCGAGCCGACGAGCCGCGACACGGAGTGCTTCTCCATGTACTCCGACATGTCGATGCGCACCATCGCGTCCTCGTCGCCGA
>JBPCJA010000008.1:0-9714 GCA_051005755.1 Solirubrobacteraceae bacterium
GCGATCACCTCCGGCGACAGCCTGCTGACGCGCTTCGACAGCGAGTGGTGGCTGAAGGACCACGCCGTCGATCTGAGCAGCTGATCGCGGTTCGATGAAGCGCGGGGAGGCAGCAACTCATTGACGTTGCGATAAGGACCAAGAGCCTCGAAGGCGGCGAGTTGCGGATTGTCGCAACCCCGTGTGCGGAGGTGTCGGCGCCGGGTGACGGATGAAAGTCAAGGGCTGGCCCGGCGGTGGCTCCTGTGGCAGATTGGCGTTGGGCGCGGGCGATTGACGGAAGCGAAGCGCAGACGTCAGGGGCTTGTGGTCTGCCGCGCGGCTTTGCCCTTCGAGGGCCTTTGAGATGCGCGCCCCGGTGTCACGCTCGCGCCCGTCTCGTCGTAGCTGGCGGTCTGGTTGCCTTCCAGTCGGCGATCGTGCGCCGGTAGGCGCTCTCGGCCTGTAGCGCGAGCGCGCGTTCGCTGTCGCGGATCGCGGTGTTGCGGTCGCCGTGGCCGGCGCGGACCTGGCCTTTGCGTGCTGGGGCGCCGGTCGCGAGTTCGAGATGGCGGATCTTGCGGCGCGTCAGCGATAGCTGGGCGTAGGCTTAGTCCTGCTCGCGCGTGAGCAGACACCAGAACAGGCTGGCGAGCTTGCGTGCCGTCGCGACTGCGGCGACCTGCGCGCCGCGGCGGGCGCGGACTCGCTCGTAGAACGCGCGCAGCGGGCCGGGTGCGCGGACCGCGACCCACCGAGGCGTACAGCCGGTTCGCCGTCGACGACCTGACGCAAGCCCAGGAGTTCTACGGCCAGACGCTCGGACTGAAGACCTCCGAGGCCTACGGCCTCCTGACCCTGCACCTCGCCGATGGTCGCGACACGCTGGTCTATTCCAAGCCCGACCACACGCCCGCCGACTACACCATCCGAGATGGCGACAATGACGAGTCGCGGCACGGCAACGGCGACGCTCCCCTCCGATGATGAGATCCTCATCACGCGGGAGTTCGACGCGCCCAAGCATCTGGTGTACATGGCGGGGGCCACGCCCGAGCTGGTCGCGCGCTGGTGGAGCGGCCAGCGTGGTTCGGTGACGAGCGCCGAGATCGACCTGCGGGTCGGTGGCATGTGGCGCTACGTGATGGTCACCCGGGGGGCTTCGAAGTGGCCTTCCACGGCGAATACCGCGAGCTCGTCCCAAACGAGCGGATCGTCTCGACCGAGGTCTACGAGGGGATGCCCGACGGCGAGGCGCTGGACACCCTGACGTTCACCGAGGAGGACGGGCGCACGACCCTGGAGATCCTCGTGCAGCACTCCAGCAAGGAGGACCGTGACGCGCACATCAACTCCGGGATGATGGGCGGCATCCAGGAGTCGATGGATCTCCTCGAGCAGGTCGCGATCTCGCTTGCCTGAGCAGGCTGCCGCGACGACTGCCCCGCGCCGGATCGTTCAGGCGAATCTCTGGAGGGATCGTCCGCCTCGTCCACGGTTGACGCGTCGCCAGTAGCTCACGACAGCTCAGGCCGGCTTGACACCCACGAGTAGGGCCATCTCGAGCCACTTCCAGTAGCAGTCCACGTCATCGAAGCCGTGCTCGCGTAGGTAGCCGAGCTGCGTCTCGACGGCGAGCAGGCGGTCGGAGGGATCCTCGTGCTCGAGCGGCTCATTGATCGCCGCGAAGAACATCAGGTGCAGGCGCTGGGTCGCCGACGCGACATGCTCGAAGTTCGCAAAGACCCCGCCGGGTTCGAGCAGCTCGAAGATCTCGCCGTACAGCGAGCGCTTTCGCTCGTGCTCGAGATGGTGGTGTCGGGGTCCATCCCAGCCGTCGGCGCTTCGGCCCGCGCCGGCGGCGGATCGCTCGTGCCGCGCCGGACGTCGAAGGCGGGACGATGAGCAGGCAGGTTCTGCCACGGCGCAATGGGATGCCCGGTAACCCTGGGAGCGCCTCGCGCGCGCAGCAAGCACGTATGGTCCCCGGGGTGCCCTTAGGATCGGGGATCGACCTCGGCCCGGGCGGCGGCCACGACGGCGGCCGGATCGTCTTCGAGGGCACGCCCGTCGACCTCGTCGCCGCCCGCTCCACCCCCACCGGCGCAAGCCGCCACTCGTATCCTGCCCCACGCGGTGCGGGCAACGTGACGAGGTGATCACCATGGCTGTGGGCTTCATCGGCGTGTCATGGCTCGCGTGGGCTCCGCGACCTGCGTGTAGGGGGCATCGTCGTCGATGAGGGCGCCGGCACCGGCACGCTGGCCATCGCGCTCGCACACGCGCGCAGTGACATCGCCGTGATCGGCCTGAACGGCGACGCCGACGTGCGAGCGCTGGCGCAACGCAAGACCGGATCCCGGCGCGTGGACTGGCGCCCAGGGCTCGCCGACGAGCTGCCGCTCCCAGACGCAAGCGCCGACCGCGTCGTGATGTCGCTGTTGCTGCATCACCTCGCGCCCGATGCCAAGCAATGCCGCGCTGCGCGAGGCTCATCGCGTCCTGCTGCGGGCGGGCGGCTGCACATCGCCGACTGGGGGCGGCCCGGCGACCCATTGATGCGCATGGCCTTTCTTGTCCTGCAGCTGATCGATGGCTTCGCGGGCACGCGCGATCATGCCGCCGGGCGGCTGCCTGGCTTTCTGACCGATGCGGGCCTGACCGGTGTCACGGCACACGCCCGTCTGCGCACCATCTGGGGGCATCTTGAACTGCTGAGCGCGACACGGCCCTGACCCTGCACACACATGGCCTGACGCCGCGGCCTCGGGCCCGTACTAGGGTTTGTATTAGCGATGCGCTCCTCCCTTCGGCGCCTGTTTATGATCATTGCTGTCGCTGTCGTCGCGGTGACGTTCGCGGCTTGCGGCGACGACGCGGCGACCAGCCAGCCGGCCGCGGTGCCCGTCGGCCGCGATGCGCTGCCGTCGCTGCGCCGCCAGGCCAATGAGCTGCTCGATGGCGGCGCCGCGGCGTTCCGCGCGCGGCTGGCGAGGCTGCGCGGCCATCCCGTCGTCGTCAACCAGTGGGCGTCGTGGTGCGGACCGTGCCGCTATGAGTTCCCGTTCTTCGCCAGCCTGGCGCGTCGCTACGACGGTCGCGTGGCCTTTCTCGGCGTCAACTCCCAGGACAACACCGACGCCGCACGCTCCTTCTTGAAGCGCTACCCGGTGCCGTTTCCGCATTTCGCTGACCCCGACGGCAAGGTCGCCCGTGTCTTTCGCGGTGGGCGGGCATTTCCGACGACGGCCTACTACGCCGCCGACGGAAGGCTCGTCTTCACGCACGCCGGCGGCTACGCGACCGAAGCCAAGCTCGACGAGGACATCAGACGGTACGCGCTCGATGGTTGAAACCCCCAGCCTCGCCCTGGCGTTCGCCGCCGGTCTGGTGTCGTTTTTGTCGCCGTGCTGCCTGCCGCTGGTGCCGGGCTACCTGGCCACGGTGTCCGGCACCCAGCCGCAAGAACTGGGCCGCCGCTTCGACCCTCGCGTACTCGCGCGCAGCGCCGTGTTCGTCGGCACGTTCTCGCTCATCTTCATCTTGCTCGGGCTCGGCGCCACCGCCATCGGCTCGTTCTTGTTTGACAACCAGCCGACGCTTAACAAGGTCGCGGGTGTGGCCATCATCGCCATGGGCGTCCTCTTCTTGGGCTCGGTGTTCGTGCCGCGCCTGAGTCGCGAGTGGCGACCTGATGTCCTCATCGAACGCGCCGGCCGCGGCGGGCCCGTCGTAGCGGGCGCTGCCTTCGCGATCGCCTGGACGCCGTGCGTGGGACCGACGCTCGGCGCCATTCTCGGCCTGGCATCCACCAGCTCGGGCAGCGCCCAGGGCGGCCTGCTGCTGGCTGTCTACTCAGCCGGGCTGGCGCTGCCGTTCCTTGCCACCGCCATTGCCTTCAACGCCGCTACGCGCGCGTTCGTGTTCTTCAAGCGCCACTACGCCGTTATCCAAGCGGGCGCCGGTGTCGTGCTCATCGCGATGGGCGCGCTCGTTCTCACCGGCGAGCTGTTCCGGCTCAACATCGAGGTCCAGCAGTTTCTGGACCGCTACGACCTGAACTTCTTCCAGAGCATCTGAGGCGCCGCAGAAGCCACCCGGCAGCCAGCCCCTGCGAGCGAGCGGCCCGGCGTCGCAGCGCAGCGCCGCCTCGCCGATAGGACATGTGTCAGGTGCTCTCATGCACGTGAGCGCAACAGCCCGCGCGGAGGGGTGCCGTGGGCGGCTGGTGGCTGACCCAGGCCTGCACGACCTGACAACGCGAAGCCGAGGAGGAGTGCCCCACCAAGACCTCCCACGCGTCTGAAGGCGTTGGCCAGTCCGTCGCCGATGCACGTCGCTCACAGTCGCCTGCAGCCTCGAGTCGCTGGATGCCGACGAACTGGCCGACACTTTCGTCGCCGCGCGGTCCAGACTACTATGCTCTGTCGTAGAAGCCTTTGAGTTCGAGGAAAGGGAAGGACGATGGAGGGCATCCTGCTGGGCGCTGCCGTGCTCGCCTGTCCGGTCGGCATGGGGCTGATGATGTGGTTCATGGCCCGCGGCATGAAGGACAAACGCGATGACGGCGGGCCCGCGTCGTTGGAGACCCTGCGCGAGGAACAGCGCCGCCTCGGCGAGGACATCTCGCGGCTTGAGAACACCGACGACCGGCTGTCGCGCTCGTCGTCGTGAGCACCACGGCGGTGGTCGCCATCGGCGTGCTGGTCGCCGCGCTCGCCTGTCCGGTGCACATGCTGTGGCAGATGCGCCGCAAGCGCGTCGCGTGCGGGGTGGCCGCCCGGCGCGATGAGCTCAGCGAGCTGCGGTCCCGCCAACAGGCGCTCGGCGATGAGCTCGCCCGCCGCCGACAGGGCGACCTCCCGACTGGTGGCGGCCATCGAGCCGGCGGCGAGCCGGGTTAGGCTTGCTGCGTGGCTGACCGAGCCGACGACGTCCCGCCCGCGCTTCACGAGTTGGAGTCGGAGGTCATGGAGCTCATGTGGGAGTTGGGCGAGGTCAACGTGCGTACGGTGCTCGACGAGCTCAACCGGCGCTCGGACAAGCAGCGCAAGTACACGACGGTCATGACGATCATGGTCCGGCTGGATAGGAAGGGGCTGCTGCGTCGGCGGCGTGAGGGTCGCACCGACCTCTACCGGCCGCGCCTGACGCGCGAGCAGTACCGCGAGGCGCGCGCGCAGGCTGAGGTGCGCGCGCTCGTGGAGCAGCACGGTGAGGCGGCGCTCGTGCACTTCACGCGCCAGATGGACCAGCTTGACCCCAAGCGACGCCAGCAGCTGCGTCGCCTTGCCCGTCGTGAGCCCAGCTAAGGTCATCTGGGCGCTGCAGTCCGCGCTGGGCGTGGCTGCGGCGGCCGTGCTTGCCCTGTCGCTCGCCGTCGGCTTGAGCAGCGTGACGTTCGGCGCCCCGTCGGCGGCCGCACTCGCGGGCGCGTGTCGCAGCTTCGCCCTGCCTGACGCGACCTTTGCCGCGGTGAGCAGCCTCGCGCTGGGCAGCCTTGCCGTCGCCGTGTTGATGCTCGCCGGGCGTTCGGCCAGCAGGCAGCTGCGGGCCTCCCGGCGCTTCCTGCGCACGCTGACCATCTGCGGGCGTGGGCCCGAGGGCTTGGTGCTGTTCGAGGACGTTCGTCCGCAGGCGTTCTGCGCGGGATTGCTGCGCCCGCGCGTCTATCTGTCGACCGGCGCCGTCAGGGCGCTGAGCGCCGCGCAGCTCGCCGCCGTGGTGGCCCATGAGGCCCATCACGCGCGGCTGCGCGACCCGCTGCGGGTCCTTATCGCCCGCGTGCTCAGCGACGCGCTGTTCTTTTTGCCGGCGGTGCGCCGGCTGGCCGAGCGCTACAGCGCGCTGGCGGAGCTGGCGGCCGACGGCGCGGCGGTGCGCGCGCGGGGCGCCCAGCCGCTGGCGTCGGCGCTGCTGGCGTTTGAGGCCGCTGACCCGGTCGTGGTCGGCATCGCACCCGAGCGCGTCGACCATCTGCTCGGCGAGCGCCCGGCCTGGGAGCTGCCATTGGCGCTGATCGCCTGGGCGGTGGTCGTCCTGACGGCCGTGGCGGTGATCGCGCTGCGCCTCGAAGCGGCAGAGGGCATGTCCCCGCTGAGCGTGCCGTTGTTCGCCGCCGAGCTGTGCATGGTCGCGATGGCGGTCGCGCCGCTCGTGGTCGGCGCCGGTGCGCTGCTCGGCGGGCGGGTGCTTCTCACGCGTCGCGCTCGCTGAAGCGCGGTCAGCGGGTCGGGCGCTGCTGGCCGCCTTCGTCGGCGTCTTGCGGCCGGCCGTTGAGCGCCGCGATCACGCCGTCGGCGAGCTGCTCGTCGGTCACGGTTCCGATGATGTGGCCGACGACGTCGCCGTGGCGGCTGATGAAGAACGTCTCGGGGATGCCGGTGGCGCCCCAGCGCCGCGAGGTCTCGTTGGTGGGGTCTTTGACGTTCGGAAGGTCCTGACGCAGCCCGCGCAGGAAGTCCAGGGCGTCCTCGCGGGTGTCTTGCATGTTGAGCCCGACGAACAGCACGCCGCGCTCGCGCGCGTTCTGCCAGCCGTGCTGCAGCACGGGGGCCTCGGTGCGACAGGGGGCACACCACGACGCCCAGAAGTTGATGACCACGGGCGTGCCGCGCAGCTCCTTGAGGTCGACGCGGCCGTCGCGCGCCGCGCGGTTCCACGGTTCCGTCAGCGGACCGGGCTCACCTGACGTGAGGACGTCGAGTGTGAAGCCGGGGGCGGCGACTGGCTGCTTGCGGGCGAGGGCGTCGTCGATGGTCGTGTCCGGCGACTGCGCCATCAGACCGTAGACCAGCAGGCCGATGAAGCCGGCTACGACCAGCAGGCCCAGCGCGCGCACGATGATGCTGCCCACCCCGAGCTTGGAACGGGTCTCAGCCGCCATCGGCGCCCTTCGGTACGGCGATGCTCAGCGGCTGGTCGAAGGCGTAGTAGCGCGTGTTGGTGAAGTGCTGCTTGGAGGTCATCTGGTCAGCAAGTACGCGCTTGGTCGCGAGGTCGACGCGCAGCCGGAACCACACGGGCGTTCCTTCGTCAAACAGCGCGAGCGTCGCCACGTGCTGAGCGCCGCGGCGGTCGACGCCGAGCAGCCGCACAGAGCGCCCATAGGTCGACCAGCGAAACCAGCTGCGCGTGCGAAACGCCAGCCCCGGGCCGTACTGGCCGGGCTGCCACGGCCCCGGTCCGGCGCGAAACCATCGCCTCTTGCCGGCGATGACGGTCTGCACCCCGCCGTCGGTGCGGTAAGCCATCCGGTCGGGAGCTCGCAGCCGGTAGTTGGTGCGCGCGAACGAGCCCGGCCCGCTCGTGACCTCCTCGACCTCGCGGACGCTGCGCAGGCGTCGCATCGCCTGCTCGGCAGCCACCAGCAGCCGCCGTGCCCGCTCGTTGCTGTCCGCCTGCCAGTTCGTAGGCAAGACCGCGGTGTAGTGGCGGCCGCGCTCGGACAAGCTCAAGCGGAGCGTCGCCGCGCTCGGTGGCGCACGGAAGCGTGAGCAGCCCAGGCCACAGGACGATTGACGGGCGCCGGCGATGCGCAGCGGCGCGCGGGCCGGCCGCCCGCGGATGTCGCGCACGCGGACCGTGCCCGTCAGCTCCGTCGGGATCCGCTGCACCCACGCGGCGACCAGGTGCGAGCCCGCGCGCGTGGCGACGGGTAGCTCGTCGGCAGCGGGCTTTGGCAGCGGGCAAGGGTCGCAGACGGGCGCCGAGGCGCGCGCTTCGTCGGCCTCGCCCAGTTGCCGCGGCGGCAGCGGGAACGCCACCAAGAACGCGACGACCGCGACCACGCCCAGGCCGAGCACCGGCTCGGCGCGGACAAGCCGCCAGTGGCGGCGCTCCCGGCGCTCGACGCCCGTACCCGAGTGCGCCAGCAGCCGCGGGCGCAGGCGCAGCGCGTGCACGGCGCTGGCGGTCGCGATGAGCCCGACCACGACGACCTTGACGGTCAGCAGGCGGCCGTAGTCGGTCTCCCACAACGCCGAGACGTGCCCGAGCTGAGTGATGAGGCTGACCAGGCCCGTGACACTGACCAGCACAAACGCCGGCAACGCCACCCGCCCGAACGGCACGAACACATGGCGTGCGACGTCCAGCCGCAGCGCGCTGTCGCCGCGGCGCAGCGGCCGTGCCCACACCAGCGCCAGCAGCCCGATGCCCCCCAGCCACGCCGCGGCGCTGAGCAGATGCAGCCAGTCGTTGAGGATGCTCGGCACGCGCGGCGACGCCGAGCTCGCATGCCCCGAGGCCGCAATCGCGCCGAACGCCAGCGCACCCGCCAGCGCGGCGATACGTGGCAGGCGCCGCCACACGAGCGCCGCCATCGCGAGGAACACCACGACCGCCACTCGGGCCACACCCGCCTGGTTTGACAGCAGGTAGTCGCGCAGCGCGGCGGGGGCCAGGGACCCCGCGGCGTCGGCGGCCTCGGCCAGCGTCGCCGCGACGGCCGCGCCCGTCGCCAGCCACCCGAGGTCGTCGATGAGCGCTGCCTCGCGCCGGCACGCGCCGCCGACGACCTCGCCGTTGCCGAGCGCAGCCGGGGCCAGCCAGGACGGCGCGAGGCCGACCAGCCGCGGCAGCAGCAGCGCCGCGACGAACAGCAGCGCCGACGCGTAGAGCAGGGCGCGCAGCAGCACGCGCAGCCAGCCGTCGCGCGCGAGCGGGCTCTGCTCGAGCGCGTGCTCGCCGCCGGCGGCCGCCGCGCGCACGCCGAAGGAGAAGCTGCCTTCCAGCGCATGCCCGTCCTGCGTGGAGACCGTGTGCCACTCGACCCGATAGGCGCCCGTGCCCAACGTCTGGCCCGGCCTCAGCAGCAGACGGGACGCACCGGCCGTGCGCATGCTGGCGGACACCTGCTTGCCGGAGCTGACGGCGATGAGCTTGAGCGAGGTCAGGCGCCGGTTCAGCGGCTCGGTGAAGTTCAGCGCGACCTCGCCGGGAGCGACCTCGCCGCGGGCACCCGGTTGGGGGGACGCTCCGACGAACGCCGCGTGGGCCAGCGCGTCGGGTGGCGCAGCGCAGGCAACGCCGGCCGCGACGGCCAGAGCGAGCAGGAGCAGCGGGAGACGACAGGTGACGGGCAATAACTACGAACAGTAGTAGTACTCGGCTAACGCGGTCGAACGGCTCCGGGTAGCGCCACCGCCCGCGTGGGGCCCACCGCTCACGGACCCGTCCCAAGAGCAGCCACCCAACGCGGTCCTACTATCACTCGTAGTAGCCTGCGGCGATGCGCATGCGCCGGTCACACCTCGCCGCCGCCCTCGCGGCGAGCGCGCTCGGCCTTGTCGCCTGCGGCGGTAGCAACGAGCCCACCGTCTCACAAGGCCAGGATGCCCCGGCCGCGCCCAGCGCAGGCACGACGGGGATGCAGCACATCCATGGGCTCGGCGTGCGAGGCCGCACGCTCTACATCGCCACACACGGCGGGCTCTGGGTCGCGTCCGACGGACAGACGACGGCCCGCCGCGTCGGGGAGTCCCAGCAGGACATCATGGGCTTCTCCGTCGTCAGCAACGACCGCTTCATCGGGTCCGGGCACCCTCATCCCTCCCAACAGGACCAGCCGCCGAACCTCGGCCTCATCGCGTCGCGCGACGGCGGCAAATGGTTTGCGTCTGACTTCGCGCCACACATCGCTCGTCTGATCAGTCCGCATGTGGGAGCGTGTCGGGCCTGTCGAGGAGGAGTCGATGATGACCGGCCAGTCGAACGGTACCGGGCCTTCGGGCC
>JBPCJA010000009.1:0-4799 GCA_051005755.1 Solirubrobacteraceae bacterium
CTCCACGACCCCGCGCTGACCACGGCGGAGATCACGCGACGCGTCGGCACGTCTCCGATCGCGGTCGAGCGCTGGCTCGGGCTGCGCCCGACCGCCCCGAAGATTGATCGGCGCGGCCGCAGCTACCCCGCGCGCGTGATCACGACGATCAGCGTCGAGAACGCCGGCCGCCTGGCCCGAGCCCTGGGCTACGCGCCCTGCGAGCTCGACGGCTGCTGACCGCGATCACAGGATGAGCGCGCGCACCGCTCCAGAGGGCGCCAAGCGGCCGGCAGCACGAGTCGGAGCACGCTACCGCTCGCCAGCGATGTGGCATGAGGTGCTGGTCGCCCGCGATGCCTCTGGCCGCTGGCAGGTGCTCGACGTCGCCGGCTCGGAGATCGTGGTCGTCGAGACGCTGACGGGCCATGACGACCGGCTCGACCAAGCCCTCGCCCTGGCCAGCGACTACGCCGCCGAGCAACAGGCCTACCGGGATGGCCGTCGTGAGCTCGATCCCCTCCCCGTGCGATTCGCGATCGCCAATGCGCGCAAACCGGACTGACAGCGCAGCGGCTGCCACGGCGATCGGCCACCACGGCGAGGCGCGTCGACATCGAAGCTCAGCAGCCGACTGACGCTCGTCTCGCCCTGACCTTGCCACTCGAGTTCGGGTCCGAGCACTGAATCGAATTCGCTGTCACCACGCCGCTCAGTCGCGCAGATGGGAGCAGCGCGCGCCTCGCCCTCGGTTCGGGGGCGGCACTCCTTTTCGCGCAAAGCGCAACTCTCGTGCCGGCACCCCGGACTCGCGTTTTTAGGCGAAGGAAGAAGCGTGGGCTTTGCCGCGTTCTGAGAGGATCCAGCCATCAGCGCTCCCGAAGATGTAATACGGCGTTACGTGGAAGCCACCTCAGCGGCGGATGGGGGCACAGCCGCGAGCTTGACGGCCGATGATGCAGTGATCGAGCTTCCCGGCGGCGGCGTCCTTAAAGGCAAGGAAGGCGCACGCCAGTTCGCCGCCAAGCATGCGGAGACTGACGGCCGAAAGCAGGCGGTCACGCTGACCTCGCTTGAGCCTCGTACACGAAACCGCTTTGTCGTGACGCTCCTGATGACGAGCCGCGAGCTCGAAACGGATGAGCTTCTCTACTCGATGGACGTGGGAGGGGTGATCGAGGTGCGCGACGGACTCATCACGCGCAACCAAGTCTTTCCTTCGCCCGAGGAGGCTGCGGCGGCGGCGCAGCAGTCTGAACTCTGAGCTACTCCTCCCGCGACGGAGTCACGTCGTATACGACGTGGAGAGGTCCGGGTCGGCCGCGAAGCCGCTTCCGCGTCGGGCGAGAGCGAGAGCCCAAACGACCAACCGCCGACTGGCTGCTTTCGTGAAGGGGAGCACTCAGGGCGGCGCGCTGGCCGAGTAGCGCAGGCAGGCGAACGCAGCAGCTCGTCGGTCAGGCGGAAGTGGCAGGGGCGTTGCCCGGTGGGCCGAACTTGCTGGGGTCGATGGCGCCGAGCTGGATGAGCAGCCCCATTCGGTCGAACTGTGCCCAGCCATCGATCCGCTGACCATCGCGCATGATGTCGATTGCGATCCCGTCGAACTCCACGGGCCGACCCGTCGGCGCGATGCCGAGAAATGCGGCTTCGTGTGTCCCTCGCATCGTCCATCGCGTGACGACCTTGTCTTCCACGCCGAAGATGTCGCGGACTTCCATAGCCAGATCCGCGAACGCCGATCGGAAGCCGAGCACCATCGCCTTAAACCCATCGCGACCTCCGGGGTGTGCGATGTCCGCAGCGAGATGCTCTTCGAAGACGGCCTCATCCCCGGCATTCCATGCGCGCTCGATGAAGTCACGCACCGCAGCGACATTCTCGTCAGCGCTCACGCGTCGATGCTATTCCTCAACTGAGGCTGGCACCAGGCCACGCGGGCTGCAGCATCGAGGCACGACCGGCAAGGGCGAATCAACGTCCGCCCACTGTCGCTTTGTTCACGGAGCGCAAGCTCTTAGCTCGTACTCCGAGCCCGAGGAGGGTCATGTCCGAGCTGTTGCTCGATCGCTCCGGCCGGTGAGGCAGGCTGGGTTCGACGGACACCTCTGCAGCCAGGCGTTCTGTCCTGGCGGAGAGGAAGGGTCCACGGTCTATGCCCGCCCCGAAGAAGTACAGCGATGAGCTGCGCGAGCGCGCGACGCGCCTTGCGCTGGAGTCCGGTCGTCCGATCGCGCACGTCGCGCAGGATCTCGGCGTCCACAAGGAGGCGCTGCGCACGTGGGTGCGCCAGGCCAAGGCCGACGCGGCCGGCGGCACGCCGACGGTGTTGTCCGGTGCCGAGCGCGAGCGCCTGAAGGAGCTTGAGCGCGAGGTGCGTGAGCTGCGCAGGGCCAACGAGATCCTCAAGGCCGCCAGCGTGTTTTTCGCCAAGGAGCTCGACGGGACCCCGCGGAGGTGAGCGCCTTCATCGCCCAGCAGAAGGCGGCCGGCTTCGCCGTCGAGCTCATCTGCCGCACGCTCGGGGTGTCGCGCTCGGCGCACTACCAGCGCCAGAGCGGCCAGCGCTCGGCGCGGGCGGTCGTCGATGAGCAGCTGCTGCCCGTGATCCGCAAGGTCCACGAGCAGAACTTCGAGGCCTACGGCTACCGCAAGATGCACCTCGCGCTGCGGCGCGCCGGCGTCAACGACGTCGGCCGCGACCGCGTCAAGCGGCTGATGCGCGAGCACGGCATCCAGGGCGCCAAGCGCCGCGGGCGGCGGTTCGTCACGACCAAGCCCGACCCGAACGCCGCGCGGCTGCCCGACCTCGTTGAGCGCAACTTCACCGCAACGACGCCTGATCGGCTCTACGTGGCGGACTTCACCTACATCCGCTGCTGGGAAGGGATGGTGTTCTTCGCGTTCGTCATCGATGTCTTCTCGCGCCGCGTGGTCGGCTGGCAGCTGGCTGGCCACATGCGCGCCTCGCTGGTCTGCGACGCGCTGCGGATGGCGCTCAGCACGCGCCGTCCGGGAGCCGACGTCGAGCTCGTCCATCATTCCGATCGCGGCAGCCAGTACACCAGCATCGAGTTCGCGCAGGTCCTCGACGACGCGCGCGTGCTGGCGTCGCTGGGCTCGGTCGGCGACGCCTACGACAACGCCCTGGCCGAGAGCTTCGTCGACACGATCAAGACCGAGCTGATCGCCGATCGCGTCTGGCGCACCCGCGACCAGCTCGAACTCGCCATCGTCGAGTACCTCGGCTGGTTCAACCAAGCGCGCCTGCACGAGTCCCTCGGCGACATCCCGCCAGCGGAGTTCGAGGCACTACACGCCCCGCGGTTCGAGACGTCCACCCCCGCCATCAAGATCTAACAACCAGCAAACACGGTGTCCGCGAAACCCAGCCCGCCTCACGGCGTGTGCCTGCGTCGCTTCACGTGAGTCGTTCCTTCCTCGCCCATGATCGCGGGCGCATAGAACTCTCACAAGCACCGGACCGAACTCAGGGGGTCAGGCCAGCCGCGGCTCGACAGAGGGGCGCTCGATGAGCTCAGCTCGGATCCACCACGTTGGCTTGCCGGTCTCAGCCGCCGGCGGCAGAGTGGTGACCAGCCGCAGCCGGGTTGTTCAGCAAGACTCCCGCGGTTCTCCTGCGCAGCCGTCCCAACACCCGCCGACTTCTTCCTGTATGGGTGCGAATGGTCGCGACCAAAGTGCGGTGATCGCGACCGTCCTACAACGAGGGAGCCGCTGCGGAGGTGTCGATGACGAGATCAGGGCCGAGTCCTGCCGCGTGCCTGGGTCAGGTCGAGGGCGAACATGGTCAATGCGCCCGCCAGGAGAGCCTGCGCAATGTCCCAGATAACGAATGCCCAACTCTCTGACGCCTCTCCACTAGCTACGGCCGCCACCACGCCAGCCGTTAAAGCGACGACGGATAGCAAGAAGGCCCGCGTGCGACTTGCTTCGACGCGGGCAGCCGCGGCTCCCGCGCAGATGCCAGCGATGATTGGGATGAGCTCGTACATGCGCCTGCTCCCGCGAGTTCGTTGTTGCCGGGCGCCAGCGTGGCGGAAAGGTTTCAGCAAGTGCGCTGCCCGCCGCTGAGCCGGTCTGCCGACCCCTACTTGCGACCGTCCCCTATTGTCGCCCCCCGGTCAAGCCCCGCGCTGTCAGAGACCTGACTCCAGTCAACGCGTACACAATATGTTGAGTCCGTCCACGCTTCCCGAAGCCGGCCAGGAGCGCTGGCCGCGTGGACCGGCCGTCAGGCCGTCCGTTCGTGCTCGACTCCCGTGCTCACCTGACGGACTTCTGACGTCGTAGCGCGCGGCGCTTGACGGCGGCATGGCCACCTGAGAGCGTGCCCGAATTCTATCATCCGCGAGCCACCAGTTGGTTCCGATCCTGAGTTTCCAAGCCTAAAAGGAGGACATGTTGGCGCGCATTACGACGAAGCAGGCGCGACGACGACTCGGGCCGCGTGTGACCACGCACGCACCGCAGGTGCTCGCACCTCCTGACCCGCCCAGCCCCTCCGAGCGCGAGTGGTCGTACATCACGCGCGAAAAGCTTGGCGTGCATGCGGTGGACCCGCTTGGCCACAAGATCGGCCCAAATATTGCGAAGAAGACCCCGGGCGGATTGAACTGGTACCCGGTAGATCGGTACAAGCAAACGCTGGTCGGCACTGTGGCAGCGTACGATTTCTATGATCCCACTTTTAGTGGAGATGAGGCTGACTGGAACATCTTTATCAAGCCAACGCCGGCGTTTCAGTTCATCTGCGATGACGTGCTTCCTAATGCCGATCCGAAGCAGGTCCATCGCGC
>JBPCJA010000010.1:0-7335 GCA_051005755.1 Solirubrobacteraceae bacterium
GCTTCGTGCGCCACCCACCACGACCACCCAAGCTGCCCACCGCCGCATGGATCAACAAACCCGACAACGACGAGCCTACTCACTAAACACCACACCAGACCGTCTCATCCGACTTGACAGGCTCCGGCCGCTGACCGGCCACACCGACTATGTCCTGAGCATCGCGTTCAGCCCCGACGGGCGCACGCTGGCATCCGGCAGCGCAGACGACAAGATCCGGCTGTGGGACACGCGCACCCATCAGCCGCTCGGCACGCCGCTGACGGGCCACGCCGACTCTGTCCAGAGCGTGGCGTTCAGTCCCGACGGGCGCACGCTGGCATCGGCCAGCATCGACAAGACGATCCGGCTGTGGGACACACGCGCCCACAAACAGCTCAGCCCGCCGCTCAACGGCCACAACGACGCCGTCAACAGCGTGGCGTTCAGTCCCGACGGGCGCACGCTCGCGTCCGCCGGCAACGACAAGACCATCCGGCTCTGGGAGAAGCTCCTCTGGCGCAGCTCCGACGAGCTGCGGACCGAGGTCTGCCACTTCGTCGGCGGTGGCCTGAGCACGACCGAGTGGGCGCAGTACGCCGCCGGCGTCCCCTACCGAAGAAGCTGCCCGTGAGCCGGGCGTCCGCTGCGACCGCGGTATGAGGCTGTAACGGTGAGGCGGGGTTTCGGCGTGCAGGGAGCCTGCCAGCGCGCTTGCTGGATCACGCAGCGCACGCCGCAAGGTACGCATCCCACACTGCGTGCTTCGCATGCGTGACTCTGCGGGTTCTGTCGCTCTTACTCAGATACGCTAGGCGTACTCAACGGCGCGGGCGGAAGGCCCTGCCCATCCGAAGCACGGAAGGACAGGCGATGGTCAGGGGAAAGCAGTCGATGGTCCTATGTCTGGTCGTGCTGCTCGGCGGTGCCGCGGCGGCCGCGATCGCGCTCGATTCGCCGTCGCCGGGCCAGAGCGCGCCTGCGCGGGCCGCGGTCGAGGTGCTCACGGTCCTCGTTGCCGCGCTCGCCGCATGGCTGCTCTACGGCCGTGCCCGAGCCGGCGGCCGGGGCCGGGATCTCACGCTGGCGTGGGGCGTGGGCCTGTTCGCGGTCGTCGAGGCGGCCTCGTCGCTGCTGCCCGCGATCGTCTCGCAGGAGGTCGACGGCGCCCTGCTGCGAGCGGACGCCGTGGCCCGCCTGCTCATCGCGATGGTGCTTGCCGTCGCGGCGCTCGCCCCGACGCACCTGATCGACCGGGCGGGGCGTCGGACGGTCTACGCGATGGTCACCGGGCTGCTCGGGGTGGCGCTCGTTCTGCTCATGATCGTCGCGCTGCATCCCGTGAACGCCTCGGCGGCACTCACCGCGGCGGGCCGGCCCACGGGACTGGCGGCGACGCATCTCGCCGCGATGCTCCTGATCGTCGTCGCGGCCGCCGCCTTCGCTCGGCGGGCGGTCCGCGACGGCACCGAGCTGGAGGCCTGGATCGCCGGGGCCGTCGTGCTGCTCGGCGGCGCACACCTCGCCGCCGCCGTCAGCCCGGTTCTCACGCCCGAGTGGATCACCACCGGCGACCTGCTGCGCTGCGCCGCGGCCCTCATGCTGCTCGCCGGCGCCGTGGGCCAACTTGGAACGTATCTGAGTCCGGTGGCACGTCGCGCGGTCGCCCAGGAGCGCCGGCGCATCGCCCGCGATCTGCACGACGGCCTCGCTCAGGAGCTCGCCTACATCGCGGCGTACGCCCCCCGCATGGCTGCCCGTAGCGACGATCCAGCCGCTGCCAGGCTCGCCGAGGCGGCGGCGTGCGCTCTGGATGAGTCGCGGCTCGCCATCGCGTCGCTCACCCACGAGCCCTGGGAGCCGCTCGGGCCCGCGCTGGCGCGCGCGGCCGAGCGGATCGCTTCGCGAGCTGGTGGGATCGTGCGGGCCGATCTGCAGGAGGGCGTCGAGGTCGAGCACGCCGTCCGCGCCGACCTGATGCGCATCGTGATGGAGGCGACGACCAACGCCGTGCGCCATGGCGGCGCGTCCGAGGTGTCGCTCTCGCTGACCGAGGGGGACGCCGTCGTCCTCCAGATCTCCGACGATGGCGTGGGCTTCCAGCCGGACGGCGTCGCGCCACGGTCGCACTCGGGGTTCGGGCTGACCAGCATGCAGGAGCGCGCTGAGCGCGCGGGCGGCCGGCTGCGGGTGCATTCGGGTCCGGGCGGCGGAACCGTCGTGGAGGTGCGCCTTGCCTGACGCGATCACCGGACGAGCGCTGACGGTGCTGATCGCCGACGATCACCCCCTCGTCCGTGACGGCGTGCGCGAGGCGCTGACCGAGCGGGGGGTCGACGTGTGCGCGGAGGCCACCGACGCACCGGGAGCGGTCCTGGCCGCCGTCCGCGAGCGGCCCGACGTCTGCCTGCTCGACATCGACATGCCCGGGAACGGGATCGTCGCCGCGCAGGAGATCTCCGAACGCGTGCCCGAGACCGCCGTGGTCATGCTCACCGTGTCCGACGACGAGCGCGATCTCCTCGCCGCGGTCCGGTCTGGTGCGGTCGGTTACCTGCTCAAGGACAGCGATCCGGACCGCCTGGCGTTCGCGCTGCGCGGCGTGGTCTCCGGTGAGGCCGCGCTGCCGCGCCGGCTGGTGGCGCGTGTGCTCGACCACGTGCGCGCCAGCGAGACCCGGCGCCGTCTCGGGCTGCGCATGCCGCGCGGCGTTCAGCTCACCGAACGCGAATGGGAGGTCCTGGAGCTCATGCACGACGAGCTGACCACCCGCGACGTCGCCACCCGGCTGTCCGTCTCGCCGGTCACCGTGCGCCGCCACCTGTCCTCGGCCGTGGCCAAGCTCGGCGTCGGCGACCGGGGCGCGGCCCTCGCCCTGATTCGGGACCTGAACGTGAGCAATGGTGCCCGGAGGACGAAAACCTGAATCCCGGCTCCGAGGCACGGTCCAGGGTGAGCGTTCAAACCAGGCGGTGACGAGCGGCGTAGACCGCGGCCTGGGTCCGGTTGGCCACACCCAGCCTGCTGAGGATCGTCGACACATGGCCCTTGACGGTGTGAGGGCTGATGAACAGCGTCGCTGCGATCGCCCGGTTGTCATGGCCGGCAACGATGAGCGCAAGGATCTCCCGTTCGCGTTCGCTGAGCTGCTCGGTCAGTGCCGCGATCTCCGGCGGATACTCCGTCGCGGTCGTGCGGCGGAAGTGCTCGACGAGGTGGACGGCGACGGCCGGCGAAACCGGCGTCCCCCCCGCCGCGGCCGCCCGAACGGCAGCGGCGATCTCCGCCGGCGAGGCGCTCTTGAGCACGTAACCTGCGGACCCGGCGGCGATCGCCTCACGGAGCTCCGCCTCCCCGCCGAAGGCGCTGATCGCCACGACTCGGGTCAGCGGAGCCTCAGCGAGGATCAGGCGTGTCACCTCGGGCCCGGACAGGTCGGGCAGCCGCTGGTCCATCAGCACGACGTGCGGGCGGTGCTCGAGCGTCGCGGGCAGCGCTTGCTCACCCAGCTCGACCTCCGCACGCACGGCGAAGCCGCGGAGCTCGAGCGATTCGCGCAGGGCGCGCCGGAAGAGCGCGTGGTCTTCGACCACGACGACGCGCAGTTGCTCGCCGTCCATCGCGAGCTGGGGCTCAACGTTCACGGGCTTCCCCGCGCTGCGATGCGGGATCTACGCACCAGCGACCGCGTGGACCGTTCAGCGCCCTGAACGCCATTCGGGTCAAACAGGGCGTTGACCCTCTCGAGGGGATCCAGGACGGTTGATGTCCGCGTCGGACCCGATGTGGCAGGACGTCCGCGCAGGCCGCGCGGAATGAACATTGAAAGGACTCAAAGCGGTGGGGCACACGGTGGGATCTCGTCGGTCAGGGGCGCAGGATACGAGCCGAGCCCCGTGGCACGGAGTTCTTCGCCCCCTGCGCGGGCACACGACGCGGAGGTCGCGTGGACCGCAGGCGGAGCCCGAGACCCCACCCAGCGAGCACCGTCCCCGCGAGGATCGACGGATCGACCTGCGCGTCCTGCTGCTGTCCGCCGGCGGCCAGGAGCCGGCATTCGGCGCGTGGGAGGCCGCGCTCGACCGCGAAGGGGTCCCCTACCACGCCATCGTCGCGCGGCGCGGCCATCCCCCGATCGACGCGCGCACGCTGGCCGCCGACGCCACACACGCGCGCTACCAGGCGGTCATCGTGGCCGCCGGCGGGCTGCCCGCCTTCGACGGCGCGCGGTACATCTCGGCGCTGACCGCCGACGAGTGGGTCGCGCTCGCTGACTTCGAGCGTCATTTCGGCATCCGGCGCATCACCGGCTTCGCGTACCCGTCGGCCCTGTACGGCCTGAGTGCCCCGACGTCGTCGGGCCTCACAGCCGGGCTCTCGGGGACGCTGACCCCCGCGGGCCGTGCCGTGTTCGGCGAGCTGCGGGGCGACGTGCCGGTGGACCCCAACGCCTACGCCCACCTCGCCGAGCCGGCCGACGCCGACTTCACGACGCTCGTCGCGGGCCCCGAGGGCAGTGCGCTGGTGGGCGTCTACACGCACTCCGACAGCCGCGAGGAGATGGTGTGCGCCGTCGACGGCAACGCCGCGATGATCCATGTCCAGCTGTTGCGTCACGGCATGCTGCGCTGGGTCACGCGCGGCGTCTACCTCGGCCACCAGCGCCAGTACCTGGCCCTGCAGGTCGATGACGTGTTCCTGTCCGACGACAGCTGGGAGCCCGAGTCGGCCCGCACCGTGCCCGTGGAGATCAGGATGCAGCGCGAGGACGTCGAGGCCGCGGTGCGGTGGTCGCGCCAGCGCGGCGTGCGCCTGGACATGACCTTCAACGGGCATGGCGCGCAGGCGTCGGACGACCTGACCGCGGCCCTGCTCGAGCACGCGAAGGACTTCGGCTGGATCAACCACACCTTCAGCCACCTCGACTTCGACGACCTCGATGCGGACACCCTGCGCACCGAGATCCGCGGCAACGTCGACTTCGCGGCGGTCGCAGGTCTGACGATCGACGAGACCGAGCTGGTCACCGGTGGTCACTCCGGCCTCGGGAACATCGATCTGCCCGCCGCCCTGGTCGACACGGGCGTGCGCTGGATCGCCGCGGACAACTCCCGCGATCCCGTGCAGCGCCGGATAGGTCCGGCGCGCACCGTCCCGCGGCATCCCACGAACATGTACTTCAACGTCTGCACGCGCGAGGCGCAGCTGGACGAATACCACCACCTGTTCCTCACCCGGATGGGCCGCGCGCCGGGCGACGCCACCCAGATCCGCCTGGCGCCCGCCACGACGTGGACGCGGTTCGTCGAGCTCGAGGCCCAGACGATGCTCGGCCACGTCCTGGGCAACGACCCGCGGCCGCACTATCTCCACCAGTCCAACCTGGCCGGCGACCGGATGCTCTACGAGCTCGTCGACGAGGTTCTCGACCGCCGCCAGGAGCTGTTCTCCACCGAGCTCGTGCAGCCGAGCCTCGCCGAGGCGGGCGCCGAGCTTGCCCGGCAGGCGGCATGGCAGGGCGCGCTACACGGCCGCACGGTGACCGCCTACTCACAGGACGGTCGACTGCATCTCAGCAGCACGGAGCCCGTGCAGATCCCGGTCACCGGGTCGTCGGGAGCCGAGGGGGACGGAGCAGCCGAGTCCCACTGGACGGCGGTCATCGGACCGCAGGACGACCATGTGGTCTTCACGGTCTCGTAACGCCACGGACGCGCGGCAGCGCCTGCGCGTCCTCATGATCACCGAGGGCACCTACCCCTACGCCATGGGTGGCGTGAGCTCGTGGTGCGACTACCTCGTGCGCGGCCTCCCCGAGATCGACTGGGAGGTCCTCCCGATCGTGGGCGGCGGGCTCGGGCGCAGCAGCGGCTTCGAGCTGCCCGCAAACGTGACGGTCAAGCCGCCGGTGGAGCTCTGGTCGGAGGGGCTGCCCGGCTGGCGCTGGCGCCGGCATGGGGAGCCGGGACTCCGGCTGGACCTGCCGCAGGTGCTGCTGCGCAGTCTGATGTGCTGGGACGGCGACCGCGACGAGCTCACGGAGGCCCTGGTGTGGTGTCGGCGGCGCCCGCACAGGGTGCGCCACGTGTTCCGCAACCGCAGCGGCTGGGAGATGTTCCTGGTCGGGCTGCGCGAGGTCCTCGACGAACGCACGCCCGAGGCCTCGCCGGCGCCCGAGCTGGACACCTACGAGGCCGCGACGCTCTACCAGATCCTCTACTGGATCGCGCGTGCCGCCGCCGAATCAGTGCCGACGACGGACATCGTGCACGTCACGGCGGCGGGCTGGGCCGGCATCCCCGCGACCGTGCAGAAGGCCCTGTACGGAACGCCGGTCATCCTCACGGAGCACGGCGTCTACCTGCGCGAGAGCTATCTCGCGGCGGTGCGCTCGCCGGCCTCGCCGGGCGAGCGCTTCATCTCGACCCGCCTGGCGCGGGGACTGGCGCGCTCGGCATACGACTCGGCCGACGTCATCTCGCCGGTCACGGAGGCCAACGCCAGCTGGGAGGTGGGCTTGGGCGTCGATCCGGACAAGATCCACGTGATCCGCAACGGCGTCGACAAGCCGCTCGAACCGACGCAGGCACCGGCCAGCGCCACGGTCGTGGCGGTCGGCCGGGTCGATCCGCTCAAGGACGTGCACACCATGCTGCGCGTCGCCGCCGAGGTGATCTCCCGGATGCCCGAGGCGACCTTCCGCTACTACGGGCCGGTGACTGAGGGGCAGGAGGCGTACGGGCGATCCTGTCACGAGTTGCACGCGCGGCTGGGCCTCGGCGACCGCTTCCAGTTCATGGGACCCACCCCCGATCCCAACGGCGTCATCCGAGCGTCCGACATCGTGCTGATGACGAGCATCTCCGAGGGCCTGCCGATGGCGCTGCTGGAGGCGATGTCGCAGGCCCGGCCGGTGGTGTCGACCGGCGTCGGCGGCGTGCCCGAGGTCGTCCGCGGCTGCGGCATGGTCGCTGCTCCAGGCGACACCCACGCGCTGGCGCTCGCGGTGCTCACGCTGCTGCGCAACCCGGCGCTGGCGAGCGAGCTGGGCAGGCGCGGGCACGAGCGGGTCCAGCGCGTCTTCGCGCGCTCGGCCTCGCTGACCGGCTATCGCGACCTTTTCGAACGCTTCGCGCCGATGGCGGAGGCGGCATGAGTCCGAACGACGTTCGCGGCCGCGTCCGCGTCCGCGACCTTGTCGAGGCACGCCTGGGGCGCCGCCCGCAGGACAAGCTCGAGGCCGCCGTCGTGCTGGAGGCGGGGGGGGGGGGGGGGGGGGGGACCAACCCCCCCAACCCAACAGAGCGCGGGGCAAACACAACAAAACAACACAACCCCCCAACAACCACACACCCA
>JBPCJA010000011.1:0-18596 GCA_051005755.1 Solirubrobacteraceae bacterium
TCGCGCAGCGGCGAGCGCTTGCGCCGGCGCTCGTGCAGCGAGCGCGCCGGCTCGCCCTCGAAGTCGAGGATCACCCAGCCGCGGTCGGTCAGCATGGTCTGGCCGAGGTGGAAGTCGCCGTGGGTGCGGATCACGCGCCCGCCGGCGCCGATGTGCGACAGCGCCTGCAGCCGCTCGCGCACGTCGAGGCTGCGGCCGGCGAGCGGGCCGAGCACCGGGTTCTCGTAGTCGAGGTCGACGAACATCCGCTCGATCTCCTCGTCGACGGTCGCCGTCAGCAGCGAGAGGCTCTCGGTGCTCGGCTCCTCCGAGGCGAAGTCGGGGTCGCCCGCGGCCGAGCCCAGGCACGCATGCATCCGCCCGGTGACCGCGCCGAGGTCGCGCGCATGCCCGACGAAGCCCTCGAGGTCGGCCAGGCACAGCGCCCAGCCCTCGCGCGCCCCGCCGAGGTACTCCTGCAACGTGCCGAGCGTCGCGTTGACGAGCCGGCCCGCGTACTCGTACCAGCCCGCCAGCGGCGCGATGTGCTCGAAGCCCCGCTCCGAGAGGAAGCGCAGCAGCTCGAGCTCCGGGTTGACACCGGGCTCGAGGCGGCGGAAGACCTTCAGGATCAGCTCGTCGCCGAAGACGACCGAGGAGTTCGACTGCTCGACGCCGACCGGCCGCACCTCGAGCTCGCCGCGGGCCGCGCCCGCATCGTCGTCGCCAACCGAGCGGAAACGGACGCTGCCGTGCTCGCGCGCGACGTCGGACGAGCCGCGCAGCCGGTCCAGCAGATCGCGGCCGAGCGCGGGGTCGGCGAGCGCGTCGTACACCGTCTGACCCTCGACCTCGGCGATCACCCGGTCCTCCCAACCCTCGTCGTCGGGTCGCAGCCCGAGCGGCAGCTGATAGAGCTCGTGCGTGCCGGTGTGGAACCGCGCCTCGACGAGCGCCAGCACCAGCGCGGGCGACCGCTCGCGCAGCGTGACGGCCTCGAGCACGCCCAGGTGCGCGACCTCGCGCGCCTTGGACGCGAACCAGCGCTGCTCGAGCACCCACTCGTGCAATCGCTCCTCCGGCAGCGCGGCGACGATCCGCTCGGCCTCACCCATCGTCGGCCGCGTCCTCGACGAGCTGGAACCAGTAGAAGCCGCGCGGGGCGAGCGTGAGCAGGTAGGGCAACTGCCCGATCGCGGGGAAGCGCGAGCGCCCGAAGATCTCCTCGGGATGACGGCCCTCGAACGCGGAGAGGTCGAGCTCGACCGCCTGCGCCGAGCGCGCGAGGTTGTGCACGCAGAGCATCACGTCGTCCTCGTAGCGGCGCACGTGCGCGAAGATCCGCGGGTTGCTCGGCTCGAGCGGCTCGAACGTGCCGAAGCCGAACACCGGGTGCTCCTTGCGCAGCGCGATGAAGCGCCGCAGCCAGCGCAGCAGCGAGCTCGGCGTGCGCAGCTGGGCCTCGACGTTGACGGCCTGGTATCCGTAGACGGGGTCCATGAGCGGCGGCGCGTAGAGCTGCGCGAAGTCCGCGCGGCTGAAGCCGCCGTTGCGGTCGCCGGTCCACTGCATCGGCGTGCGGACGCCGTCGCGGTCGCCGAGGTAGACGTTGTCGCCCATCGCGATCTCGTCGCCGTAGTAGAGGACCGGCGAGCCCGGCAGGCTGAACAGCATCGCGTGCAGCAGCTCGATCTCGTCGCGCCCGCCGTCCATGAGCGGCGCGAGCCGGCGGCGGATGCCGAGGTTGATCTTCATGCGCGGGTCTTTCGCGTACTCCTCGTACATGTAGTCGCGCTCCTCGTCGGTGACCATCTCGAGCGTCAGCTCGTCGTGGTTGCGCAGGAACAGGCCCCACTGGCAGTTGGCGGGGATGTGCGGCGTCTGCGCGAGGATCTCCAGGATCGGCGCGGCCTCCTCGCGCCGGAGCGCCATGAACATTCGTGGCATCACCGGGAAATGGAAGGCCATGTGGCACTCGTCGCCTTCGCCGAAGTACTCGACGACGTCGGCCGGCCACTGGTTGGCCTCGGCGAGCAGCACGCGGTCGGGGTACTCGTCGTCGACCGTCGCGCGCACCTCCTTGAGGAAGGTGTGCGTCTCGTCGAGGTTCTCGCAGTTCGTGCCGTGGCGCTCGTAGAGGTAGGGCACGGCGTCCAGGCGGAAGCCGTCGAGGCCCGCCTCCAGCCAGAAGCGCAGGACGTCGAGCATCGCCTCGCGCACCTCGGGGTTGTCGTAGTTGAGGTCCGGCTGGTGGTGGAAGAAGCGATGCCAGTAGTACGCGCCGGCCTTCTCGTCCCACGTCCAGTTCGACGTCTCCGAGTCGATGAAGATAATCCGCGCGTCCTCGTACATCGTCGGGTCGTCCGTCCAGACATACCAGTCGCGCTTGGGGCTGTCCGGGCTCGAGCGCGCCTCCTGAAACCACTCGTGTTCGTTTGAGGTGTGGTTCATGACGAGATCGGCGATGACACGGATGCCGCGTTCGTGCGCCGCCTCGATGAACGCGCGGACGTCGTCCATCGTCCCGTAGTCGGGATGCACGCCGTAGAAGTCGGCGATGTCGTAGCCGCCGTCGCGCAGCGGCGACGGGTACATCGGCAGCAGCCAGATGACGTCGACGCCGAGCCACTGCAGGTAGTCGAGCTTCTCCGTCAGGCCGCGGAAGTCGCCGTGGCCGTCGCCGGTGCCGTCGTAGAACCCGCGCAGGTGGATCTCGTAGAAGATCGCGGTCTTGAACCACAGGGGGTCCGATTCGAACCAGTTCTGAGCCGCGGTCATGTGACCCGCAGCAGATGGGCGACGCGGTAGGGATCGAGGCGCACGAAGTTGCGTCCCATGCGCCAGTCGAAGCTCTCGCCCGAGAGCAGGTCGGTAACGGTGAAGACCGGCGCCAGGCCGAGGCCGTAGGGCACGACGACGATCCCCTCCTGCGCGTTGATCGGATCCAGCGTGACGACCGTGATGATCGTGTTGTCGTCCGTGCGCTTGGCGTAGGCGATGAGCGCGTCGTTCTCGGTCGTGAGGAACTGGACGTTGTCGACGTGCTGCAACGCCGGGTTGTCCCGGCGGATCGTGTTGATGCGCGAGATGAGTGCCAGCAGCGGGCCGTGCAGCGAGCGCTCCTTGATCTCGTACTTCTCGGAGTGGTCGTACTCCTCGCTGCCGGTGCGCACCGGCGTGCGCTCGAAGGACTCAAAGCCCGAGTAGACCCCGTAGCTCGGGCTCAGCGTGGCGGCGAGCACGAGCCGGCTGGCGAACTTCGGCGGCCCGCCGAGCTGGAGCTCCTCGGTGAGGATGTCCGGCGTATTGACGAAGAAGTTCGGCCGGTAGTACTCCTGCATGCCGCTCGCCGCAAGCTCGGTGACGTACTCGGTGAGCTCCCACTTGGAGTTCTTCCAGGTGAAGTACGTGTAGGACTGGTTGAAGCCGACCTTCGCGAGCTGGCGCATCATCGCCGCGCGGGTGAAGGCCTCGGCGAGGAAGATGATCCCCGGGTACTCGGCGCGCAGCTCGGCGATGAGCCACTCCCAGAAGGCGACCGGCTTCGTGTGCGGGTTGTCGACGCGGAAGATGCGCACGCCGTGGTCGGCCCAGAAGCGTAGGACGTCGCGCAGCGCCTCCCACAGGCCGCGCCAGTCCTCGGAGTCCCAGTTGACGTTGTAGATGTCCTGGTACTTCTTGGGCGGGTTCTCGGCGTACTTCAGGGTGCCGTCGGGGCGGCGGTTGAACCACTCGGGGTGCTCGGCGAGCCAGGGATGGTCGGCGGAGCACTGGATCGCGAAGTCCAGCGCGACGGCGATGCCGTGCTCGGAGGCGGTCGCGACGAGCGCGTCGAAGTCCTCCATCGTACCGAGGTCCGGGTGCAGCGCCTCATGGCCCCCTGTCTCGTCGCCGATCGCCCACGGTGAGCCGGGGTCCCCGGGGCCGGCGATCAGCTGGTTGTTCGGGCCCTTGCGATTCGTGTGGCCGATCGGGTGGATCGGCGCGAGGTAGAGGACGTCGAAGCCGAGCTCGGCGAGCTCGGGGACCTGCTCGGCGACCCCGGTCAGCCCGCCCCAGGAGCGTGGGAAGAGCTCATACCAGGCGCCGAAGCGCGCGCGCTCGGGGTCGACGTCGACGTTCAGGCGACCGTCCATGACGGTCGACCGGCTGCGGTCCGGATGGCGCTCGACGGCCTCGAAGAGCTCTGGGTCGAGCGCCGCCTCGTCGCGCGCCTCGCACGGGATGTCGTCGTCGCGCAGCCGGGTGAGCGCCTGCTGAATGCGCTTGCGGTCGGAGCCCCTGGCCCGCTTGGCCGCCTGCTCGAGCAGCACGACGCCCTCCGACAGCTCGCCGGAGAGGTCGGCCTGGCCGGCGTCGATCTTGCGCTGCAGCTCGGCGCGCCAGCTCGCGAAAGCGTCGATCCAGGCCTCGATCGTCCAGCTCCAGCGGCCCAACGCCGTGACCTCGAACTCGCCGGCCCAGCGGTCGCCGTCGAGGTGGGCGTCGATCCGGTGCATCGGGCTCTCGTGCCAGCCCTCGCCGCCGGGCGGGCATGACTTGACGACCGCGCGCAGGACGTCGTGGCCGTCGCTGAAGATGTCGGCGCGCACGCCGACGGCATCGCCGACCGTCCGCTTGGAGGCGTAGCGCCCACAATCGATCATCGGCGCCGGCTGCCCGATCTGGATGCGTGGCGGCGGCGGCGGTTGGCTGCGCTTCTGTGCGGGCATTCCCAGACACTCTCTCCGTTTACGACGGTTCGTAACGTGAACACTCTGCTTCTCGGCCGATCATCTGGGGTGCAACTGCATCCGACCAGCCTGGCCTCCGGGCGGCTCGGCGACGACGCGTACCGCTTCGTCGACTGGCTCGAGCAGGCGGGGCAGTCGTGGTGGCAGATGCTGCCACTCGGTCCGCCCGACCGGGCCGGCTCGCCGTACAAGTCCGCATCGGCCTTCGCGGCCTGGCGCGGCCTGCTCGCGGAACCGGCGTCGCCGGTGAGCGACGACGAGATCGAGGCGTTCCGTGCGCGCGAGTCGTTCTGGATCGACGACTGGGCGCGCGTCGCCGGGGGGCGGCGCGCGATCGCCGACCAGGTGCGCTTCGCGCGCGAGTGGAGCGCGCTGCGGTCGTATGCCGGCGAGCGCGGCGTCGGGTTGATCGGCGACGTGCCGATCTACGTCGCGCCAGGGAGCGCCGACCACCTCGCGCACCCCGAGCTCTTCCGCTCCGGCGAGGTCGCGGGCGCGCCCCCGGACGCCTTCAGCGAGGGCGGGCAGCTCTGGGGCAACCCGCTCTACGACTGGCCGGCGCTCCAGCGCCGCCGCTACCGCTGGTGGACCGAGCGCCTGCGCCGGACGTTCGCGCTCTTCGACGTCACGCGGATCGACCACTTCCGCGGCTTCGTCGCCTACTGGGCAGTGCCCGAGGGCGCCGCGGACGCGCGCGGCGGGCGCTGGCGCCGCGGCCCGGGGCGCGCGGTCTTCGGAGCCGCCGCCGAGCTCGGCGAGCTGCCGATGATCGCCGAGGACCTCGGCGTCATCACCGAGCCGGTCGAGCGCCTGCGCCGCGAGCTCGGCTTCCCCGGGATGGTCGTGCTGCAGTTCGCCTTCGACCCCGACGACCCCGACGGCCCGCACCGCCTCGAAAACCACGAGACCGACAGCGTCGTCTACACCGGCACGCACGATCACGACACGCTACGCGGGTGGTGGTCGTCGCTGGACGAGGCGGCGCGCGCCGAGGCTGTCGGGCGGATCGAGTCCGCGGGGTTCGTGGAGGACGAGATCTGGTGGTCGCTCATCCGGCTCGCGTTCTCCTCCCCGGCGCGCCTGGCGATGCTCCAGATCCAGGACGTCCTGGGCCTCGGCAGCGAGGCGCGCATGAACATCCCGGGCCGGGCGACGGGCTCGTGGCGCTGGCGCATGGGCCCGGGAGCACTGACGGCCGAGCACGCGCTGCGCCTGCGGGCGGCGACGGAGGAGGCGGGACGACTGGGCGATCGCCACAACATCCAGTAAATCACTGAGCTACTTGTGTCACCGAAAATCGGTGTGAGCCAGGTCACGCACGCCCCCCACTCGCCTGTCCATACTGCAACAAAATCGTGCTTGGACTTCGCCACCGAAGCTCAGCAGGACGAGGCCCAGCGGGGCCCAGCAGCAGCATAGCGGCGGACATCTCCGGCTCGGTGAGCGACTGTCAGATCGCTGTCGGCAAGAAGCTGGTCCAATACAACTACGGCCCCGGGTCGACCGTCAACAACATCGGCTCCGACGAGGCGCGACGGCCGCAGGAACGCCCGAAGCCGGTGTCGCAGCTCCCGCGCGACCTGCCCCGCCTGCATGGCCGCGGGGCGGAGATCGACCGTGCGCGCGGGGCGGTGGGCTGTGGGCAGTCGATCCAGTTCTGCGGCCCGTCCGGGATCGGCAAGACCGCGCTGCTGCGCCACGTGTCGTACCGCGCGAGCGGGCACTTCCCCGACGGCGTCGTCTACTACCGCTCCCGCCACGAGTCGCTCGACGACCTGCTCATGCGGATCTTCGAGTTCCTCTACGAGTCCGACGGCGCGATCCGGCTCAAGCCGACGACCGCCGAGCTCGAGCGGTACCTCGGCGCGATCGAGGCGCTGTTCCTGCTCGACGACGTCGACCTGCCTCGCGAGGACCTCGAGACGCTGCTGCAGACCGTGCCGCGCTCGGCCTTCGTGCTCGGCTCGCCCGAGCGTTCGCTGTTCGAGGGCGAGTCGGTCCGCCTGCGCGGGCTGCCGCAGGGCGCCGCCGTGGCGCTCATCCAGGACGGGCTCGGGCGGCGCCTGAGCGAGATCGAGATCACCGAGCTCGCGCCGCTGTGCAGCGCACTGGATGGCCACCCGCTCCAACTCGTCGAGGCCGCCGCTCGGATTCGCGACGAGGGCGCGACGCCCGCCCAGCTGCTCTCCGAGGCAAGCGGCCGCGCGCTCCCGGCCGCGCCGCCGCCGGCCGACCGGCTCACGGCGCAGATCGCGGCCCACCTTCCCGAGGGAGAGCGCCGCGTCCTGTCGCTGCTCGCCGCGCTCGACGGCGCCGCGCTGCACGTCGACCACGTCGCCGCCCTCACCTCGCAGGCAGAGGCGGCGGCGATCCTCGCCGACCTCGAGGAGCGCCGCCTCGCCCAATCCCACGGCCTGCGCTACTTCGCCACCGCACCGGTCGCCGCGCTCCGAGATCCGGAGGCCAGCCATCGCTGGCGCTCGTCGCTGCTGGCGTACTTCACCGACTACGCCGAGCGCCACCGGTCCGAGCCCGAGCTCCTCCGCGACGAGCTCGAGCCGATCATCCAGACGCTGCGCTGGGGTCTGGCCTGCGCGCCGTACGCCGACGTCCTGCGCCTGGCGCGGGAGAGCGGTGTCGTCGCCGAGCTCGCGGGCCTGTGGGACGCCTGGCGCTCGATCCTCGACATCGCGCTGGAGGCTGCGCGCATGATGGGCGACCGCGCCGCGGAGGGGTGGGCGCTGCACGAGCTCGGCACGCGCGCCCTGTGCCTCGAGCAGGACGACGAGGCCGCGCGCCGGCTGGAGGAGGCGCTGCTGATCCGCGAGAAGCTCGGCGACGGGCCCGGAGCGGCGGTCACATGGCACAACCTCGGTCATCTTCCCTACCTGCCTCCGCCACTGCTGCCTCCGGGCGTCCCGCCCTGGGGTCCGGCCTGGCTCACACCGCTGTGCGTCGTCGGCGGGGTCGCGATCCTCATCGCGCCTGTCCTCCCGGGCGTCAGCGGCGGCGGGCCGCGGGATCCCCGTACGCCGCCGACCGCCGTGCGACAGGTACCTGACTCGGCGGACCGTCCGCCCCGAGCCTCCCAGCGTCCACGTACGGAGAGCGCCAGCTCGGCGTACCGGCGGCCAGCGACCACGCCCACTGGCACCACCGGCTCAGCATACGCGCGGTCAGAAACCAAGCCCACTGACACCACCGGCCCGAACCAGCCCGAGTCAGAGACCAAACCCAGTGACACCACCGGCTCGAACCAGCCCGAGTCAGAGACCAAACTCACTGACACCACCGGCCCGACACAACCCCAGACGGAGACCACCCCCACTGGAACCACCGGGCCCCCATCAACCACGCCCCGGCCGGTCAGCTGCTCGAACGATCTCCTGACCGTGATCATCAACTTCGTCCGCCGCCAGCCCGCGGTCGTGCAGCGGCTGCTGGCACTCGACGTGCCCGCAACCCTGGCGGCGGAGATCGATGCCGTGCGGCGACTGATCAGGGAGCTCTTCGGGCTCGACTGCAGCAGTGCCGAGATCGAAACGTCCCTGCGCGGCCTCGGCCGGCCCGCGGGCTGAGGCGCGTCAACGACGAAGGAAGCGACCGACATGGGAACCGGCGACACGATCAGCGCACAGATCACGGGTGGCGTCAGCGGCCAGGTGGCCGTCGGCAAGGGCATCGCCCAGCAGCAGGCGATCGGCACGGCGGACCTCACCGCCGACGAGCTCACGCAGCTTCGCCAAGCGTTCGCGGGCCTTCGGGCGCACGTCGCGGCGCACGCGCCGCCCGAGCGCCAGGCCGCGGCAGTCGAGCGCATCGAGGAGCTCGAGCAGGCCTGTCTGTCCGACGAGCCCGACACGACGACGATCGCCTACATCGCACGGTGGTTCAAGACGAAGCTGCCCGAGCTCGCCGGCGCCGTGACGGGCATCGTCATCCATCCCACCGTCGGCAAGATCGTCGGCGCGGCCGGCGGGGCCATCGCCGCCGAGCTCGGCGGCGCCGGATAGCCGGCGCACGATCTGACATTCAGGCCCGCGGTCGCTCGGCTCCCCCGACCGCGCCCACCTCGTAGACTGGCCGCCCCCATGGCAGCACCCGCAAGCGCGGAGGCGATCCGCGACGTCAACACGCGCTACCACGACGCGGCGGCCGAGCACTACGACACGAAGTGGGGCGTGGACTACGGCGAGATCGGGCGCGCGCAGGTCCGCGGAAAGCTGCGCAAGCTGCTGGGCAAGCCCCTGCCGACGTTCGACCGCTCGCTCGAGATCGGCGCCGGGACCGGCTACTTCACGCTGAACATGCTTCAGGACGGCGTCGTGGCCGAGGCGACGGCGACGGACATCTCCCCCGGCATGCTCGACGCGCTGCAGGCCAACGCCGCGCGCATCGGCGTCGCGGTGCGGACGGTCGCCTGTGACGCCGAGGAGCTGCCCTTCGAGGACGAGTCCTTCGACCTCGTGCTGGGCCATGCGGTCCTGCATCACCTCCCCCACCTCGACCGCGCGTTCGCCGAGTTCCGGCGCGTACTGCGGCCCGGCGGTCAGGTCGCCTTCGCCGGCGAGCCGTCGCGCACCGGCGATCGGGTCGCCGCCTACCCGAAGCGCGCGGCGCTGCGGACGGCCCCGCTATGGCGCCGGCTCATGCGCGCCCGTCCGGCCGACGACTACGGCGCCCCGGCGACCAACGGCGAATTGCCGCAGGCACCCGACGACCTCGACGGCGAGTCCCTGGAGCCGTTCGTCGACGTCCACGCCTTCACGCCCGACGAGCTCGCCGGGTGGGTGCGGCGCGCGGGTTTCGACGATGTCCGCGTGCGCGGCGAGGAGCTGCTCGCGAACTGGTTCGGCTGGATGAACCGGACGCTCGAGGCGACCGCACGGCCGGAGGACGTCCCGTGGCTCTGGCGCCAGTACGCCTTCCGCGGCTACCTCGCGCTGCAGCGCGTCGACGTCGCGCTGCTGGAGGGCCGGCTGCCGCCGGCGGTCTTCTACAACCTCATGATCGCCGGAAGGAAGCCGGGCTGAGCAGCGCAGCCGGACCATGCCGCAAGGGGCTCGTCGCGCTCGGCGACAGCATCACGGTCGGCGAGGGCTCGATGGCGCTCGGCGTCACGCCGCTGTCGTGGGCGCAGTGGCTCGCGCGGACGCTCGACCTGCCGTTTCAGTCCTACGCCGCCAACGGCGCCGTCGCCGCCGACGTCCTGCGCGAGCAGGTCCCGCGGGTGCGTGCCCACTACGACCTCGCTGTGCTCTACGCCGGGGTCAACGACGTGCGCTCGCCCGACTGGGACGCGACCGCCTTCGAGCACGACCTCGACACGATCGCGGCCAGCCTCGCGGCCCGCGCGCAGCGGCTGCTCCTGCTGACGCTGCCCCACGACCTCGGCCGCCCGACGTGCGCGCCCAAGTCGGTGCAGGCGAGCAGCGCCGTCCGCCGCGTCGCCGCGCGCCACGACGCCGCGGTCGCCGACCTGTCGGACTTCGGCGGGTGGACGCTCGTGCTGCCCGACGTCGTGCACCCGACGGCGCTCGGCCAGCTGGACATCGCAGACCGTGCGGCGCAGGCGCTGGGGTCGCCGGCGCTGCCGTCTGCGCTCGTCGAGTTCCCGAGCGCGCCGCTGCACTACGCCCCGGCCCACGCCCGGGCGCTGGCGCGCGACCTGCTGCGCCGTGTCCGCGTCCGCGAGCGCGTCGCGCGCCGCATCCGCAAGCGCGTCGCGCGCCGCGTCCGCGAGCGCGTCGCCCGCCCGTAGCATGCGCTCGCCGGCGCGCCTGCTCGCCCGCCTGCGACTCGCGCGCCAGCCCGGCGTGCACGCCGGCCGCGACATCGTCCTCGGCCGTGGCGTGCGCGTGACGCTGGCGCCGGGCGCGCAGCTGCACCTCGGCGACGGCTGCCGGATCGGCGAGCGCACGCGGATCGTCGTCAACCGCGGCCGGGTCGACGTCGGCGCGGGCGCCGTGCTCGGTCCGCGCTGCACGATCGTCGCCCACGCCGGCGTGACGATCGGCGCCGGCGCGCGCCTCGACGAGGGTGCCTTGATCGTGGACTTCGACCACGTCTTCGAGGACGTCGAGCGCCCGATCCGCGCGCAGCCGCTCGAGGCCACGGCGGTGACGATCGGCGAGGGCGCGCGCATCGGACTCGAGGCGAGCGTCCTGCGGGGCGTCAGCGTCGGTGCGCAGGCGAGGGTGGGCCCCCACGCCGTCGTCACGCGCGACGTGCCGCCGCACGCGAACGTCGGCGGCGTGCCGGCGCGGCCCGTCTAGCGGCTGTCATGGACGCCGGCACGATCGTCCTACTCGCC
The DNA here is from genome assembly GCA_051005755.1 of Solirubrobacteraceae bacterium. Classification (GTDB taxonomy): domain Bacteria; phylum Actinomycetota; class Thermoleophilia; order Solirubrobacterales; family Solirubrobacteraceae; genus CADCVQ01. Next base: position 11,026 of record JBPCJA010000011.1, read on the forward strand.
GGGGCGGGATTCGCCGCCGGAGCGGTCAACGCGGTCGCGGGCGGCGGCTCGCTCGTGTCGTTCCCGGCGCTCCTGGCCGCCGGCTATCCGAGCGTGACGGCGAACGTCACGAACGCCGTCGCGGTGCTGCCGGGCTACATCGGCGGCTCGCTCGCCTACCGCCGCGAGCTCGCGGGGCAGGGCGGCCGCATCCGGGCGCTGGCGGCGACGAGCGCCCTCGGCGCCGCGGCCGGCGCGGCGCTGCTGCTCTTGAGCCCCGAGTCGCTGTTCGAGGCGATCGTGCCGTGGCTCGTCCTCGCCGCCTGCGCATTGCTCGCCCTGCAGCCGCGCGCCGCCGTCATCGCGCAGCGCCATCGCGAACGCCGCGGCTCGGTCGTGGCACCGCACGTAGCGCTCTTCGTAGCCGCCGTCTACGGCGGCTACTTCGGCGCCGGCCTGGGGATCATGCTGCTCGCGCTCCTCGGCGTGCTGCTGCCCGACGAGCTCCAGCGCCTCAACGCGCTCAAGGGCGTCCTGTCGCTCATCGTCGCGATCGTCGCCGCGGTGGGCTTCGCGCTCTTCGGCCCGATCGCCTGGGACGCTGCGATCGTCATCGGCGCCACGAGCCTCGCCGGCGGCGCGGCGGGGGTGCACGTGGCCCGGCGGCTGCCCGCGCCCCTGCTGCGGGGCGTCGTCATCGCCCTCGGCGTGGCGGTCGCCATCGCCCTGGCCGTCTGACCGACGCCGAGGGAAGGATCGATCGTCGTGACCGTCACGTCTACTGACGAGCTGCGACGTAGGTGCGGGCATCGTGCAGCGTCGCGTGGTCACCGTCGTGCATGCACCACCCCGATCCGCTGCAGTCGCGTTCGGCGACGAGCCAGCGGTGACGCAGTTCGGTGTTGATCTTCCACGGGTTGGCTATGCGCCACCGGCCGTCGGCGGACTCGAACAGCCCGCGGTCGATCCTGCGCCAGTCGTCAGGCATCGGCGGTCTCCTCGCAGGGAAGGACATGCAGCTCGCAGCCACGGGCGAACGCCTGGTCTCCGAGGATGCGGGCTGCACGCGCGAGCGCGGCGCGCTGGGCGTGCTGGCGCGGTTGCAGGTCGGGATTATTGGCCCACCGCGCCAGCTGGCGATGGGCAGCGAACTTCAGCGCCTGGACCTCATCGCCTGACAGGCGGTCCGCCGTCGGCAGGTCGGTCATGACGCCGGCTCTCGGAGGCCGAACTCGATGTCGTGCAGGTCGCCGTGTCGCACCGGCGGCGGCTGGATCCAGCCGATGATCCGCTGGAGCCCGAGGTGGGGGTCGTCGAAGACGACCTCGATCGGCTGCATGCGTTCGGCAGCTCGCCGGGCGACTGCCCCACGGCGACGGACGAGCTCGGCCAGGTCCGCCCGCAGCGCGGGCTGTAGGTGCTCCCGAAAGCGTGCGACGAAGCAGCGGCGTTCGCGCGCCGCCAGGCCCAGTCGTGCGTCCGAACTGACGGTAAGTTCGACACGGCCGCAGACGACCTCGCCGTCGCGGCAGGCATGTGCCCAGTGACGGCGCCGCTGGGGCAGCGGATGACCGGTTTGCGTGGCTGGTGGCGATGGGGAGCTGAGGTAACCCAGGTAGGTTCCTCGGCCCGTGTAGACGTGACTGCCGTGGTGGCGCTCCTCGTTCATGATGCGGTGACGTTGACTCGTTCCGCCGGACAAGCGCCAGCCTCGTTCCCAGACACATTCCGGCCACGGCGGACATGATCCGGACCGTGGCCATGTCGCCGGATACCGACGATCCACCCACCTGGGAGGAGCTTCGCAGCCGCGTTATTCCCATCAGGCCGCAGGATCGCTGGGACGATGGCGAGCTCCCTCGCGCGATCCTCCATCTCGACGACCATGCGGCACTCGGAGGCTGTGAGCTGCTCGTGCGCCTGGCGTGCGTCGAGCGGCGCCGTCTCGACGAGGCCGGGGCGTCGCGGGCTGTGGCGCTGCGAGAGGTGCTGCTCGAGCTCCTGCCGCAGACGCTCGATCATCCCTGCTGCGCGGTGCTGCGCGTCCTCGCCGGCCTGGAGCCGGGAAGCGCGGGCCGGATGCGCGAGGAACGCCAGCGGCTTGCCGGAGACCGGCTGGGACCCCCACGGCATCCGGCGACCCCGCGAACCGTGCGGCGCCGCGTCAAGGCCGAGTGCTGGCCATGGCTGCTCGATCGCCTGATCGAGCTCGAAACCACGGAACGAAGAGCGCTGGATGCCGGCGCAGCGAATCCGCGCCCGGAGACGACAGATCAGCTGTCAGCAGCCGGCGTTGACCTCGGGTTGGAACTGTGGGCGGACGCCTCGCGGGAGGCGGACGTCGTGACGATCTGGCTTCCGGTCGCGGTGGATGGGCGGCTAGTCTTGATGCCCGTGCGGGTTCCCAGGCGAACCATCCTGAAGGCTGGCGGTGCGGCGCTGCTGGCGCCGATCGCCGGCCTGTTCGACGCAGGCGAGCACGAACGCGTCGCGTCGGTCGTCAGCGGCCACAGCCGCGCGGACATCCACGCGGTCGAGCATTTCGAGGCGCTGCTGGCCCACTTCCGCAAGCTCGACGACCTCATGGGTCCGCGCCACCTCCACGGAGCCGTGCAGTCCACCCTCGGCGTGGTCGACGGCCTGTGCGACTCGGCGGAGCCGCCGGTCAGGCGCGTCCTTCTGTCGGTGGCCGCCCAGTACGAGCAGCTCAATGCGTGGATGTGGCTGGATCGCGGCGAGAGCGCGATGGCTCAGCGCCGCCACGATCGAGCGCTCGCCCGCGCCACGGAGAGCGGAAACCAGCCGTTGGCGGGATATCTGCTGGCGTGCAAGGCCCTGCAGGCGCTCGAGGAAGGAGACCCGGTCACCGCCATGGTCCTCGCCTCGGAGGCCCAGAGCGGCAAGTGGGCGCTGACGCCGGCCGTCGAGGCGCTGGCCGCGGAGCGTGAAGCGCGCGCCTGGGCGAGGACCGGAAAGGCCGACGACTGCGAGCGCAAGCTCGACGACGCCGCCCGGCTGCTTGCCAGGAGCGCCGACCAGGGCAGGGCGGACGAGCCGCCGTGGATCTACTACTTCGTGGAGGAGCACCTCCCGGCGCAACGAGGAGTCTGTTACGCCCGGCTCGGACAGGCAGACGCCGCCATCTCCGTGTTCGACGAAGCGATCGCCAACCTGCCGGACGAATACGTCAGAGATCGAGCCTGGTACCTCTTCTGGTCCGCAGAGGCGTACGCCCTCGGCAACGAGCCTGAGCAGGCGGCGACAGTAGCCCGCGACGCCGTACGGATCCTCGTCGATGCCGGCTCTCACGGTGTCCTTGACGAGGCTCGCAAGCTCCACGCCCGCCTCGACCAGGCAACGAGCGTGCCCGAGGTCCGAGAGCTCGGCGAGCTTCTACTGACGACGAGCGATCAGGTCAGCACCTGAGCTTGGTAACCCGCAAAGAGGAGCGCTCTGCGATCACGGTCGTCGAGCGCTCGTCCCACGCGGAAGGGGAAGCGCGGCAGGCCTGCGGCCCTCGTGTCGGATCGCGTGGAAGGCGGCACTCTCGGCGCGCAGACGCGACGGTAAGACCGCGTCGGAAGCGCCTACAGCTGCTGACTACTCGGTGGCCACGATCGCGTCGCACAGCGGGATGCGATCTGGTTCGAGCATCGCGTCGGCCATCGAGCGTCGACGTCGATGCCGAGGACCTTCGTGGCCGACGCTGGCGGGTCGAGGTCGATGAGCAGGACCCGCGCCGCGCGGGCGGCGAGCTCCGCGGCGATGCCGAGCGCGACCGTCGTCTTGCCCACTCCGCCCTTCTGGTTCACGAACATTCATCGCTGCCTTCTGTCGTCATGCATGCATTCGAGCCTTCATGCATGAAGAGCCGACGGCGGCAAAGTTGGCCCCTGCGGCCGCCGTCGAGGACCACCATGTAAGGGCCTTCTCAAACCGAGTTATGAGCCGTTCCCGACGATGAGGAGACCTGACGTCGCCGCGTTACCGCCGGCCAACCCCGCCATGCGATTCAGGGAGCGAATAGTGCGCCAGAAGTGCTTGGCTGCCGGGTCATCAGCGACGGCGGACATCCCATCGCTGTATCACCGCCAACCGCGCGGATCAATCGCCGCGTCAGTAGTCCGCGGCGGCGCCGGAGAGATACAGCTGCTCGGCATCGTCCGCCACCCGGATGGCGTCGCGGACCGCGTCGGCTTTCACGTCGAGGACCCGCAACGTCCCATCCTTCATCTTGGCGACCGCTTCGACGCGGTGGAACTCCTCGCCGAACGTCTCGGTGAACGTGGCGAGCCCGCGCAGCTTGGGTAGCGCGTCCGCGAGGTGAAAGCTGTGCGGATCGACGATCGAGACCTTCACGTCGCTCTCGTCGCCGTGGAAGAAGATGAAGTCGGGGCACATGCGCCGCCAGTTGCCCTTGCCGTCCTGGTAGGCGATTGCGAGTGAGTCGTTCGACGCGCGGCTGGGGTTGCGGTACCACGCGAGGAACCCGACCTGGCCCAGTTCGGAGTCGAGGACCCGCGTTTCCCAGTCGTTGAGCGAGCCGATCGGGAACTCCCCGTCTGGGTCGGACATAAGATGCGCGGGCTTGGTGACGAGCAGGCTGCCGTCGGCGGTCTTGGTCTCCTCGGCGCGGACGCGGGGACGCAGAATGTAGATGCGCTGCGGCTCGGTCGACATCGCGATGATGTCGTCGTAGACCGCCCGACGCTCGTCGGCGAGCGCCTTGATCGCCACGCGATGCTCCTTGAGCCACTTCTTCGCAAGCAGGTCTGCTGCCCGATCGACCTCTTCTCGCACACCGCCGACCTTCGCGAGCGCCGCGACCTTGACGTGGGCGTCGAACAGCCCGTCGTCTTCGTCGGTCTCTACGGCGATGCGGTCGGCGTACTTGCGGGCGATGTCCGGCGAAAGCACTCGTCCGGCGGCCCTGAAGTCAGCTTCGACAGAGCGGTCGTCGGCGAGCTCGGAGAACGCGACGGGCGCCCCCACCGCTCCGGACCGAACGCTCGCGACGAGGGTCTCGCCCTCGACCTCGAGGATTCCGTAGGACGCCTCGTCGATCTTCTTCTTGTGGCGCGCCATCAGCCCATCGAGCACGCCGAACAGCTCGTCGTAGGCGTCCTTGCGAGCGTGCGGCCGGACCGAATCGCGCGACAGCGCCTGCGCGAGCGCGGTCAGCCGCTTTGTCGGCTTGGTGGCCTTGCGGGGTAGCGTCTGCGACGGGAGACGGTCGAACGCGTCCCACAGGACCGCCGGGACCGCTTGGTTGACCTCCATGTCGACGGGCGCAATCAGCACCCGCCGGCCCTCCCCACCGCCGCTGTCGCCGGATCCGTCGGCACCCTGCTGCTTGTGGCCGAGCAGCACTTCGGCCACCGCCGTCGCGGTCTTGCGGTCGAAGTGCGGCAGCACGCACTCGACGGAGTTCAGGCGGTCGTCACCGGGGATCCGCCGCGCCAGCGGCGTGCGCACCATCCGACCGAGCAACTGGGTGATGTGCATGTCGTCCGTCGCGGGCCGAAACGACATGAGCACCTCGGCGCGCGGACAATCCCAGCCAGTCGAGATCGCGTCCTTGGCGAACAGCACGCGGATGTGCGATCGGTCCTGGACCGTCTCAGGGCTCACATGCGGCACGACGTGGCCGCCGAGCTCGAGCGCCCTGTGTTCCCCGAAGACGTGCGCGATCGCGTCATTCGTAAGGTCGGTCCACTCATCGCGGATCGTCTTGATCGCTGAGAGCAGCAGATCATCCGACGGCGTGTTGGGCACCTGAACGACAAGCAGCGGGACCACCGGCTCAGCCGGCGGATCCTGCGCCTGCGCGTACTCGTCCCACAGCCGGGTCGACTCGATTACCTTCCTCGTGGCGCGCTTGAGCAGCACCGTGTCGAACCGACCGCTCTCCGCCGGGAAGTCCAGGCGGATGTCGTCCTTGAGCAGCCCGGACTCCTGCACCCGTGCAGGGTCAACCACCACCGGCGCGTACGTCGACCGCCCCTGCGCCTCGGCCATCGCCTGGTTGAACCGCTCGACCGTCGCGGAGATGCCCCACACCACGGGGACCGGCGCACGCCGTTCGCGCCGTTGACGAGCCGCTTCACGATCGTCTGCTTCTCAGCGCGATCGGTCTTCGACGCCGGTTTCATACCACGGTGGGCCTCGTCGAGGACCACATAGAGGGTAAGACGCTCGTCCTCGATCGTGTTGCGCAGCGTGTCCCACATCGTGAACGCGCGCAGATCGGGGGACACCTCGTGGTCAACGAGGATGAGCTGATCGGACCCCATCGCCTCGCCCTTCACCAGCAGCGAGTTCTTCGACAGCTTCTGCGCGTTGAGGAAGTAGACCCTGCCGGCCTCGAGCTTCGCCTGGTTGAACGTGTTCTCGATGACGACGAGCCGGCTGCGCGGGATCCGGTCGCCGGCCTCCATCAGCCGGAATCGCGTCTGCTCGTTCAGCGATGGGTCGTCGGTGAACCACAACACCACCGACCCCGTGTCGGCCTCGAAATCGAAGTCGTCGTTGCCCTCAAACAACGCCTCGATGACGGCAGCCGCCATCACCGTCTTTCCCGCGCCCGTCGTCGCGGTCAGCGAGAACGCCACCGGCCGCCGCTTTCGATGCCAATCGTCCCGTGCGTCCGTGAGGTTGCGCAGCACCTCCCCGGCCGCGTCCGACTGGTAGTCCTTCAGCGTGAAGCGCACCGACGATTACTCCTCGCTCGTGTTGATCGTGAAGTTCGTGAGGTACGACGAGTACAGCCGGACCGGCTCGACGTGCGCCGGCAAGTCCGCGCAGACCAGCTGATATGCACGATCGTCGTCGGTCACGACGAACGCCATCAGCACCGACTCGGCGTCACGTACGGCGTCGAGGAAGTCCCGCGAGTAGTCCGTGTCGAACAGGACGCCGTACGTATCCGCCACGTCGAAATCCTCGGCCGCCTGTTCGATCCGTCGCCCCGCAGACCCCGCCCGGAGCCACAACAGCGAAGCGATCGCCTCGAATGACCGGTTATGCGCCACCGCACGCGGTGCCTCGTAGATCATCGTGAAGAACTCGACGTTCTCCTCGAAGCCATCTGCACCAGACGATTCATCGTCGTACTCGAGTTCGACAGGCTCATCGTCTGGCCGCATCCCTGTTGTCGCGGAAGTTATCCGGGGCATGGTCACGCTGCGGAAGATCCCCCGTTGCTCCCACTCTGGATCTCCTGCCCGATAACCGGACTCACGGAGCCACTTCTCGTCGGCAGTTCCCACCTCGTTGTTGGTGATGGAGATTGAGACTCGCCGTCCACCATCAGCGCGATTGAGCAGAGCCACCGCATGAGCCGTCGTGCCAGATCCGGCGAAGAAATCGATAACGAGTGCATCACGCTTGTTCCCGATTACAGTTTCCAACGCGTCGCGCACGGCGTAGAGAGACTTCGGGAAATCGAACGATCTCGCGTTGAGCAATGTGCGCCCAGGAGTTCGGGCGCCATGATGATGAGGAGGTTGTTGTGGCGTAACCGAACGAGAAGCTCAGGACAGCCAGCCGGTGCGAGTCCGGTCTGGGGAGATGTCCGGGTCCCTGGTAGCGAG
>JBPCJA010000012.1:0-13345 GCA_051005755.1 Solirubrobacteraceae bacterium
CGGCCCGAAGGCCCGGTACCGTTCGACTGGCCGGTCATCATCGACTCCTCCTCGACAGGCCCGACACGCTCCCACATGCGGACTGATCAGACGAGCGATGTGTGGCGCGAAGTCAGACGCAAACCAGTACCGCCATCGCGTCAAGCCCGCCCTCGACCCAGACGCCGCCCGCGCCGAGCTCACACAGCTTGTAGCGGTCGGCGAGATCACCTCGGTCGAACCGCCGTGGGTGCACGCCGCCAAGCCTGCACCGTTCTACCTCGTGCTCAGCGATGCCCTCGCACTCCCACTCCAGCCGCAGGGCGACGGTTGGGTCGCAACGACCTGCGTGGCCCGCAGCACCTACACGCCGACCCGTCGCGCGCAACGCTCCGCCTACAAGAAATCCAAGCAATCAGCCAAGCGCGCCGCACGCCGCGCCCGCCCCTGAACACATGCCATGCCAGCCACGTTCGCAGCCTCGCTTCCGCTCACGCTGCTGCTGAGCGGCGGGCTGGCCATCGCGATCATCGCTGCGGTGGTCGTCGTGTACAGCAACCGACACGCACCTGGCCTCGCGGCTCGGCTTCGACGGCTGACCACCAACCCGCGCACTGCCGACGACACCGCACCGGCCGACGCACCCCAGCAAGGTGACGCCACGGGATCGCCGCCACCGCCAACCGACATGCCGGCCAATTCGCCGGCCCGGACGCTGACGGCGCAACTCACCGGCGCCCGGTATGCACCGGACACGTTCGCGCTCGTGGCCGAGCACGCAGATCACACGCAACGGCTCGCCATCGCCGAGGCCCGCGTCGAACGTGTGCTGAGCACACTCCCGAGCGAAGGCTGGTTCGTCCAGCGCTTCGCGCTCGCCGCCGGCGACCGAATCCCCTTCCTCGTGCTCGGCGAGTACGGAATCTTCGCGCTCTGGCCGATCGGGTGAAGACCGCAATGGACAGACCCCGCGTTCGTCAGCAACATCGCCTCCAACCTCAAAAACCGCCTCCCCACGTACCCGGGCCCGGTGATCGCGGGGCTCTGCGGGATCCTGCAGCCCGACATCCAGCCACGCTTCTGGTATCGCTCCGGCACCGAAGGCGGCGCCTGGATCCTCGGCGTCGACTGGCTCATCCCCTGGATGGAGCACTTCGGACACCAGCACGGCCTCGGCACCGACGACATCAAGCGCTTCCGCACGCTCGCCAAGCCCGACTGGACCCGACCCGTCGCGCCCGTCCCCCCGGGCATCCCGATCGTCAACACCGCCCCCAACGCCGAATAGCACCCCTCGGTCAAACCAGGCTGCCTGACGCACGCCTACAGCGCACGCTTCCGCCGCACCGGGTGTCGAGAGCACGACGCGCGCCACTCGCGCTAGGTGGCGTCGTCGCGCTCGCCGGGCAGTTGCTCTGGTGCGCTGGCTGAGGATGAGATGCCGGCGTCTCGCATGTCGGCGAGCATCTGCAGCATCAACGCGCCCTGCGTTTCGAGTTCGGAGACGACGACGCCTTCGACGCGGTCGCGCATCTCCGCCATCTCGGCGACGAGGCTCCCGAGCGCGAGCCGCAAGGACTCAAGCCCGTTGTCTTCGTCTGCTTCGGACCCGCCGGCCTTCTGCAGCGCGCTGTCTTTGAACAAAAGCTCGATCGTGGCCTCGGGTCCCAGCATCTGGATCGCGGCCAGACCGGTGAGCAGCGAGATCGTCTCGGGCCTGTTCTGCCAGTCATACCAACTGCGCCTCGTCAGCGCCTTGCGCGGCTGAAGCTCTCCAAGCAGCTGCACCATCTCCTCGACGGACGCACCGGATTGCCGGCGCGCGGTCTCGAGCAGCCGGCGGGCCTGATCCTCCAAGGCCTCCCGCGGAAACGACGATTCATTCGCCATGGCGAGCAGCCTAAGCGCTGCGACCCAGCACCGGACTGCCACGGTTGACAAGGGGGCGCGTCTGTGCCATACACTACGCGGTACACGCGCCCGCTGACCGGCAGTACCATACACTTCATGGTGGGGCGCTTGCGTTTCCGGGATTGGAGTATCGCCAGCCATGCCGCCGGATCGATCGTCGACGAGACAGAACACCCCGCAGGGCACCACTCGCGCCCGGCCGCAGGCGTCCACGGTCAGAGGAAGTGCGGGCGCGCTCGTCGCCCAGGTAGCGCAGCTTGCGCGCGAACGCGACGAGTTCGCACGCCAGGTCGCGATCCTCGACGCAAAGCTCATCGAGCTCACCGACCAGATGCTCAAAGACGAGGCCATCCGCGCCGCCTACCGCCGCGGCTACTTCGCCGGCCGCGCATCCCAGCGCAGAGGCGCCCCCGCCGTCGACGACCCAGAGCGCCACGCCCGAGGCTGGATCCGCAAGGCCCTCACCACATGAGCCCCCCGGGCTTGCCGCAGAATCCGCGACGCGGGACGCACGACGCGATCTCCCAGCCGAAGCGCCTCGCGATCCCGGCGAGGCAGGCGAGCACCGCGCCCGCGCCAGCACCCGCCCGAAACGCTCACCGGCGGGCACTACCACGCTTGCTCACCCGCCGATTCCTTGCCACGACGTCCGGCGCCCGTCCCTGCCTCCCCGGGTGCCGGCGCGGAGGGCAAGCGCCGGCACACCGCAGGGCGGGATGCCGGAAGACGGGCGGTCGCGCGCTTCCCCCGCGCGCGACCGCCCACACCTTCACCTCCCGCGCCCACATGCGACCAGACGCGCGTCCAGGCCGCCCGCCCGACGCAACGCATCGGACCCTCACCCACAGCCACGGGGTGTTCAGCGTCGGCGGCCAAGCCCGGTAACCAGGAGCACCCATGACCGGCGGGTCGGTGGGCGCCCGGGCGCGCGTCTTGGCCGACGTGCTCGCAGCGCTGTTTGACCACGACCGCGAGCTCGCCGAGCAGCTCAACAGCGGCGCCTGCGAGCCACCAGCGAGCGCGTCGGAGGCGAGATCACGGACACGATCCACCGCGCGTTCGCCGACTACCAGACGGTGGCTGAGCGACGTCGTCAGCTCGGAGCCGACGTCGGCGAGGCAGCCGTGCGCCTCATCGACGCCATGCACGAGGACGGCTTCAGCGAACAGCAGACCCGGCAGGCGGATGTGTGGGCGCTGCGCGACGGCGTCTACCGGCCCGCATCAGAGCGCACGCGCACGGTCAACGGCCTCAAGCCACGTCGCGAGCACGGCCGGTCCTGATGGCCATCGTCACCTCGCATCCGGTCACCGCGGTCAGTACAGCTGAGCTCGCCGCGGCCTGCCCGTGGCTGTCCGAATCGCGATCGCGCGACGTCGACGCAGAGCTCATCGCCGAGCTTCCTCGGAGCGTGGGCTGCTCACCCGTCGCCGCCACGGGTCGTAATAGGCGGGGCCAAGTCCGACGCTTGTCCCTCTTGTCGTCTGGCATGGCCGCTTCCGCGCCCAGCGACGGGAGCGTCGGATGAGGATGGTTGGGATCGACCTCGACGTGCTGACGCCTGCGGAACGGCGCGATCTCGCCAACGCGCTGTTGCGCGCCGCGTGGAGCGCCACGCTGGAGGACACGCGCATTGTGCTGCTCGACCTGTTCAGTGAGGTCGACGAGGTGTCACTCGGGCGGGCGACGTGAGCGACGCGAGAGCCCTATCGCTTGACGACGTGCGCGCGATCGCCGAGGTGCTCGCCGACGTTCTCGAGGCCAGAGGTGTGGTCGCAGCGCCAGTCGATGGGCCGCACCGCGTCCTCGATGCCGTACAGGTGGGTCGGCTTCTCGGACGCGATCGGCGCTGGGTGTACGCACATGCCGAGGAGCTGGGCGGATTCCGCTACGCGAACGGTCCACGGGCACGCATCGGGTTCGATCTCGAGGTCGTCGAACGCTGGATGCGCGAGCGACGGATCTCAGAAGTCAAATCGCGCCGCCCACGGCGCGGCCGGCCGCCCAAGGCACTCGCGAACGCGAGCCTGATTGCGTTCGAGCCGTGAGCGGGGCGGCGTACGCTCGACCGTCATGGCACGCGACCCAACCGGCCAGATCACGACCACCACGCTGACGGACGGGACAAAGGCCTTCCAGCTTCGCTTCAGCAACAAAGGCCGACGTGAGCGCGTCACGCTCCACGAGCGGCGCAACTGTCGCTGCGGATGCGGCGGCGGCTGGACCGAGCCAACCGCGGCAGTCGAGCTCGACAACATTCTCGCCAAGGTCCGTGCGGGCGTCTGGGGCAAGCGGGTGGTCACGCCGCCGCCGAGCACCAGGCGAATGCCGACGTTCCACGAGTACGCCTCCAGATGGCTTCAGGCGAAGATCGATGGCACGATCGGCGACCGGCCGATCGACGCCAACACGGAGGCCGACTATCGCTGGAGGCTGCGCAAGCACCTGCTGCCGGCGTTCGCGAAGTACCGGCTTGACGAGATCGATGCGGCGACCTGCCAGGCGTTCAAGGCCAACAAGCTCAAGGAGGCCGCCGAGCTTCGCGCTGCCATCGAGTCGGGCGCGAGGATTCGTGACCGCAGCGGTCGGCGCGCGCGCCCGCTCGGCCCGAACTCGATCCGCAAGCTCATCGCGTGCCTGGCCGCCATCCTCGACGAGGCGGTCGAGGACGGGTTCATCGAACGCAACCCGGCGCGCGGCCGACGCATGCGCGTCAAGGTACCCAAGCCGCCGCGCAGCTTTTTGGAGATGGATGAGCTGGTCGCGCTCACCGATGGGGCCGACGCACAGGACGTGCAACCCGTCCAGGTCGCCAGCGCGCACGTCGCCGGCCTCGGGAGCACCACGGCGAAGGTCGCCGCGCTGCTGGCCGAGGGAATGCGCGGCAACGAGATCGCGGCCGAGCTCGGGTTGGCGAAATCGACGGTCGGCTGGCACATCAAGCGCCTGGGCATCAAAGGCTCACGAGATTACGTCGGACGCCGCGCGATCGTCACCACGCTCGGCGGAGCGGGACTGCGCGTCAGCGAGCTGTGCGACCTCAAGCTCGGGCAGATCCGCCTGCATGACCCAAACGGATCACGCCTGCGGATCGCCGACGCCAAGACGCAGGCCGGCATTCGCGAGGTGCAGGTCAGCCCCGATCTGGTCGACGAGCTCGTCACCCACCTGGACCGGCTGCGCCGTGCGGGCCGTCCGATGGGCCCCGAGGCCTATCTGTTCCCGAACGTACACGGTGGTCGCATGAGCCGTCAGCGTGTCTCGCGCATCGTCAGCGAGGCCAGCCGGCTGGCGACCGAGCGCCTGGTCAAGCGCGGCATGCCGCCGCTGCCCAACACGACGCCGCACAGCCTGCGCCGCACGTACGTGTCGATCGCGCTGCTTGCCAACAACTTCGACGTGCTGTGGGTGATGGGTCAGGTCGGGCACGCCGACTCCAAGATGACCACCGACGTCTACGCGCAGCTTCAGCAGCGCGTCCGGCGCGAGCACGGAAAGGCGTTCGATCTCCTCGTCCGGCAGGCCCGCGAACGGCTCTACGGACCGGACGCAGACGTCGACGAGGCCCCCGAGATCCCGCCGATTGGGCCACGGATTAGGCCACGAACGCGCAAAAAGGCTCTGGAAGACGTTGTCGACGACTGGCGCGAAGAAGCAGAAACGCCCTGATTACAGGGACTTTCTTTGATGGCGAGACCCGGACTCGAACCGGGGACACCACGATTTTCAGTCGTGTGCTCTACCAACTGAGCTATCTCGCCGCGGCGGGGAGGATATCGCCGCGGCGGGGGGCGGTCGGGCGCGCGCGCCAGGTTCCTCCTCGCGACCCCGCGGCGGCTACACGCCCGCCCACGCCCGCAGCTCGGGCAGCGGGTCGATCGGGAAGCCGCCGGGGATCCGCCAGCCGACGTTCCAGATCTCGAAGTGCAGGTGCGGTCCGCTCGCGGTTCCGCTGTTGCCGACCTGGCAGAGCTGCTGGCCGGCTGCGACGACGGCGCCCTCGACGACCGCGGTCGAGCCGCGGACGCAGTGCGCGAAGAAGTAGTCGCGCCCGTCGACGGCGTCGAGCACGACGTACTCGCCCGCTCCCCCGGCCTGGTAGCTCGTGCGGCTGACGAGGCCGGCGTACGGCGCGACGACCGGCGTCCCGGCGGCCGCACGTATGTCCTGCCCCTCGTGGATGTGGCCCGGGCGTCCCGCGCCGAAGCGTCCGTCGGGCCCGCCGAGGTCGAACGGTCCGGCGACGGGGAAGGCGCCGGGCCCGGCGGGCGACGGGGCCGGCGCGGGGAGGGCCGGCGCGGGTGCAGCCGGCGCGGGTGTGGGCGCGGGGATCTTCGGTGCGTGCACGACGATCCGCGCGCGGCCGGGGTAGCTGGCGCTGCGCGCGAGCGTGTGGCCGCGCCTGTCCTTGACGTGCAGGCGCACGACGTAGCGCCCCGTGCGCAGCCGCACGCCGGCCGGCCAGCGGGCTCTCACGCGTCGCCCCGGCTTGACCCAGCCCACCGCGATCCGGGCGACCGGCCGGTTGCTCGGCACCCGCAGCACGACGATCCGCGCTCGCACGCGGTTGATGCCGCGCTGGCGCACGCGGAAGCGGATCTGCGGCAGCGGCGCGCCGGCAACGACCGAGCGCGGGGTCAGCGTCAGCCGGCGCACGACCGGCCGCGTGTCCGGGCGCGGGATCGCCGCGCCGTACGCGGCGCCGCCGCTCCGCAGCGGCCCGGGCGTGCCGCCGGCCACCGCTGGCGCAGGACCGAGCGTCACCTTGCGCGCCGCCGCGGGCGCTGGTGGGACGGTCGGGCCAGGCCTCTCCGTGGGCGCTGGCGCGATCGTCGGTCCCGTCGGAGCAAGCCCCGCCGTCGCCGCGTGCGCCGGTGTAAGCGTCCGCCCCGCGCCCGCCGCCGCCTCCGCCGGCACAAGGACCAGGCCGACGCCCGCCAGCCCGACCACCGCTGCGACGGCACACGAACGCATCCAAGCAGCGTCGGTGATCGTTGCGGGACGCTCAAGCGCTGCAACGCGTCCCGCAAAAACGCCAACCGTTCAGCGTTCGAGCATCCGCGCCATGAGCTCGAGCGCGCCGGCCTTGGCGAGCGGCTCGTTCAGGTTCCCGCACTTCGGCGACTGCACGCACGACGGGCAGCCCTGCTCGCACGGGCACTCGGCGATGAGCCGGTGCGCGTCGGCCACAAGCATCTCGAAGCGCGCAAAGCCCTGGCGCGTGATGCCCACGCCACCGGGGTGGCCGTCGTAGATGAAGATCGTCGGCGCGCCGGTCTGCGGGTGCGCGTTCGTCGACAGGCCGCCGATGTCCCAGCGGTCGCACATCGCCAGCAGCGGCAGGACGGCGATCTGTGCGTGCTCCGCGGCATGCAGCGAGCCGAGCAGGACCTCCAGAGGAAAGTCGCTTGCGAGCAGGTCGTCGTCGAGCTCGAACCACAGCGCCTGCGTGGCGAACGTCGTCTCGGGCAGGTCGAGCGCCTGGAGGTCGACGATCTCGTGGCCGGGCAGGCTCTTGCGCTGGTAGGCGAGCACCTGCTCGGTGACGCTCACGCGCCCGAACGAGAGCTGGACGCCGAGCGTCGAGCGCCGGTCCAGCAGCGCCTCGATCTCGGTCATCGTCTCCTTCTTGGGCTGTGTGTAGAAGTCGCCCGTGAACGGCTCGACGAGCGCGCGGCGGGTCTCCAGCTCGAGCGCGCGGACGATGTAGGAGCGCGCCTGGTGCAGGTAGACGGCGCCCTCGTGGACGGTCGTGTGCGCCCGCGCTGACTCCACCGTCCCGAGCAGCTCGCCGCTGGACACGTCGACGATCGCGAACGAGTCCGGCGACGCCGAGCGCAGCGACACACGCGCCGCCGGATAGTCCTCGGGGTGGCGAAGCAGGTACTGGCCGCGGCGCTGCACGAGCTCGCCGGCGGCGACGAGCGCCTGCGCGTGCGCCTCCCAGCGCGGCCCGAGCGTCGCGTCGTCGAACGCGCTCAGCGGCCCCTCGTGCGCGGCGCAGAGCAGGTGGGCGAGGTGGATCGGCTCGTTCTCGTACTCGAGGATCGCCGCCTCGACCGGCCGCTCGAGGAACTCGTCGGGATGGCGGCAGAAGAACTGATCCAGCGCATCCTCGCCCGCGACGTACACGGCCAGACCGCGGCCGCGGCGGCCGGCGCGGCCCCACATCTGGCGCAGCGAGGCGACCGTCCCGGGGAACGTCACGACGACGGCCGCGTCGAGGGCGCCGATGTCGATGCCGAGCTCGAGCGCGTCGGTGGTGATGACCGCCAGCAGCTCGCCGCGCATGAGCCGGCCCTCGAGCTCGCGTCGCTGCTGGGGCGTGTAGCCGGCGCGGTAGGGAACGACGAGGTCGGCGAGCTCAGGGTCCGCCAGGGCGACCATCCGCGCGACGAGCTCGACCGCGCGGCGCGACTTGATGAAGCAGATCGTGCGCGCGCCGCGGCGGGCGAGCGAGCCGACGATCTCGGCCGCCTCGGCGAGCGCCGAGCGCCGCGTGCCGAGCGCCTCGTCGGTCAGCGGCGGATTCCACATCGCGATCTCGCGCCGCGCGCCCGGCGCGCCGTCGCGGTCCACCAACGCGATCTCCTCCAGGCCCGTCAGCCGCTCGGCGAGCTCGACCGGGTTGGCGATCGTCGCGCTCGCCAGCAAAAAACGCGGGTCGGTGCCATAGGCATTGGCGATCCGCCGCAACCGCCGCAGAACGTTGGCGACGTGCGAGCCGAAGACGCCGCGATAGACGTGCGCCTCGTCGACGACGACGACCGCGAGGTTGGAGAAGAAGTCCGCCCACCGGCGATGATGGGGCAGGATCCCCATGTGCAGCATGTCGGGGTTCGTCAGCACGAGGTTGGAGCGCCGGCGGATCTGCGTGCGCTGCTCGCGCGGGGTGTCGCCGTCGTAGATCGCCGGGCGCACCTGCTTCGTCAGCCCGAACGCGTTGATCGCCCGCGCCTGGTCCTGCGCGAGCGCCTTCGTCGGGTAGAGGTACAGCGCGCGCGCCTTCCCGTCGCGGCACAGCACGTCCAGCGCGGGCAGGTTGAAGCACAGCGACTTGCCCGACGCGGTGCCGGTCGTGACGATCGTCGGGCCGGCCCACGCGCACTGCAGCGCCTGCGCCTGGTGGGACCACAGCGCCTGGATCCCGGCACCGCGCAGCGCGGCCAGCAGCGCCGGGTGCAGCGTGTCGGGCAGCGGCGCGGTCTGCGCCTCGCGCACGCCCTCGAAGGACTCGCGCACGAGCCGGGCGTCGGCGCGACCGGCGTCCAGCAGGGCGCTCCACGGATGGGCTTCGGGGACGACGGGCAAGCTGCTTGCCATAGTACGAGCGCCTTGAGCCAGCTCGGGACCATACGCGCCTTTCACCACGCCGAGTTTCCGGCCGATCGTCTGCGCGCCGAGCGCGAGGAGACGATCTCGGTCTGCATCCCGGCGCGCGAGGAGGCCGCCACGATCGCCGCGATCGTCGCACCGCTCGTCGCGCTGCGCGAGGCGGGGGTCGTCGACCAGGTCCTCGTCGTCGACGGCGACTCGCGCGACGGCACCGGCGCGATCGCGGCCCGCCTCGGCGCCGACGTGCTCAACCCGGCCGAGCTGTTGCCGACCTTCGGCCCCGTGCTCGGCAAGGGCGACGCGATGTGGCGGGCGCTGAGCGTCCTGACCGGCGACCTCGTCTGCTTCGTCGACGCCGACTCCGAGGACTTCGGAGCGCACTTCGCCTGCGGCCTGCTCGGACCGCTCGTCTGCGCGCCCGGGGTGCGGTTCGTCAAGGGGTTCTACCGGCGTCCGTTCAAGGTCAACGGCGCGGTCGCCGCGCAGCCGACCGGCGGCGGCCGCGTCACCGAGCTCGCGGCGCGCCCGCTGCTGCAGGCCTTCTACCCCGAGCTGGCGAGCGTGCGCCAGCCGCTCGCCGGCGAGTTCGCGGCGAGCCGCGAGCTGCTCGAGCAGATGCCGTTCTGCACCGGCTACGCCGTCGAGATGGGGCTGCTGCTCGACGTCCACGCCGAGGCGGGCCTGGAGGCGCTCGCGCAGGTGGACCTCGACTCACGCCAGAACCGCCACCAGCGCCTCGAGGACCTCACGCCGATGGCCGCCGCGGTGCTCGGCGCCGTCACGAGCCGGCTGCGGCGCGAGGGTCGCCTGCTCGACGGCGGCGACGGGGTGACCCTGCCCGAGCGACCCCCGCTGGCGCAGCTGCGCGCGCCGTGCAGCAGGGGATGACGGCCGTGCGCGCCGTCTACGTCGACCTCGACGCGACCCTGCTCGGCCCCGGCGGCGTGCTGCTGCGCGGCGCCGACGGAGCCTTCTCGCTGCTCGGGGTGCGCGCGCTGGAGGCCTGTGACCGCGCCGGCGCCGAGGTCGTGCTCATGTCGGGCCGGCGCAAGGCGCAGGTCATGGAGGACGCCCGGCTCATCGGGCAGAGCTCGTACATCTTCGAGGCCGGCTCCTGCCTCGTGCTCGACGGTGAGGAGCACTGGCTGACCGGCGAGCTCATGCCCGGGGATGCCGGCACGATCCACGACCAGATCGAGGCCTCGGGCGCCCCGGCGCTGCTGCTGGAGCACTACGAAGGCCGGCTGGAGTACCACGACCCGTGGCACCGCAACCGCGAGGTCTCGCACCTCTTCCGCGGGCTCGTCGACGCGGCCGAGGCGGACGCACTGCTCGCGCAAGAGGGTCACGGGGCGCTGCGCCTCGTCGACAACGGCGGCGTGCATCGCCGCTCACCGCGGCTCGTCGCGCTCGAAGAGGTCCGCGCGTACCACCTGGTTCCGCGCGGGGCGTCGAAGGCGGGCGCGGTCGCGCGTCACATGCGCGCTCGCGGGCTGCCGGCGCAGGACACGATCGCGGTCGGTGACTCGCGCGAGGATCTCGAATGCGCGGCGCATGTCGGGACGTTCTGGTTCGTCGCCAACGCGCTCGAGCGCGACCCGACGCTGCGCGAGGTGGCCGCCGGCCGGCCCAACGTCCGCGTCGCCGAGGCGTCCTTCGGCGCGGGCGTCTACGAGGCGGTCGTCACGACGCTGGCCACGCGCGCCTGACGACGCGCGCCCACACGCGGTCGTCACGACGCTGGCCACGCGCGCCTGACGACGCGCGCCCACACGCGCGACCAGAAGCCCGGTGCGACCGGCCGGCGCCAGCGCGCCGGGGGCGGCACCGTCGTGCGCACGAGCGCGACCCAGTCGTCGAGCGGCAGCTCGCCGCCGATGAGCTTCGCGAGGCCTTCGGTGACCGGCGCGTCGAGGCCGGCGTGCGCCAGCGCGCGGGCGAGCAGCGGGACGGTCTCCAGCGCCTCGACCGCCTGTCCGACGCGCTCGGGGATGTCGGCCGTCGGTACGCCTGCCGCCAGCATCTCGCCGGCGCGGCGGTTGCGGCTCTGCGGCGCGAGCACCGTCGCGACGAGGTCGCCGGTGCCGGCGAGGCCCAGCAGCGACTCCGACCGCGCCCCCTGGGACTCGGCGAAGCGCCAGACCTCGGCGAAGATGTGCCCGGCTGCGGCGCCCGCGGCGTTGAGTCCCTGCGCCTCGGTCGCCCCGGCGGCGAGCGCCGCGGCGTTCTTCGCCGCCCCCGCGAGCTCGACCCCGATCGGGTCGTTGGACTGCTCGCAGACCACTCCGGCACGAATGAAGACGCCCGCCAGCGCTCGCGCGAGCTCCTCGTTCGTCGACGCCGCCACGAGGCCGGCTCCTTCGCTGACCATCTCGCGGGCATGGGACGGGCCGCCGATGCACGCGACCCGGCCCTCACCGAAGCGCTCGCGCAGCAGCATCGTCGGGGCGACGCCGTGTGGCGGGGACAGCCCCTTGGCCAGCGAGATGACGGGCGTCCTACCGGCCAGGCCGGCCTTCGTCAGGTTGCGGATGGTGTCGCCGATGCTGCCCGAGGGCAAGGCGAGGAAGACGTAGTCGGTACGCCCGAGTCCCGCGTCGACGCTCTCGATGCGCAGCTCACGCGGCAGCTCGACGCCCGGCAGGTAGACGAGGTTCTCGCGGTCGGCCACGAGCCGGCGGCATTGCTCCGCGGTGCGCGTCTGCAGCGTCGTCCGAAACCCGCCGCGTGCGAGCAGCACGGCCACCGCGGTGCCGAACGACCCGGCGCCGACGACGATCGCCCGCTTGGCTCCGGGGGTTGGCAGGCGGGGACGTCCTTCGGCCATGGCCCGCGAGCGTACGGGCTTTGAGGCCGCGAGCGCGCGGCGAGGCTTGGGAGCTGTCCCGGTCGGTCTCGCACGCGTCAGCGCACGATCACAACCGGGACAGGTTCCTCAGTGACCGGCCGCCCGGCGGTAGCGCGAGACCGCCAGCGGCGCGAAGATCGCGATGATCACGAGCGCCCAGACGACCGCGGCCCAGATGCTGTGGCCGGCCGGCGCCCCGATCCACAGCGACCGCATCGCGTCGACGACGATCGTGAACGGGTTGATCTCCGCGAACCACCGCAACCCCGACGGCATCGATTCGACCGGCACGAACGCCGACGAGATGAACGTCAGCGGGAACACGGCGATGAAGCCCAGGGAGTTCGCCGCCTCGGGCGAAGAGACGAGCAGCCCGAGCAGCGCGAAGACCCACGAGAACGCGTAGCCGAAGAGCAGCAGCAGCCCGACCCCGCCGAGGATCTCCAGCACGCTGGCGTCCTTGAAGGAGAAGCCGATGATCAGGCCCGTGACGAGCAGCACGATCACCGAGATCAGGTTGGTCACCGTGTCGGCCAGTGTCCGCCCGGCCAGGACGGCGGGGCGCGCCATCGGCAGCGAGCGGAAGCGGTCGATCAGGCCCTTGTGGAGATCCTCGTTGAGCCCGAGCGCCGTCACGAACCCGCCAAAGGCGATGTTCTGGACGATGATCCCGGGCAGCAGGAACGTCGCATAGTCATAGCCCGGCGTGTCGATCGCGCCGCCGAACACGTAGACGAACAGCAGGACGAACATCACCGGCTGGACCGGGAAGGCCAGCAGCAGGTCGGGGGCGCGCGACAGGCGGATCAGGTTGCGCTCGGCCACGATCAGGGTGTCGGTCACCAGTCGCCTCATCGCGCGGCCTCCTCGGTCTCGTCGTCGGTGGACTCCTCGGCCGCGTGGCCGGTCAGGCTCAGGAACACGTCGTCGAGCGTCGGGCGCCGCAGCCCGAGGTCCTCGACGCCGACGCCGGCCTCGTCGAGCCGGCGCACCGCTTCGACGATCGTGCCGCTGCGCCGGCGCACCGTGAAGCGCACGGTGTGGTCGGTCGTGGTCGGCGTCTCGTCGGACATCGGCGTGAGCGCGGTGATCGCCGCTTCGGCGCTCGCCGCGTCGGTCAGGCGCACCTCAAGCCGCTCGCCGCCCACGCGGTCCTTCAGCACGTCCGGCGTGCCCTCGGCGATCACGCGGCCCTTGTCGATCACCACGATCGTGTCGGCCAGGCGGTCGGCCTCGTCGAGGTACTGCGTGGTCAGCAGCACGGTCGTCCCC
>JBPCJA010000013.1:0-6737 GCA_051005755.1 Solirubrobacteraceae bacterium
GGCCCGAAGGCCCGGTACCGTTCGACTGGCCGGTCATCATCGACTCCTCCTCGACAGGCCCGACACGCTCCCACATGCGGACTGATCAGACGAGCGATGTGTGGCGCGAAGTCAGACGCAAACCAGCCTCATCATCGTTCACGCCCGCCGCACCTCCAACCGCTGAAGACCGCGTCATGGTCACGGCCGCGGCATTCAGCCGCCACGGCGACGCTACCGCCCGCCGCTGCTGCTGTGAACTCCAGCCATAACGTCAGGCCCCCGCCGTTGCGGGCAAGCCACGGCCGATTAGTAGGCGAGCAGCGACCGGCATCCTGGCGCCGGCGCGATCGCAGCGTGATCAGCGTGATCGCCCCCTCAGCAACATCGCTCCGGACACGCGTTGTCGCGCTGCTGCTTCGACGCAGGACCACGCGTCGCCCGCGAGCGCGGCCGGACTACCGCTATGGACGACAAGCAGAAGCGCGCCGCCCGGGCGGCGAGAGCGCTGGAATGCGCGAGAAGCGGGAGAGATCACGGTTGTCCGGGTCGTGATTGGCGCTGTGCGTCGGAAGGTGGCTGTAGACCTTGGGCATGGCCCGCGACGTCGTCCATCAGCTACTCGCCACGGACATCGCGCTCGACAAGCTCGGCGCACGTGGCATATCGGCAGAGGAGACAGGGCAGCTTCCGCGGAACCATCACGCCACCGTCCGCAACCCACGCGCTGGCGGTGAAAGAGGCGGGCGTCTACTGCTGATAGGTCGTACGAATGGCGGTCGGCGGCTGACGCTCGTGATCGAGCAGACTGTGGAGCCCACGACCTGGCTGATCGTGACTGGCTGGAGCTCGACCGAAACCGAGCGTAAGCTGTTGGAAGCGAGCCGATGAGCGTAGATGCTTGGACAGCCCCAGATCCAGAACGCGGCGATTTCGACGCCGATCTGGCGAAGCTCGATCCCCGTTACGTCGCGCACCACGAAGGGAACCCCGAGGCGAAGCTGCTCGTACTCGTCGGGGTCGAGGGTGAGGACGCCAGGCGACTTGAACGGATCTCCGAGGCCCGCGGCAAGACGGCAGCGGATGTCGTCGCCGAACTACTCCGAGACGCCGACCGCTCGCTCGCATAGTCCGCCGTGGATGACCGCCGGCCAATGGCCCGGGCCGATCATCCGTGCAGCACCGCAGTGCTCCTTCGCGCGATAAGCAGCGCTAAGGTCTGCACGCGCTGGTCCTGTATGGCCCACCACGGCCGACCCGGCTTTCATCCGTCGTCCAAAGGGGCAGTCAGGAGTCGAGCGCTGCGAGTACGTCGTGCGCTGTCGCGCCATAGCGACGGCGTCGCGAAGCTCCGCTGCCGGGTTCGGTGTCATGGCGCCGCGATTGTCTCGCAGTAGGGCGCGTTGCTCAGCTTGGCCGGGGGTGGGACGTAGGGCTTGCCGGTCAGGATGCGGCTGCGGCGGTTGAGCTCCTTGCGGTAGGCGGGGTCGCGGTATTGCGCGACCGAGAAGTTGGTGGTGCGCAGCCGTGAGCAGGGCCCGAACGAGATGAGTGCGTCGCCGATAGCGGTCAGCTTGAGGCCGGGGTAGGGGTTGGCGGGCGGGTGAACGCCGGGCTTCGGCGGCTGCAATTCGGGCAGGATCCGGTCGGCGGGCTGTGCCCCCAGCGTTCCCGTGAGCGCGCGGACGGCGATTGGCGGCCAGGCGGAGATGTAGCTGTGCTCGAAGTCGGCCTGGCCGCGCGCGCCGCCGCCCAGTAGGGCAGTACGACCCAGACGCGGCCCTTGGCGCCGCGCTCGAGGATTTGCAAGGCGTTGTCGCCCCTGAACGCCCGGGGTGCGAGCCGTGCGAAGTGCATGAATCCCGACAGCAGCAGCACGTGACGCCCGCCGCGTGCCTCACGCGCGGCCGCAGCGGCGAAGACGCGATCGCGCAGGCCGACGACCGCATCCATGTCGCGGCGCCGGTGCAGCGTGCGGAAGTCAAATGCCGGGTCGCCGAGTGCCACGCGGATGCGTCGGCCCGCCGGCAGCGTCTGGTTCAGCCGGCGCACGGCGGCGAAGAACTGCGCGGGCGCCTCGTCGGGCCCGGCGTCGGGCGCCGTACCGATCGTGTCGCGCCACACCGGCCTGAGCGCCTTCGCAGACACGTCGCCGCCGGCGACGTAGCGGTCGGCGAGCGCCTGAAAGCGGGTGTTGCCGAACTCCACGACGATGCTGTCCACCGTCGCGGCGAAGCGTGGGTGGCGCAGCAGCCTGATCACGAAGTCCTCCTGCTGACGCAGGCCATGCGCAAGGCCGAGCGCAACGATGCGGTGACGGCGAAATGCGTCCAGCAGCGCCGTCGAGGCCACCGTGGCGCTCACGGAGCTCGAGTGGGCCGTGGGTGAAGTCGCCGCTGGGCTCTGCGCAGAGCGGGCCGTCGCGAACGCCGCCGCGGCGATGGCGACGGCAACGATGCTGCCTGCCAGTGCGATGCGCTTCATGATGTCTGCCCTCGTTGGAACTGCATCGATTGCGACACGGTCATGTGCGATCTCAGCCGATCTTCTGGCCCGGGAACGTCTGGCCGTCCTGATGCAGCACGGCCACGGTGACGCGCCCCTTGGAGTCCGCTTCAAAGGTGAGCTGCGCGTCGACGAGCTTCATGAAGAACTCCTTCTCGCTCTCGGCATACAGGCGCACGGTCCCTTGGCCGGGAATCTGAGCGATCAGCCGCTGCTGGGAGCGCGTGATCGTCACCTTCACGCCCGCGAAGTCATAGACACCGACGTAGCGCTGCAGCACCCGCGCCGGCAGCTTGATCTCATTGTGCGTCGACGGCGGCGTCAGCGCCAAGCGCTTGTCCAGCATGTGAAAGCCAATGTCGTGGACGCCTTCGAGGGTCGCCGAGTTGCTCAGGACCACGATCGCGGTCTTTCGCGCCTCGTCGAGCCCGATGAAGCTCTGGAAGCCGCCGGTCTCTCCGTTGTGCCACACGATGTCGTCATCGCCGGTGCGCTGGGTGAACCAGTTCAGCCCGATCTGCGTCTGCGCGTCGATCCTCTCGCGTGGTGAGCGCGCGGTCGCCATCGCCTGGCGCAGCGGTCCGCCCTCGTCGTCGAGGTTGGCACGCGCGTAGGCGAGCATGTCGGTGATCGACGAGCGCAGCGCTCCCGCGCCGGCCAGCGTCGGCAGATCCCAGGGCGCAACGATCGCGCCGTCCGCGTTGTGGCCCGAGGCGAAGTTCCGCGCCATGTACGGCGTGAGCGCGATCGCGCTGCTCGTCATGCCCAGCGGGGCGAGGATGCGCTCGCGCACAAGCTCCTCGTAGCTCTTGTGAGCCCGCAGAGCGAGCGCGTGCCCCAGCAGCCCGACACCGACGTTCGAGTACTCAAACTGCGCGCCGGGGTCGCGTGTCAGCGTGTAGCCGTTGAGGAACGCGTAGAGCTGGTCGACGGTGTAGTCGGCATACGGGTTGGCGGGATCCGTGATCGCCAGGTTGGTCGGCAGCTCAGGCAGTCCCGAGGTCTGCGTGGCCAGATCCTGCAGCGTGATCTGTCGCCCGCCGCGCGAGGGCACCGTCACCCCTGGCGGCAGCAGGCTCGCGACGGGATCTGTCAGCCGCACCTCGCCGCGCTGGGCCATGTCCGCCAGCAGCGTGCCCGTGAACGTCTTCGTGATCGAGCCGATCTCAAACACGCTGCGCTTGTCCAGGCGCCGCCCGCCACCAGCGTCGCCGTAGGCAACGACGCGCGTGCTCCCATCCGCGAAGACCATCCCCGCGACGATGCCCGCGCTGCGCCCGCTATCCACCCGCTGGTGCACGATGCGCTCGAGCTGCCGCATCGTCCGGTCCGGGGAGACGGCCTGCGCCGCTTGCGCCTCGGCGCCGGACCCAGTCGCCGCGACCGCCGACAGCGCGACCGCCAAACCCAGCAGGCGCAAGTTCTTCAATACAAGATGTGGCGTGGTCATCGCTGCTCCTCACGTCTACGCAAGCGCTCTCTTGGTGCTCTTGTCTGGTGAATGCTGGTCATCTCGACACTTGTCGTTTGATCACGACCGGTCGGTTCGCGCAGCCCGAGGCTGTGGCGGATCTGGTGGAAGGTCATGGTCGTGGGCTCCTGTTGGCGGGTGCGGGGAGTTCCGGGTAGATCGTGGGTTGCATGTCAGAGGGCTCACACGAGGTCGCGGCGGCGCAGGAGCGCCGCAGCGGCCGCGAACGTCGCGCTCGCCCAGGCGATCGACACCGTGGCTGCGAGAGCAGGCGCCAGCGCTGCGCTCAGCGCGCCGGCGGAGCCGGACGTGATGTCGAGGATGCCGCTCGGCGCCCCGACGAGCGGACCGAATTGGGCCACCTCTGGGACGAGCGTCGCAAGCATCGGCTCGATCGCGAAGCCGACGATGAGCAGCCCGGTGACGGCGACGATCTGGTTGCGAAGCAGCGTGCCGACGCCGACGCCGAGGGCGCCGAGCAGCGCAGCGACGGCGAGATTGCGCCACAGCACGTCGGCAAGCACGGAGAGTCCGAGGGTGGTGCCGCCGCGACCGGAGACGATCAGCGTGCCGGCGAGCATAATCGACGCCGTGACGGCGAGCGAGATGACGACGCCCGCCAGCGCGTAGGCGAGGGTCTTGGCGGCGAGCATGCGCACGCGGTCGGGCGCGGCGAGGACAGAGCTTGCGATCGTGCGATGGCGCCACTCGCCCGTGACCGCGATCGCCGCCAGCAGCGGGATGAAGACGCTGCTCAGGTCGCTGGCGAACAGCGTGCGCAGGTCAACCTCGTCGATCGTGCTGAGGCTTGCCGTGAGGATCACGAGCAGCAGCGACGCGGCGAGGGCGCACCCGGTGAGCGCGACGAACGTGCGGGTCGTGCGCAGCTTGATCAGCTCGGCATGCAGGAGGCGGGTCATGCCGGTGCTCCGGTCAGCGCGAAGAACGCGGCTTCCAGGGAGCGCACCCGCGGTGCCAGGCCGAGCACGGCGACGTGCTCTTCGCGAGCGATCTGCCCAACCCGCTCCGGGGTGGCGTCGAGCACCACGAGCATGTCGCCGTCGCGCTGGATGCTGTGCCCGCGCCGCTGGAGTGCGGCGGTGAGTCGGCCGGGATCCTGCGCGCGTACCTCGGTCGCGGGGTCATCGTCGCCGCCGAGCACGTCCTCGAGCGTCCCTTGGGCTCGCAGCCGGCCGTCGGCGATCACGACGACGTCGTCGACGGATTGGGCGACCTCGGCGAGGAAGTGGCTTGAGACGAGCACGGCGCGACCGTCGGCCGCCTGGCGACGCAGGAGCTCGCGCATCCAGCTGATGCCGGGTGGATCGAGCCCGTTGGTCGGCTCGTCGAGGATCAGCACCTCGGGGTCGCCGAGCAGCGCGGCGGCGATCGCCAGGCGCTGGCGCATCCCCAGCGAGTAGCCCTTCACGCGCCGGTCGGCGGCGTCGCCGAGCCCGACGATCGCGAGCACGTCGTCGACGCGTCCGGCGGGATGTCCGCCGGTGACGGCCAGGACGCGGAGGTGGTTGCGTGCGCTGCGACCGGGATGAAAGGACGCGTCCTCGAGCACCGCGCCGACGCGCGCCGCGGGCTGCTCGAGCTCGTCATAGCGCTGGCCGCCGAACGTCGCCGATCCCGAGGACGGGCGCACAAGCCCGAGCAGCGCGCGCAGCGTCGTGCTCTTGCCGGCGCCGTTGGGACCGAGGAACCCGGTCACCCGCCCCGCCTCGACCTTGAAGCTGAGGTTGTCGATGGCGGCGTGGTCGCCGAACTGCTTGCAGAGGTCGCGAACCTCGACCGGTGCCATCGCTCAGCCCGCCGATCCGACGAGACCGCCTGCGACGCGCGGCGCGGTGAGGCGTCGGTTGGAGCTGTCTGCGCGCCAGTAGCCGTAGCTGCCGCCGAAGATCGCCGCGGGCGTGGCCGCCACGCTCAGAACGTCCAGCAGCGGTACGCCGGCGATCGCCGATCCCACGATCACCAGGGTGCCGACGACCTCGAGCGGGAGGAGGTCGCGCAGCGACCGGAAGTAGATCGCCAGACCGACCCCGCCAAATAGGACACCGATGATCGCTGCCAGGCCCGGCCGCTTGGGCGCGGCGAGCGGGGGAAGGTACTTCTGTACGGCTTCTGCGAGGGACATCGTGGCTCCTCAGGACGGGGTGGTTGTGCCTGAGATCAGTCTGTGGCCGCTCGCCGCCTGCGTCATCGCCAGCAGGGCGAGTCTGCGCTCCCCCGCGGCGCAGATCTTCGATGGTTGCGTCTCTGTCTCAGGACAGAGACGCGGCTACGCACCGGGGGTGATGAGGCCGCTCTCGTAGGCCAGGACGACGGCCTGCACGCGGTCGCGCAGCCCGAGCTTGGCTAGCAGGCTGGAGACGTGCGTCTTGATCGTGCCCTCGGTCACGAACAGCTCGGCGGCGAGCTCTGCGTTGCTGTTTCCGCGGGCAAGCAGGACGAGCACCTCGCGCTCGCGCTGCGTCAGCGACTCGAGCGCCGTGCCGAGCTCGGGCTTGACGGGTCTATCAGCGAACTGCTCGATGATCCGGCGCGTGACCGACGGCGCGAGCAGCGCGTCGCCGGCGGCCACGACGCGCACCGCATGCACCAGCTCCTCAGGTGGCGCGTTCTTCAGCAGAAAGCCACTGGCGCCAGAGCCCGAGTTCGACAGTTGGGATCGTGCTGGATCTGTGGAAAGCGATTATTTCCAGGGGTTTCGCTGCGGCTGGCGTGTCAGGGCGTGTTACTAGATTCGGCGATTTCGCCGGATCGGGGCGGTTCG
>JBPCJA010000014.1:0-18998 GCA_051005755.1 Solirubrobacteraceae bacterium
CTTCGTGACGGTGGTTGCGAGCCGAGGTGCCAGGAGGCCTCGTAAAACACCTGGCAAAACCATACGTGCGGACTCTCACGAGTACGCCCTCGCCGTCTAGCTACAACTAGATCGTGAGGTTCTGGCCCCCGCCCGCCGGCCGCGGGGATCGCCGGAATCAGAACGCCGGATCACCCGGGGAGGTCCGCTCCCGCCGAACCGGGGACATTTCAGGGAGCTGGCCTTCAGGAACCCCGCCGGCGAGGCGACCTGAAGGCGAGATCAGAGCGCCGGATACGCTCGTAGACGTCACCGTCACGCGATCGCGGACGCGGGTTCGATTCCCGCCGTCTCCACTGGACCGTCAGACGCAAGAGCCTCCACCGGGGGGCTCTTGCGTCGTTCGCTCCTCCAGCCCATCAACCGGTGCCTGCTGACAGGACTCGTCGCTGACCGATGAGTTCGCGGCGCCCGCACGGTCTACCAATCGAGAGCCATCGAACGCGATCCAGAGGAGACCATCATGAGCCTTCCGCAGGCCGTCTCACGCGACGAGTGGCTGGTTGCTCGCAAGAAGCTGCTGGTCAAGGAGAAGGAGCTGACCCGGGAACGGGACGCGCTGAACGTCGAGCGCCGCCGGCTGCCGATGGTCGAGATCGTCAAGGACTACGTCTTCGAGGGACCGGACGGCGAGGCCAGGCTGCTCGACCTCTTCGACGGTCGTCGCCAGCTCATCGTCGGCCACTTCATGTTCGATCCCCGCCTGGACGACGGCTGCCCGAGCTGCTCGGCCGGGGCCGACGAGGTCTCCGACGGCCTGCTCGAGCATCTGCACGCCCGCGATACCTCGCTGGCGTACGTCTCTCGTGCGCCGCTGGCGAAGATCGAGCGCTACAAGGCGCGCAAGGGCTGGACGTTCCCCTGGTACTCCTCCTACGGCAGCGACTTCAACTACGACTTCCACGTCACGCTCGACGAGACCGTCGCGCCGCTCGAGTACAACTACCGGACCAAGGCCGAGCACGAGCAGGCGGGCACGGCCTACTACTTCGAGGGCGAGCAGCCCATCGAGGCGCCCGGCTCCAGCTACTTCCTGCGAGACGGCGACAGGGTCTTCCACACGTACTCGACGTACGGCCGCGGCGCGGAGATGACCGGCGGCTCGTACTACTTCCTCGACCTGACGGCCCTCGGTCGGCAGGAGGACTGGGAGGAGCCCAAAGGCCGCGCGGCCAGCGTGCGCGATGCGAGCCCCGACTTCTCCGTGTAACGGACGAGGACGAGGACGAGCAAGCTCGCTGCCGGCGCCGGCTATGCCTCGTCAGTCTCTTCCTGCTCGCGGAGCTCGCAACCTTCTGGAAACCGTTCGAGCACGTCCAGCGCGCCGGCCAGGTGCTCGCGCCGCTGCCGCCGCTCGGGCTCCAGCGAGTGGTCGCGCCAGCGGCGTAGCTGGCGGCGAACGGCGAACTTGACCGCCTTGATCTCGTCGGTCGAAAGGCAGGGGGTCCCAGGTTCGGTCACAGGTGCTCCCGGATGACGAATTGGTTCTCGGATAGATCCCAGTGCCGCGACTGCGGTGGCTCGAGCCGGCCCACCAGCCGCTGCCTGTCCGGCTGAGGGTCTTCGAAGACCAGCTCGATCGACGCGATCCGGTCGCCGATCCGCGCGGCCGCCGCGCCGCGGCGGCGGGCGAGCTGCTCGAGCTCGTGGCGAAACGCGGGCGCGAGGCGCTCGACGAACCGCGCGAGGAGCTGGCGGCGTTCTCGCGGGGCGAGCCCAAGCCGCGCGTCTGCCCTGATCGTGAGATCGACACGACCGCAGATCAGCTCGCCGTCGCGGTAGGCGCGCGCGCAGCGAAAGCGCTGCTCGGCCATCGGCGGCGCCTCGCTGGATAGGACTTGCGCGAAAAAGGTTAGGGTGCTTGGGTGTAATGCACGTGAGCAAGCCCACCACACCCTCGGAATCTCCGGCAACCCCCAACGGAAAAATGACGCAGCCTCGCCGCGGACGGCCACCGAAGCCGCTGGACCCCAACGCCTCGAGTGCCGCTCGACTGGGCGCGGAGATCCGTTCGCGCCGTCTGGAGCGAGGACTCACGCTCGAGGCGCTCGCCAGACTGATCGGCTTCACGCCCCAGCACATCTCCGAGGTAGAGCGCGCGAAGGCCTCGGTTTCGAGCCCGTTCCTCGCGGCATGCGACCGTGCGCTGGAGGCAGAGGGAAGCCTGCTGGAGCTGCTGCCGGCGGTCGTCTACGAGCGGGCGGTCGAGCGGCACGATCGCAGCGTTGCCCGTCGCCGGTCGAAGTCGTCCGAGGTCGCGCAGGAACGTCGCGAGCCGCCGGCGCCTCGCGACGCTGCGACGACTGACGCCGAGGCTCGGGTCATGGCCGAGCTGCGCCGCGTGCTGTTGTGTCGGTACGACCGAGCGCAGCCCGACCGCGAGAGGCCTGACGACGCGACGCTCCAGCGTGGCGTCGTGTCGTGTTGGAAGCTGCGCCAGCAGGGGCGCTATTTCACGCTCGGCGGGATGCTGACGAAGCTGCTCGGCGGGCTGGACGCTGCGGCACGAGCCGGTGCCCACGATGATGGCTCGGCCCTTCGGCTGTCGGTGCACGCCTACAACGCCGCGTCGTCGGTGTGCAAGAGGCTCGGTGATCCTGGGCTCGCGGTGCTCTGTGCCGATCGCGCCGTTCAAGCTGCCCGCGCGGTCGATGACCCCCTGCTCGTCGCGGCGGCTGCATACCGGTTGGCCAACGTGTACCTGTGTGCGGGGAACCTGTCGGAGGCGTATGAGATCGCCCTGTCGGGCGCGAGCGTCATCCAGTCCTCGATGGACGCCTCTCGGTCGCGACTTGCCACCTCGGGCGGTCTGCTGCTCACCGCCGCAGTCGCGCGTGCCCGCCAGCAAGATGCGCGTGGTGCCTGGGAGCTCATCCGCGAGGCGGACCTCGCAGCCGGAAGGCTCGGTGGCGAGCATGTCGGGCTGCACACCATCTTCGGTCCGACGAGCGTCGCCATCTATGCGGTGGCGGTGGCAGCAGATCTGGGTGACGGCAGCGACGTCGTCCGGCGCGCCGGCAAGATCGACCTGGTACGGCTGCCCCCCGGTCTGCTCGAGCGACGATCCCATTTCCTGATCGCGCTCGCCCGCGGCTACAGCCAGCAGGCCAACGATCGGGACGCGCTGACGACGTTGCTGTGGGCCGAACGCCTGACGCCGGACGAGGTGCGGCTCAACAGGAAGGCGCATGCGCTCGTGGAGGAGCTGATCGCACGGGCGCGTCCGAGCACGGCACCTGACTTGCGTGGCCTCGCCGCTCGACTGCACGTCGCCGCCTAGTGTTGCCGGTGTATTAATTCGTTGTTGGCGGGGGCAGGATAGGTGATGCCAATTCCTGTTGCGGTACGGACGCGGCCGATTGGCAACACGTGGCGCAAACGGGTTGGCGAACGTCGCTTGGACGGGCTCGTCGACGAGCAGCGTCCGTTGCGCCCGCGGACCGTGAGCGATCAGCAGGTCATGTGGAAGCTGTGTGACGCGCGGTTGGTGGCGACGACGCCTCCACCCACAAGACGCAGACGCACGCGCTCAAGAAGTGGCTGATCGCGCACCGGCGCTTCGTCGTGCACTTCACACAGATCAGCTCTTCGTGGCTGAACCTCGTCGAGCGCTGGCTCGCAGATCCGACCACCCTACAGCGAGGATCCCAAGCCCCACGTCTGGGCCAGACCGCCGAACAAATCCTCCACTTGATCGCCACCTACTCCGACCAAATCAACGAAATCACGACACTAGGAGGACTCGTGTCAGGCGATCCCGCCCTGTACATCGTCACGTGTGGTGGCCGCCCGGCCGGTGACCTTGCAACCTACGTCGAGCAGATTCGGGCCGACGGCTGGGACACGTGCGTCATCGCCACACCTGCGGCTCGGCAGTTCATGCACGCCGATCGGCTCGCCGAAGCCTCCGGCCACGTTGTGCGCTATGAGTACAAGCAGCCCGACGAGCCGGATGTCCTGCCACCTCCGGACGCCGCGATCGTCGCCCCCGCGACGTTCAACACGATCAACAAGTGGGCGGCCGGGATCAGCGACACGCTCGCGCTCGGCCTGCTCAACGAGGCAGTCGGAACAGGGCTTCCCATCATCGCGGTGCCCTTTCCCAGCGTCGCCCTGGCACGCCACCCGGCGTTTCGCAGCAACATCGAAACGCTGCGGTCCTGGGGCATCCGGATGATCTTCGACCCCGAGCGTCATCCGCTGCCCACTCCGAACATGGGACCGCCGGCCGCCGAGCTCTTCCCCTGGCGGGCGTTGATGACAGAGCTCGTACATGTCCGGCGCGAGCTGACGACCGTCCAGGAGTCGAGGGGCTCACCGGGCCAGCCCGAGACGACGCCCAGCGGTTAGTCGCGCGCGCCGTCCCCTACGACCGCGCCTGCGGCTTGGACCATTCGGACTTGTGGACGCGCTTTGCCGCCTGGTAGTCGGCGAGCGCCTGCGGCGAGTCGACGTCACCGAGCGTCGGATGCCACGGCACGAGGTCGAGGGCGGCGTCGACGCCGAAGCGCTTGGCGAGGACGGCCCCGAGCGCCTTGATCTTCATCTCGCCGAAGCCGGGGAGAGCAGCCAGGTTGGCGCGCAGCTCGCCGGCATCCGCCGCGTCGGTCCAGACCCGCGCGGCGTCGCCGTCGTAGCGATCGCGGACGTGCACGGCGAGCTCGTGGACGCGTTGCGCCATCGACGCGGGGAAGCGGTGAATCGCCGGCCTCGCGCGGAACACGGGCTCGAGCTCAGCGGACGCAAGGGTTCCGGCGTCGAGGCAGCCAAGACGCTCCAGCAGCGCCAGCGGCCCGGCGAACGCCTTCTGCACGGTGACCTGCTGATCGAGCACGAAGCCCACGAGCAGCGCCATGGGATCGGTGGCGATGAGGGCGTTGGCATCGTCGGAGTCGGTGAAGTGCAGGCGGTCAGGCACGAGCCGATCGTATCCGCCCGCGGCGTGCGCTCGTAGCGAGTTCTCGGCCCCTAGGATTGCGTCGCCCGCTCCCGCATCCAGGAGGTGACGATCACATTGACCGAGCTGCTCGTCGGAACCAAGAAGGGACTGTTCGTGCTCGAAGGCGAGCCGGGTGGGGAGTTCGAGCTGACGGCGCGCGTGTTCGCCGGCGAGCCGGTCGAGTACGCGATGCGCGATCCGCGCACGGGTCGCCTCGTCGCGTCGGTGACCTCCGCGTTCTACGGGCCGAAGATCTGGTGTACGGACGACCCGTCGGGCGAGTGGGAGCAGGCGGAGGGGGTCGCGCTGCCCGAGGGCGGCGACGCGGCGCTCGCGCGCATCTGGGTGATCGCCGCGGGAGAGGGCGACGCGCCGCTGTACGCCGGGGGCGACCCGGGCGTGCTCTTCGAGAGCCGTGACGGAGGTGCGAGCTGGGAGCTGAACCGGGCGCTCTGGGAGGATCCGACCCGTCGCTCCTGGGAGCCTGGAGGCGGCGGGCTGTGCCTGCACTCGATCGTGCCATGGCCCGGTGATCCCGACCGGCTCGCGGTGGCGGTCTCGGCCGCGGGCGTCTGGCTGACCGACGACGGCGGCCAGACGTGGCGGCAGGGCAACGAGGGTCTCGTGGCCGGCTACCTGCCGGAGGAGTCGCAAGCCGGCGCGACCGCACTGTGCGTGCACCACATCGAGCGGGCGCCGATGCAGCCGGAGCGGCTGTTCATGCAGTTCCACGGCGGCGTCTACCGCTCTGACGACGCGGGCGAGACGTGGACGGACATCGGCGCCGGCCTGCCATCGGACTTCGGCTTCCCGCTGGCCGTCGACCCTGCCGACCCGGACAGCGCCTACGTCATCCCACTGAACGCCGACGTCGACCGGGTCACCACCGAGGGTCGCGTGCGCGTCTACGAGACCCGCGACGCGGGCGCCAGCTGGACACCGCGCGGCGACGGCCTGCCCCAGCGCAATGCCTACCTGACGGTCCTGCGGCAGGCGTTCGATCGGGCCGCCGAGGGACCGGCGCTCGAGCTGTACTTCGGGACCACCTCGGGAGACGTCTTCGGCTCGGGCGACGGCGGCGCCAGCTGGTACACGGTGGCCGCGAGCCTGCCGTCGGTCAACAGCATCTCGGTGGACCGCTGACACCCTGTCAGATCCGCACGCGACGCGTATAGCGCAACCGGCGCACTCGGAGTACGCTCGACGCATGGCGTGCAGCGGGCACGGCCGCGGCATGAAGCTGACGACCGTGCGCTTCGGGGAGGATCTCTGCGGCTGGAGAGCTGGCGACCCATGCGGTCCATGATCCGCACGGCCCATCGGCAGCTGCCCCAGGTGCCCTCCGTCGTGCGTCCCGGCGAGCACGCGTGCTGCCGGACGGGGGTGGCTGCCGATCGCACGCGGCTCGTCCACGCGTTTCTGCGCGACGGGCTGCGGCGCGGGGACAGGGTCGAGTACCTCTGCCGCGACGACGAGTCGGCGGAGGCCGCCGTCGCCTCGGCCGCCAAGGACCATGAGCTGCGTGCAGCGCTCGCGCGCAAGACGCTCACGATCCGCGGCGCGCAGGGGCACGCCGCGAACGGAACGCGCGACGTGCAGCGCATGCTCGTCACGGTGCGCGAGGAGCATCGCCGCGCGCTCGCCGACGGCCACACGGGCCTCAGCATCGCCGGTGACCTGAGCGCCGGCGTTCCCCGCGTCGCTGGGAACGAGTGGCTTGGCGAGTACAAGCGAGCGCTCGACCTGCTCGACCACACGAGCCTCGGCCTGCTGTGCGTCTACAACCAGCAGCGCTTCCCGGTGGCGACGCTGTCGAACCTCGCCGCGGCGCACGACGTCGACGTCACGGCGGAGCTCGCGGGGGTCGGGCGCGCCGGCTCCCTGGCCGCTGGCTGGGTTCGCGCCGACGCCGCGTTGCGCCTCGCCGGCGAGCTCGACATCGCCAGCGCGGCCGACCTGTCCGACGTGCTGGCCGCGCACTTCCACGGGCCGCTGCGGCTCGACCTCGCCGACGTGAGCTTCGTCGACGTCTTCGGCATGCGTGCGCTGCGAGGACGGACCGGGCAGCGGCTGACGATCGTCGCCGCGTCGGATTCGGTGCGCCGGCTGCTCGAGCTGCTCGGCTGGGACACGGACCCCGACATCGCCCTCGAGCCGGCGTTCGCCTGACCGGCCGGGCGGCCGGATGACGAGGCGCTGATCGCAGCCGCGCGCCCGGACAGCGTGCGCGACGGCACGCAAGCGGCGAAAGGAGTGCGTCGTATGCTGCCGAACTCTCCGTCCCCGACCCCAACGAGGTGGGCGTCCGATGTCAGCCTGGACGAGGCTCATCATCCGCCACCGCAAGACGGTCCTGGCGCTCTGGCTCGTGCTCTGCCTCACCGGAGGGTTCGCCGCCACCAACCTCGGCGACCTTCTGAGCAACCGCTTCAGCGTTCCGGGGTCGGACGCCGAGCGCGGCCTCGACCTCCTCAAGGACCGCTTCGACGAGCGCAGCGACGGCGCCTTCACCCTCGTCGTCAAGACCGACGGCCCGTACGCCCGCCGAGCGAAGGTCCGCCGCAGGGTGGCGCGCGCGGCCAGGCGGGCGGCAGCGGTCGTGCCGGGGGCGCGTGCGGGCCCGGTCCTCGCCGCTGCGCCGAACGTCGCCTACGTCCAGATCAACACGCCGTTCCAGAACGCCGACGCGGCCAAGAGGACCCCCGACATGCGCAGGGCGCTGGGGCAGATCCGCGGCGCGAAGACCTACCTCACCGGCTATCCGGCGATCAACCACGACACCCAGAAGCTCTACAACGAGGACCTCGCACGCGGCGAGTCGATCGCGATCCCGATCGCGCTGCTCGTCCTCGCCTTCATGTTCGGGACGCTCGTCGCGATCGGCATCCCGCTCGCGTTCGCGCTCGTGACGATCCCGTCGACCCTCGGGGCGGTCTGGATCGTCGCCCACTTCATGGACATGGCGATCTACGTGACGAACATCGTCACGCTCATCGGCTTCGCCAT
Source organism: Solirubrobacteraceae bacterium (assembly GCA_051005755.1). Lineage (GTDB taxonomy): Bacteria > Actinomycetota > Thermoleophilia > Solirubrobacterales > Solirubrobacteraceae > CADCVQ01. The sequence goes on from JBPCJA010000014.1 coordinate 7,985, forward strand.
CGCGGTGGACTACTCGATGCTCGTCGTCTTTCGCTTCCGGGAGGAGCTCGCGCGCTACCAGTCCGTCGAGGAGGCGCTCGTCACGACGATGCGGACCGCCGGCCGCGCCACGCTGTTCTCCGGCGCGGTCGTCGCGATCGGGCTCGCGCTGCTCGTCTTCATGCCGGTGCCGTTCCTGCGTTCGATGGGCGTCGGCGGGCTGCTCGTCCCACTCTTCTCGATCGCCGCGGCGGCGACGTTCCTGCCCGCGCTGCTGGCCGTCACCGGGCACAGGATCAACCGGCTGCGCGTCGTGCCGCGACGCATCCTGGAGGCCCGTGCCGACGGTCGGCCCGGCTTCTGGACGCGGCTGTCACGCTCGATCATGCGCCGGCCGGTGCTCTACCTCGTGGGCTCGAGCGTGCTCCTGCTCGGGCTCGCGGTCCCGGCGCTCGGTCTCAAGCTCACAGGGGGCGACAACCGGGGGGTCCCGCTGACGACGCAGGCCACCCAGGGGCTGGCGCTCCTGCAGCGCACGCTCGGGCCGGGTGCGCTGGCGCCGCACCAGATCGCGGTCGACACCGGGCGACGCCACGGCGCGCTCCAGCCCGAGACGGTCGCAGCGCAGCGGCGGCTCATCGGTGCGCTGCGCCGCGATCCCGAGGTCAAGCCGCAGACGCTCCAGGCCCCGGCGCTGCTCCCACAGACGCGCATCGGTCGGCGCGCGGCGCGGCGGGCGAATCTCCTCGACCGCGAGGGGCGCGTCCTGCAGATCCGCGTCGCCGGGCGCGGCGACGCGGGAACCGAGGAGGCGATGAACCTCGTGCATCGCATCCGCGACAGCTACATCCTCGCCGCGGGGTTCGGCGACTCCGCCGTCGTCGTGACCGGCGCCCCGGCGTTCGGGGTCGACTTCATCGATCGCACCTACGGTGCGTTCCCGTGGCTCATCCTCGCCGTGCTCGTGCTGTCCTATCTGCTGCTGCTGCGCGCGTTCCGCTCGATCGCCCTGCCGGCGAAGGCCGTCCTCATGAACCTCCTGTCGGTTGCGGCGACGTACGGCGTGCTCGTGCTCGTGTTCCAGCACGGCCTGCACGAGCCGCTCGGCCTCCAGGGCTCAGAGCAGATCGAGGCGTGGATCCCGGTCTTCCTCTTCGCGATGCTCTTCGGCCTGTCGATGGACTACGAGGTCTTCCTGCTGTCGCGGATGCGCGAGGAATGGGACAAGACCCACGACAACGAGCTGGCCGTCTCGAGCGGGCTCGAGCACACGGGCCGGATCATCACCGCCGCGGCGATCATCATGATCGCGGCGTTCGCCGGCTTCACCGCCGGCTCGTTCGTCGTGCTGCAGGAGTTCGGGGTCGGGCTGTCGGCGGCGATCCTGCTCGACGCGACGATCGTGCGCGCGCTGCTTGTCCCGTCGCTCATGAAGCTCCTCGGGACATGGAACTGGTACCTGCCCGACGGGGTCCGCAAGGTGCTGCGGCTCGCGCCGTCGCAGCCGGCGACCGAGGTCGGAGGCTCGCGCAGCAGGTAGCCGGAACGGCCAAGGCGCCGCGGCCGGCGTCGATCAGCCGACGTCGCGCCGCTCGGTGACGAAGGCGCTGAGCATGAGGATGTTCGCGATGCTCGAGACGAGCCGCGGGAGGTCGATGTCGGCCTCCGGCACGATCCACCACGTCGCGCTCTGGCGCTCGCCATTCTCCAACTGCGGACCAAGCAGCTCCCCGTGGACCGAGATGAGGCACGGCAGGGGGTAGCGGACCGCGCCTGCGCCCTCGGCGACATATTCGGTGCGCCGGCAGTCGACCGTCCAGCCCTCGACGTACTCCGGCGGGCGCAGGACGCTGCTCGGCCTGATCGGAACGCGCTCGCGCGGCTGCTTGCTCATCCTGCGCAGGAACTCCTGGGCGACCTCGGTGGGCGTCAGCGACGCGGGCAGCTGCACGTCCTCCGTCTTCTCCAGCGCGCTGCGGCTGCTGTCGTTGCTGAGCATGATCGCCCGGTCCAGCCAGTGGCTGGGCAGCGGCGTGCGCGGCGCGCCGAGCGTCTCCTGAAGCGCTTCACGGCCGATCTCGGCGCGGCAGGGCTCGCAGTGGGGACCGTGGGTCGCGCGGATGGCCACGGTGAAGCGCCCGGCCGCGTCGAGGGAGATCCCGCTCGGCGTCGGGGGCAGCTCGTTGGCGTGGACTTCGCAGATCGGCTTGTTGCAGCGGCCGCAGCTCGCGATGGACATCTGACCGCACGCGCAGAATCCGATGCTGCCGTTTTGGGGGGCCATGCGTGCGCAGTGTATGGATCCCGATGGCCGAGGTCACGTCCGCGACCCACATCCGATCGGCCGGCGGGACGGCTGACCGCGGCCGCAGGCGCCGTCCGTCCGCCGCCGGGTCCGCGCGCTCACGGCGCGCCTGGACGTGTCGATACCGGGAGGCGATGCCGCCCACGTCTCCCAGGCTGCGCTGGATCCCGGTCGCGCTCGCGTTCGGGGTCCTGGCCCTGCCGGCGCCCGCACAGGCGGCGACGTGCTCCAAGCGCGGCACCGCGAGCGCAGACCGCCTCACGGGCGGCTGGCTCGCCGATCGCATCTGCGCACTCGGCGGCAACGATCTGCTCTCCGGCGGCGTCGGGAACGATCGTCTCAACGGCGGGTCCGGCAACGACCGCCTGCGCGGCGGCAGCGGGAACGACCGGCTCATCGGGGGCGTAGGCGACGACGAGCTCGGGCTCGGCACGGACTTCGGCGCCGAGCGCGGCGACGACGTCCTCGACGGCGGCCAGGGCAACGACGTCCTCAACGCTGGCCAGGGCGACGACGCCGCCGACGGCGGCGATGGCGACGACGTCCTGCGAATGGCCTTCGGCGACGACCATCTCGGCCTCGGGGGTGCGGGCAACGACCGCATCGACGGCGGCAACGGCAACGACGGCACGCGCAGCGACGAGCTCGGTGGGCTCTTCGGCGGCCCCGGCGCCGACATCGTGACCGGCGACGGCGGCGACGACCGCCTCTTCGGCGACGGCCGCCCCGACGGGCCGGCAGGCGACGACATCGTCTACGGCGGCGGCGGCGGCGACGAGATCGACGGCGGTCCCGGCAACGACCTCCTGCTCGGCGGCAAGGGCGGCGACCGGATGGACGCCGGCCCCGGCCACGATGTGCTCGTCGGCGGCAGCGGGGCCGACACCCTCCTCGGCGGCCCGGGCGACGACCTCCTCTGGGCGACCGACTTCGAGCGCAACTCGACCGACGTGCTCGACCCCGCGTTCTTCACGGCTCCCGGCGACAACGCCATCGACTGTGGCGAGGGCAACGACATGGCGATCATCGACCTCGCCGACGATCGCGCCCTCATCATCGGCTGTGAGTACGTCGTCGTCCTGCGCTCCGGCGGGTCGTCGTGCTCGCCGGTCTCGCGCTGGCTGGGCGGCGGGCTCGTGAAGTCCTCGCTGCTGGACATCGCGCGGTACCCGCCAAACTCCAACGGCGTGCTCGCGACGGCCTCGCTGTTCCCCGAGAAGCCGGCCTGGTCGACCGACGAGGAGGCGATGCGCTCCTGCTCGGACTACGCCGCGCGCTACCTCACCGATCCCACTGACGACCGGCGGCCCAACGTCCGCGGCACCGACGGCGCTGACATCCTCGTCGCCGTGCCCGCCGGGCAGGCCGCCAACCCCCGCACGCTGATGCCGGCAGGCAGTCCCGACGGCGCGAGCGTCTTCAACGCCGGCGCCGGCGACGACGTCGTCGCCGGCTCTCCCGGCGCTGACACCGTGCTCGGCGGCGACGGCGACGACAGCATCCGCGGCGGCGACGGCGCCGACGTCAGCCTCGAGGGCGAGAACGGCGACGACCTCATCTGGAGCGGCCCGGGCGACGACGTGCTCTTCGGACGCACGGGCGACGACCGGCTGTGGGGCGAGGACGGCGACGACTACGTCGAGGGCGGCCGCGGCGACGACGCGCTCTCGGGCGGCGGCGGCGCCGACCGGCTCTTCGGCGGGCATGGTCAGGACCGCCTGCGCGGCGGCGGCGGCGACGACGAGCTCGTCGCCTACGACGGCTCGGCCGACGTCGTCGACTGCGGCGCCGGCGACGACGTCGCCTACGTCGACCGCCGCGATCGCGTCATCGGCTGCGAGCGCGTCATCGCGCCGCGCTCGGCACGAAAGACGAAGCGCCGGATTTAGGGAGATCGGCCCGTAGACTCCCGGCCGTGCACGCCGACGACCTGCTGGCTCCGTGGCGCGAGCAGACCATGGGACTGCTGCCATCGGTCGCGCTCTTCGACGCCCACACCCACATCGGAGTCGACGACCCCGACGGCTTTGAGTGCACGGCCGACGAGCTGCTGGCGACGCTCGCGCCGACGCGCTCGCGGGCCGTCGTGTTCCCGATGCACGAGCCGGCCGGCTATCCGCCCGCCAACGACCGCGTCATCGCGACGGCGCTCGCATCCGACGGCGTCCTCGTCCCCTTCTGCCGCGTGGACCCGCACAGCGCGCCGGCCGCCGAGGCGCGCCGCTGCCTCGACGCCGGCGCCCGCGGGATCAAGCTGCACCCGCGCGCCGAGAACTTCGGGATGCTGGAGCCCGGCGTCCGCGAGATCGCCGAGCTCGCCGACGAGCGGCGGCTGCCGATCCTCATCCACGCCGGCCGCGGGATCCCGGCGCTCGGTGAGCACGTGCTCGCGTACGCGACGGAGTTTCCGCGTGCGCGCTTCATCCTCGCCCATGCCGGCGTCTGCGACCTCGCGTGGATCTGGCGGCGCCTGCCGGACCACCCCAACGTCTTCTTCGACACGGCCTGGTGGAGCGCGCCCGACCAGCTCGCGCTCTTCTCGCTCGTGCCCCCGGGGCAGATCCTCTACGCGACCGACATCCCCTTCGGCACGCCGCAGCAGGGCGTCGTGTCGACCTTCCGCAGCGCCCTGCAGGTCGGGCTGAGTGCGCACCAGCTCGCGGGCGTCGCCTGCGGCCAGCTCGAGCGGATCATCGCGGGTGAGGACACGGTCGACCTCGGGCCGGCACGCGGACTGGAGGGCGTGCGCAACGACCTGCTGCTGGCCCGCGCGAACTACTACCTCACGTGTGCTGTCGCAACGGCGCTCGCGGGCGAGTCTCCCTTCGAGTTCCTCGATCTTGCCCGGCTCGCCTGCAAGGTCGGCGACGATGCCCCGCAGGCCGCGCACTGCGCTGCGATCGCGGAGCTCGTCGAGCTCGCGCTCGCGCAGCCGCTGGGGGAGACGCTCTCCGCGCGCTTCAAGCAGATCCACCTCGTCGTGACGGCGACCGCGATCGCGACGACACCGGACGTGCCGGTGGCATCGTAGGGACACCTCTGCGTCCTCGTGCAGCGCCGTCCGCGAGTCACCGGACGTGCCCCGGTGGCCTTCGTCGACGACCTGGGATGCGACGACAGGGCGGCGACCTTCCTCGCCTCGGTAACCTGATGGTAGTGACTGGCGATTCGTCAGCCGAGACGACGGCCGAACCTGGCGGCCGGACGGCGTTCCAACCCACGAGGGAGAGCGCCATCGCGCACGCGGAGGAATTCGCGCACGCTGATATCGCCCCACCCGCGGTGGTGTCGGAGAGCACGCATCACGCTGAGACGAATGGCCAGGCAGACGCGCCTGGCGCGCCGCCGCAGCCGGCCGCTCCCGAGGCGGCGGAGCCCGTCGCCGCCGAGCCCGTGGCTGAGGAGCCTGGTCCGTCTGCGGAGCCACCGTCGTCCGAGCCCGTGGCTGAGGAGTCCGCTGCGACCGAGTCCGTCGCGCAGGAGCCGGCGGCCGCGGAGCCTGTCGCGCAGGAGCCCGCTGCGACCGAGCCTGTCGTGCAGGAGCCGGCGGCCGCCGAGCCGCCCGCGCCCGAGCCGGCGGCCGAGGAGCCTGTCGCGTCCGAGCCGGCGGCCGCCGAGTCACCCGCGCCCGAGCCGGCGGAGGCCTCCGGGCCCGAGGCGGCGGCCGACGTGTCGCCCGCTGGGGAGTCCGCCGCGCAGCCGGACGCCGAGGCACCGCCCGCCGTCATCACGCCCGACACCGAGCGGCCAGCCGTCGGTCCGAAGATTCTCGGCGTCGCCCAGCCGCCCAAGCCGCTTCCGACCGTCAAGGCGACGCTGCCCGTGCGCAAGCGCCGCCGGCGTCCCTCCGCGGCCGAGCGCCATCGCCGCGCGTTCTTCTCGGCGCTCACGGACCTGCGCCGCGGCGGTCCGGCGTCCGCTACTCCTACCGAGCCACAGGCCGACGACGAGCAGGTCGTCGCGGAGGCGCCGCCGGCGGAGGTCGCTGCGCCCGACGTGCAGCCTCCCGCCGCCGAGGGCCAGCAGGCCGGCGCGCAGCCACAGCCCGACGGCGGCGGCACGCAGGCCGAGCGCTCGGCCTCCTCGCCTGCCCGCGTGACCGCGGCGATCGAGCGCGTCGGCGGCGCGGAGATCATCAAGGAGGCGCTCAAGCCCAAGCAGGACGAGAAGGGCCAGCCGCTGAAGTGGGCCGCCGTCTGCGCGCAGGCCGCCGAGGGGCTGAAGCCGGGCGATCCCGTCTTCAACGCGTGGGTACGGCTCGCAGCCACGCCCGTTCGCGAGGTCAAGGCCCAGCTTCCCCGTCCGGCCGAGCCCGAGCGCGGCGGGCGCCCGGGCGAGCCGGGCAGCCGCCGTCCCGGCGGCCAGCGCGCCGGCGGCGGTCGCGGAGACCGGCCGCGGCGCGACGACCGTCCGAGCCGCCAGGAGTTCGCGTCGCACGCGCAGGACGGCACGCTGCGCAAGAGCATCCGCATCGTCACCGGCCACGACGAGGACCAGGAGCGCCGCGAACGCGAGCGCATCCGTAAGGAGCAGCGCGAGGCCAAGCGGCGGGCCGAGCGCGAACGGCTCGCTCGCCTCGGCTACTGAGCGCGCGCCGCGCGGCGGTCGGCCGCAAGCTCGCTCGTTAGCGTCTGTGCGGTGCGGATAGCCTGACGCGATGGCGGGGAAGCAGCGCAACCTCGAGATCAAGGCGATCGATCTCGATCCGCAGGCCACGTTCGCGGCCGCCCTGGCGCTCGGGGCGCAGGATCGCGGCATCCTGCGCCAGCGCGACACGTACTTCCACGCCGTCCAGGGCCGCCTGAAGCTCCGCGAGGCGCCGCCCCAGCCGGCCGAGCTCATCGCCTATGCCCGGGCCGAGCGCGCCGGCCCGAAGGTCAGCCTCTACCGCGTCGTGCCGGTCGCCGACCACCTCGCGGTCATCGACGTGCTGGCGGACTCGCTCGGCGTGCGCGTCGTCGTCGAGAAGGTCCGGCGGCTGCTGCTGTGGCGCAACGTCCGCATCCACCTCGACCGTGTCGCCGACCTCGGCGACTTCGTCGAGATCGAGGCGATCGCGGCATCGCCCGGCGGCCTGGAGGTCGAGCGCGACCGCGTCGAGGAGTTGCGCACCACGCTCGGGATCACCGACGAACGGCTCGTCGCACGCGGCTACGCCGACCTGCTCAGCCGCCACGGACGACCGTCGTGACTGCGCGCCATCGCTCGACCGTCGTCGAGCTCGATTCGGAAGGCCGGTCCTCGCGATGAGCGACCTGCGCTCCAAGACGATCATGATGTCCGGCGGCAGCCGCGGGATCGGTCTCGCGATCGCCCTGCGCGCCGCGCGCGACGGCGCGAACGTCGTGTTGCTGGCGAAGACCGCGGAGCCCCATCCGCGGCTGAGGGGCACGGTCTACAGCGCGGCGGAGGAGATCGAGGCGGCCGGCGGTCGAGCGCTGGGGATCGTCGGCGACGTGCGCGACGACCGCGCCGTCGACGATGCGGTCGAGCAGGCCGTCCAGCGCTTCGGCGGCATCGACATCGTCGTCAACAACGCCAGCGCGATCGACGTCAGCCCGAGCGCGACGATCTCGATGAAGCGCTACGACCTCATGCAGGACGTCAACGCGCGCGGGACGTTCCTGCTCTCGCGGATGTGCCTGCCATATCTCTGGGAGGCCGGCAATCCGCACGTCCTGACGCTCAGCCCGCCGCTGAGCCTCGACCCGCGCTGGTACGGCCCGCACCTCGCCTACACGCTCGCGAAGTTCGGGATGAGCATGTGCACGCTGGGCATGGCCGCCGAGCACGCGGACGCCGGGATCGCGTTCAACTCGCTGTGGCCACGCACGATCATCGCCACGGCGGCCGTGCAGAACGTCCTCGGCGGCGACGCGGCGATGGCTCGCTCTCGCCGGCCGGAGATCGTCGCCGACGCCGCCCATCACATCCTCACCCGCCCGGCACGCACGACGACCGGCAACTTCTTCATCGACGACGAGGTGCTCGCGCAGGCGGGCGTCACGGACCTGGCCCACTACGCCTACGCGCCGGACGCCGACCTGCTCCTGGACCTCTTTCTCGAGAGCTGAGCTGAGCCACGGCACGGATGGCGCGTAAGCAACTAACATTTCGTAAGCCAACTTGGTATCGTTGTGCGTGCAACGAAAGGAACCCGCACACATGCCCAAGCTGTTGCTCATCCCTCTTGACGACACGGTCGTCTTTCCCACGATGGACATCAACCTCCCGGTCGACGCGTCCGGCGAGGAGCGGGTGCTGCTCGTCCCCAGGCGGGCACACAGCCGGAGCCCTCAGGGCGACGGCTGGGTCGGTCAGTACGCGAAGGTCGGCACGATCGCACGGGTCGCTGACACGATCCGGCTGCCCGGTGGCGGACGCGGCGTCTCGCTGGAGAGCGAGGCGCGCGGTGTCATCGTCGGCGCGGCGGAGGCCGACGCCGAGGGTCGACTGCGCGCGGAGGTCGCCGAGCACCCCGACACCAAGCCCGTCGACGGACGCACACGCGAGCTCGAGCGCGAGTACCGCGCGGTCGTCGAGGAGATCCTCGCCGAGCGCGGCGCCGACGAGCGCGTCGCCGCCTTCCTGCGCTCGGTCGCCGATCCCGGCCCGCTGGCCGACACGGCCGGCTACAGCCCCGATCTGACGTTCGAGCAGAAGGTCCGCCTGCTGGAGACCGTCGACGTCACCGAGCGCCTCGCGCTCGCCGTCGAGTTCCAGCGCGAGCGGCTGACCGAGCTGCAGGTGCGCAACCGCATCCGCAACGACGTCGAGTCCGGCGCCCAGAAGCAGCAGCGCGAGTACTTCCTGCGCCAGCAGATGGAGTCGATCCGTCGCGAGCTCGGCGAGGACGAGGGCTCGGTCACCGAGGAATACCGCACGAAGATCGCCGACGCCGGCATGCCGGACGCGGTGCGCGAGCAGGCCGAGCGCGAGCTCGACCGCCTCGAGCGCACGGGCGAGCAGAGCGGCGAGTCCTCGATGATCCGCACCTACCTCGACTGGCTCATCTCCGTCCCGTGGAGCAAGCACTCCGACGAGGTCCTGGACCCGGTCCACGCACGCGAGGTGCTCGACGCCGACCACGCTGGTCTGGAGGACGTCAAGGACCGCATCACGGAGTACATCGCCGTGCGCAAGCTCCGGCAGGAGCGCGGGGTCGAGATGGACCGCAAGGCGGGGGCGATCCTCACGCTCATCGGCCCGCCCGGCACCGGCAAGACCTCGATCGGGGAGTCGATCGCCCGTGCGACCGGACGCGAGTTCGTGCGCATGTCGCTCGGCGGCGTCCGCGACGAGGCCGAGATCCGCGGCCACCGGCGCACGTACATCGGCGCCCTGCCGGGACGGCTCGTCCGTGCCCTGCGCGACGCCGGGACGATGAACCCGGTGATCATGCTCGACGAGGTCGACAAGGTCGGCGCCGACTGGCGCGGCGACCCGTCGGCGGCGCTCCTCGAGGTTCTCGACCCCGCGCAGAACCACGCCTTCCGCGATCACTACCTGGACATCGAGATCGACCTCAGCCAGGTGCTGTTCATCGCCACGGCGAACGTGGCCGAGACGATCCCGGGGCCGCTGCTGGACCGGATGGAGGTCATTCGCTTCGACGGCTACACCGTCGCCGAGAAGACCGCGATCGCACGCGACTACCTGTGGCCGCGCCAGCGCGAGCGCAACGGGCTGCGTGAGGACGAGGTCGTCGTCGACGACGAGATCCTGCGTCTCGTCGTCTCGGAGTACACCCGCGAGGCGGGCGTGCGTCAGCTCGAGCGCGAGCTCGGGACGCTGCTGCGCAAGACGGCGACGAAGATCGCTTCCGATTCCGGCGTCGCGCCGGTGACGATCGAGATCGACGACGTGCGCGACGCGCTCGGGCGCCAGAAGGTCTTCCAGGAGGCGGCGGCGCGCACGGCGGTGCCGGGCGTGGCCACGGGCCTCGCGGTGACCGGCGTCGGCGGCGACGTGCTGTTCGTCGAGGCCAACGCCATGAAGGGCAAGGGCGGCCTGACGCTCACCGGCCAGCTCGGCGACGTCATGAAGGAGTCCGCGCGGATCGCGCTGACGTACGTGCGCGCCCACGCCGCAGCGCTCGGCATCGACGAGGACGCGTTCGAGGAGCGCGAGTTCCACGTCCACGTCCCGGCCGGGGCGATCCCGAAGGACGGCCCCAGCGCGGGCGTCACGATGACCACGGCCCTTGCGTCGCTGCTCAGCGGCAGGGCCGTGCGCCACACGGTCGGGATGACCGGCGAGGTCACCCTGCAGGGACGCGTGCTGCCGATCGGCGGGCTGAAGCAGAAGGTCCTCGCCGCGCATGCCGCGGGCCTGACCGACGTGATCCTTCCCGAGCGCAACCGGGCCGATCTCGACGACGTGCCCGAGGACGTGCGCGAGGCGATGACCTTCCACCCGGTCATGACGATCGACGAGGTGCTCGAGGTTGCCCTCGAGCCCGCCCGCGCGGAGGCGCTGAGCGCCTGACGAGAACGCAGAAGACGGCTCGCGACGGGGGCGCTCAGCGCCCCCGTCGTCGTTGTATGACCGTTTGCGGGGCCGGCGCGGGACGCGGATGCGCCTCGTGCCGGCCCCGCTCGCGCGCTGCCGCCGGGGGAGGGGGAGGCGGCTGACGCGCGGGGTGCGGGGCGGGGGGGGGGGGGGGGGGGGGGCGGACACCCACACCCCCCCCCCCCCTCTTTGCCCCGCCCCCCGCCGGGAATCCGCCAC
>JBPCJA010000015.1:0-6142 GCA_051005755.1 Solirubrobacteraceae bacterium
CGCTGAGCGCAGGCGTGGCGCCGGCGCCGAGCTGCGCGCGAGCGAGCGAGCCGCAGCGTTTGGAGCGCATCACGGTTATGCCGAGCGTGCTGGAACTGGCGCGCCTGGCTGTAGCGCACCCCTCGCCACCAACTGGCCGTCGGCGGCTGCGACCGCCGCGCGCTCCGCAGCGATCCAGTGACGCTGCGCATCGCAATCCGCGCCGGCGTCAAACACAGTCCACCCGGCAAGTTGCCGGGCACTCCCGACGGCCACCAGCAGCCGCGATCGAACGCTGTCAGAACACCTATGGTCGAGCAGCCCCGAGGAAATCTCGGCGAACCGCCCGACCTCCACGTAGAGCATGCCGCCGCCACACTCGTAGTCCAGCGATCGATGTGGCGCGCGGTCGGCGTGCTGCCCTGCTCCCAGCGCCAGACCGTCTTCACCGTCGGCCCGGCGTCGATCCCGTCGACCGCGCGTGAGAGCTCACGCAATTTCCACGCGACCTCGTTGAGCGAGTAGTCGCGCTTGGCGCGATAGGCAGCCAGCCGGTGCGATGCCCACGACCCGGATGCTACGCCTGCACCACACGACTGCCACGACGTGACGGCGACATGACCACGAGGCGTCCATTTCATGCCGCTTCGATCAGCGCGACGCTGCCCGGCGATGACGCGCTTCGTTCCACCGGTGTGCGCCGGCTCACTCGAGCGACGCAACGCGTGGAGGCGCGCCTACCGCAACGGGGAGATGGTCTGCGGTCGGGTGCAGCTCGCCGTGGGCGGCGACCCTCGACTTGGCCTCACGCACCAAGAGCAGCGACGCTGCGTTGCCGCGCGGTTCGTGGAGCATCTGCACCCAGACCTGCGCGACGAGCTGGCCGCTGTAGCACGCCACCGCGGCGCGGCCGCGCGTCGCCCAGCCGAACGCATCGACCCGATCGAGGTCGTCTTCGACGACGAGCGCCAGCGGCTGATCGCCCAGGTGCAGCCCCCGCAACGCCAGCACGGCGCGCTGCCCGACCTCGAGTTCGGCCTCCGCGAGCTGTCATGAGCGACGAGCACCCCCGACTCACCCGCGACGAGGTGCTGGCGCTGAAGTTCGCCGTGCACCGCCAGCTCGCCCGCTGGTCTGACAAGCCGGAGCTGAGCCCGCATCAGTACGGCCAGCGCAACGCGCTCAAGCGCGCCGTGCGCATCCTCCAAGACAAGGCGTTCGCCTGCGGATGCGAACTGCATGCCTTCACCGACGAGCAGCGCAGCGATGGCTGAGGACTGGCGCAAGATCGAGCGTGGGCTGTTCGAGTCTGCTGACGGGCAGTGGAGGATCGCCGATCCCTGGCGGCTGACCACGGAGCTGCGCCACCGCTGGCTCGTTGCGCAGCGCCGCGCCAGCGGATCAGGGTGGTGCATGCACGCCACGCTGCACGAAGCCCGCGCCTACGTCGAACGCGTCGCTGACGTCACGCTCTCCGGCGAGCCTTCCGCCCCCAGCCACCGAGCGCCCTGAGGAGGCCACCGGTGGAGCTCGGCGGCGTCAGTGCGCTGCTCGGCGCGCTCGGCGCGTGCATCCGCTGCTGCGCGCGGTCGGCGTCCGCGCGTTGCGTTCGCGCTCCACGGTGTCAGCGAACGGCTCTTCGTTGCACAGGCCAGCGAGGTCGTAGGCGACCACTGCCAGGCGGTCTCGCACGCCGATCGCCCTAGGAGCCCCCCCCCGGCGCGACTCCTCGCCCGGCCCCGATCCTGGCGAGCGCAGGGTACCTCGGCAGGATCCGGGGTACCGGAGAGCGAAGACCGCCTCGGCTCTAGACTTCGTCGTTGCGCCCGGCCCCGCGCCGCCCGCCCGAACCATGTCCGCCCGCCTCGAACGCCAGCGCCGACGCCGCCGCCGAGGCGGAGCTGCGCGCGTCATCATTATCACGATCACCGTGCTCGTCGCCTGCACGGTGATCGGCGCGCTGAGCGCGATCGGCTACCTCGTCGGGGTCGCCAACTCCGCGCCGGACCTCGCCTCCCTGCGCCCGCAGGATCCGGGGCGCATCTCGTCCGTCTACGCCGCCGACGGACAGAAGCTCGGGATCATCCAGAACGACGTGCTGCGCATCCCGATCGAGTCCCGGTCGATCCCGCAGAACATCCGCGATGCCACCGTCGCGATCGAGGATCAGCGCTTCTACCAGCACAAGGGCGTCGACTTCGAGGGCGTCATCCGCGCGGCGTTTCGCAACGCGAGCTCCGGCAAGACCGTCGAGGGCGGATCGACGCTGACGATGCAGCTCATCCGCAGCCTCTACATCTCCGGCGAGCGGACGCTGAAGCGCAAGGTCCGCGAGGCCAAGCTCGCCGAGGAGCTCGAGAACAAGCATCCCGGCCGCAAGGGCAAGGAGTGGATCCTCACGAAGTACCTCAACTCCGTGTCCTACGGGACGAACGGCGGCCAGACGGCGGTCGGCATCCAGGCCGCCGCGCGGGCCTTCTTCGACAAGCGCGCCGCCGAGCTCACGCTGGCCGAGGCGGCGCTCCTGGCCGGGCTCCCGCAGGCGCCGAGCGCCTACAACCCCTTCCGCGAGCCGGGCCGCGCGACCGCCCGCCGCAACGACGTCCTGCGCAAGCTGGCCGAGGTCGGCTACATCTCGGCCGAGGCCGCCCGCGAGGCGATCGCCGCGCCGCTGGAACTGCACTCCAGCGGCTACTTCCGCCAGAAGCGCGAGAGCTACTTCTTCGACTACGTCACCGACGAGCTCATCAAGGAGTACGGCGTCAAGAAGGTCCGCGGCGGCGGGCTGAAGATCAAGACCACCATCGACCTCGACCTCCAGAAGAAGGCGCGCGCCGCGATGGCCAAGAGCCTGAGCTTCCCCGGCGCGCCGTCGTCGGCGATCGTCACGATCGATCCGTCCAGCGGCTACATCCGCGCGATGGCGTCGTCGGCGAAGTACCAGGACTCGAAGTTCAACCTCGCTGCCGACGGCAAGCGCCAGCCCGGATCGTCGTTCAAGATCATGGCCCTCGTCGCCGCCATCCACGCGGGCGTCAACCCGGCGACGACGAGCTACCCCTCGGGCCATTTCAAGCAGTTCGTCCCGAAGTGGGGCCCGATCGACGTCAACTGCTACGGGGGGCGGTGCTCGGGCGGCTCGAAGAACCTCATCGCCGGCACGCTGACCTCCGACAACACCGTCTACATCCGCCTCGCGCTCGCCATCGGGCCGGCGAAGGTCAAGACGGCTGCCCGCGCGCTCGGGATCACCTCCAGGCTGCAGGGCCTCCCCGCCGAGACGCTCGGCGGTCTGGAGCGCTGCTGCTCGCCCCTGGAGATGGCCAACGCCTACGCCACGATCGCCTCGCGCGGCTGGCGCAACAAGCCCAAGGCGATCACCGAGGTGAGCTTCCCCGACGGCAAGGTCGACGATCTCTCCCAGCCCATCCGCCACAAGGCGTTCGACTCGGCGGAGATGTACGAGGTCACGAAGATCCTCGAAATGAACATCAAGGGCGGGACCGGGCGGCGCGCGGCGACCGGCTGCCCGGCCGGCGGCAAGACGGGCACGACCGACGAGAACCGCAACGCGTGGTTCGTCGGCTTCACGCCGAAGATCGCGACGTCGGTGTGGGTGGGGTTCCCGAAGGCGAACATCCCGATGCCCAACCTCTTCCACGGCGGACCCGTCGACGGCGGCACGTTCCCGGCCGAGATCTGGGGGACATACATGAAGGCCGCGCGGCGCGGCTACTGCAAGGCGTTCCCCAAGCCGAATCATCCCTTCAAGCCCAAGCCGCTGAAGCGCCGCTTCAATCCCGGCCCGCCTGCGCCCGTGCAGCCCGTCGCGCCCCAGCCGCAGGTCGATCCGGGCGCGGGCACGACGAAGCCCGGCACCGTGCAGCCGCCGCGTGTGGCGCCGCCGCGCCCGGCCCCGCGTCCGCCGGCCACCGGCGGGCAGAACTTCGACCCCGACCTCTACCAGCCCCAGGCCCAGCCGCAGGACCTTCCGGAGCCACCGCCGGGGGAGGCGGCCACGCCCGGTTGACGGACGCAGGCGGGCCGTTGATAGGCTCGTGGCAATGGCCAAAGAAGAGAAGGTCGAGTTCGAGGGCGAGGTGATCGAGGCCCTGCCCAACGCGATGTTCCGCGTGAAGCTCGACAACGAGCACATCGTGCTCGGTCACGTCGCGGGCAAGATGCGCCGCTTCCGCATCCGCATTCTCCCGGGTGACCGGGTGCGCTGCGAGCTGTCGCCCTACGACCTCGACCGCGCCCGCATCGTCTACCGCCACCGGTAGCGACACGCGCCGGCGCGGCCGGCGACCCGCATGGACGAGTTCGACCTCATCGCCGCGATGCGGGAGCGCTTCGATCCCCCGCCCGAGCGGGTGCTCGTCGGCAGCGGCGACGACGCGGCCGTCGTGCGTGCGCGGGCGCTGAGCGTGACGTCGACCGACGCGATGGTCGACGGCGTGCACTTCCGCCTCGGCGCGACCGCGAGCGCCGCCGACGCCGGTCACCGCGCGCTCGCCGGGGCGCTGTCGGACCTCGCCGCGATGGGCGCCGAGCCCGGCGAGGCCTACGTCGTGCTCGGCCTGCCGCCCGGCTTCGCGCGCGACGACGCGCTCGGGCTCGCCGACGCGATGGGCGCGCTCGCGCGCCTGTGCGGCGTTGCCCTCGTCGGTGGCGACGTCACGGCGGCGCCCGCGCTGACGCTCGCCGTCACCGTTGTCGGCTGGGCCGACGAGGAGGCCGAGCTCGTCCGCCGCAGCGGCGCGCGGCCGGGGGACCTCGTCGGCGTCACCGGCACGCTCGGCGCCGCCGGCGCCGGGTTGGCGATCCTCGACGGGCGCGCGGTCGGGCCGGACGCGCTCGCCGATCGCCACCGGCGGCCGACGCCGCGCCTGACGGAGGGGCGCGCGCTCGCGCGCGCCGGGGCACACGCGATGATCGACCTCTCCGACGGCTTGGCCTCCGACGCCGGGCACGTCGCTCGCGCCAGCGGCGTCGCACTGCACATCGACCTCGACGCGCTGCCGCTCGCAGACGGCGTCGCGGACGTCGCGCGCCAGCTCGCCATACCCGCCTGGGAGCTCGCCGCCGCGGCGGGCGAGGACTACGAGTTGTGCGTGTGCGTCGGCGGCGCGGACCGCTCGGCGAGCGAGTCCGCGGCGCCGCTGACCTGGATCGGCACCGTCGGCGACGGTCCACCCGAGGTCGTCCTGCGGGCCAGCGGAATCCGGCAGGACGCAAGAGGGTTCCACCATCGCCTGTAGCTGACGGCGTGGCGGATCATGGCCGCCGCGACGGCGGCCGGGTCGACGGCGTAGTCCGCGCGCTGCACGCGCATCTTGAGTTCTAGGGTTCGCATCACACGGTGGCTATCGAGCGCAGGGGCCGTCGGCTTGAGCGCGCGGGCCGTGGCGTCCACAGGTATCTACGGCAGGGCCGCGCCACGCGCCTGCGCGCGCACGAGCCGCGCGAAGACGACGATCCGCTGCGCGGCGCTGTAGAGCGGATGGCAGGCCGACAGGACGAGGCGGTCGAAGCCCACGCGCTTGATGACCGAGACCTCGGTCGGCGCGACGATGCGCCGCTTCTCGACCGCGTAGGTGAAGCGCCCGTATGGCATCTCGACGGTGATCTCGTCGCCGCGCGTGAGCTTGTCGATCTTGCGAAACGGCGCGAGGTACGTCGTGCGGTGCCCCGCGATGGCGGTCGTCCCGGGCGCCCCCGGGAACGGGACCTCGTCGTAGATGCCCGGGCCTTTGCGCAGCGACGGCTTGTCGGTGCCGTCGACGACGACGAAGCTCGCCTCGATCCTCGGGATGCGGATCCGCCCGACCGCGTGGCCGCGCTTGGCCGTGCGTCGCAGCAGGCGGGCGAGGAAGGCCATCCGCCGGCGCTTGCTCTCCAGCGTGCGCAGCGCGGCGCGCTCGACGGCGCTGGGATGCGTGCGCTCGAGCTCGCGCAGGTCGCTGCCGAGGCGATCCTGGACGAACCACGCGTAGGCGCCCGAGACCGGCTCCTGCCAGGCGACCGTCAGCGCGGCGTCGCTGAGCATGAGCACGCCGGCGATGATGAGGACCGTCGAGAGGGCCCGGAGCGGCCGCCGCACGCGGCTCATCTTTTCAGCGCGGACTCCGTCCCGCCGAGCGACCCCGGCCCGGCGTAGCTC
>JBPCJA010000016.1:0-11015 GCA_051005755.1 Solirubrobacteraceae bacterium
GGGCGCACGTTGAAGCCGATGATGATCGCCTCCGAGGCCGCCGCGAGCATCACGTCGGACTCGTTGATGCCGCCGACGCCGGTGCGGATGATGTTGACGGCGACCTCGTCCTGGGGCAGCTTGGCGATCTCGTCCTCGAGCGCCTCGGCGGAGCCGGCGACGTCGGCCTTGACGAGCAGGTTGAGCTCCTTGAGCTCGCCCGCCTGGATGTCCTTGAAGATGTCCTCCAGCGAGCGCTTGCGGCCCGAGCGGCGCGCGTGCTGCTCCTGCTTGAGGCGCTGCTCGCGCTCGTGGGCGAGCTGGCGCGCGCGGCGGTCGTTCTCGACCGCGCGGACGTGCTCGCCGGCCTCGGGAACGCCGTCGAAGCCCAGCGCCTCGACCGGGTCGCCCGGATGGGCCTCCTTCAGGCGCTTGCCGGTGAAGTCGTGCATCGCTCGCACGCGGCCCCAGTTGGCGCCTGCCACGAGGGCGTCGCCGACGCGCAGGGTGCCGCGCTGGATCAGGATCGTGACGACCGGTCCGCGGCCGGGGTCGAGCTTGGACTCCACGACGACGCCGGAGGCGGGCGCGCTCGGGTTCGCCTTGAGCTCCTCGAGCTCGGCGACGACCTGCAGCGTGTCGAGCAGCTCCTCGAGGCCGACCTGTGTCTTCGCCGACACGTCGACGAACTCCGTCTCGCCGCCCCACTCCACCGGCTGCAGCCCGCGCGTCGTCATCTCGGTGCGCACGCGGGCGGGGTCGGCGCCCTCCTTGTCGATCTTGTTGACCGCGACGACGATCGGCACGTCGGCCGCCTTGGCGTGATCGATCGCCTCGTCGGTCTGCGGCTTCACGCCGTCGTCGGCGGCGACGACGATGACCGCGATGTCGGTCGCGCGGGCGCCGCGGGCGCGCATCGCCGTGAAGGCCTCGTGGCCGGGCGTGTCGAGGAACGTCACGAGCTTGCCGTTGTGGTGGACCTGGTAGGCGCCGATGTGCTGGGTGATGCCGCCGGCCTCGCCCGCGACGACCTCGGTCTTGCGGATCGCGTCGAGCAGCGACGTCTTGCCGTGGTCGACGTGGCCCATGATCGTCACGACCGGCGGGCGGTCGGTGAGATCCTCGTCGGCGTCCTCGTAGACGGGCTCGCTCTCGACCTCGTCGGCCGCGTGGACGATCTCGACCTCCTTGCCGAACTCCTCGGCGAGGACGCCCACGGCCTCGTCGGACAGCGTCTGCGTCAGCGTCGCCATCTCGCCGAGCATCATGAGCTTCTTGATGATCTCCGGGACGGGCACGCCCATCGACTCGGCGATGTCCTTCACCGTCGAGCCGGAGTTGATGCGGACGAGGTCGGTGTGGGTGGCGGCGGCCTCGTTCAGCGGCGCGACCGTGTCGTCGTACGTCCCGCGGCGGCGCCGGCCGCGGCGCTGGCGGCGAGGCGGCTGCTGCTGCTGGCCCGGGGTGCGACGCGACGCCTGCGAGTCGATGACGACGCGGCGGCGGCCGCCGGGTCCGGCCGCGCCGGGTGCGCGCTCACCCGACAGCGACGAGCGCGTCGGGCGGTGCTTGGCGGGCTCGCCGTCGGGCGTGGCGGAGGCTGATGCGGCCGCCGCCGGCTGCGCGGGCGGCGGAGTCGGCTTGGCGGGCGGAGGGGTCGGCTTGGTGGGCGCCTCGCCGCGCTTGGCCATCGCCGCGCGATCGGAGGCGGCCGGCGGGGGCGGCGGAGCACGGCGCACGGGCGGCGCCGGCGCCGGCTCGGGGGCCTTGACGGGCTTGGCCGCGGCGGCGCCGTTGGAGGGCAGCGGGCGCCCCTCGATCGCGGCCTTCGCCGCGTCCTCGTCGACGGCGGACGCCGGCGCCTTGACCTTGATGCCGGCTGCGCGCAGCTTGTCGAGCACGTCCTTGGAGGACATGTCGTGGGCCTTTGCGAGCTCGTGGACGCGGACTTTTGCCATCAGAGTGAGTGTAGAAGGTCGGGATCGACGTGTATGGATGAGCGAAACGCGCGCGCGAAGCCCCCGCGCCGCAGCGCGCGCTGCGCGCATGCGCGGTCGCAGACGTACGCGCCGCGACCAGGCAGGCGCTGGGTGGGATCGGCCTGCACGCGGCCGTCGACGAGCACGACGCGCCGCAGCCCGGACTTCGGGGCCAGCGCACCGCAGCCGATGCAGCGCCGCCGCGGCGCGCCTACGACTGCGCGCCGTTGCTCGACGTGGACATGCCGGCAGCGATCATCGCTTGTCCTCGCTATGAGGTCTCCTCGGCGGCGACGTTGAGCGCGTCCTCGGCGGGCACCTCGACGGGGGCGGGGACGGCCTCCGGCGGGCGGGAGTCGATCACCGCGGCGACCTCGTCGGTCGGCTGGCTGGCGAGCGCCTGGTGGGAGTCCAGGCCGCAGTAGCGCGAGCCCGGCAGCGCCGCGTTCGGGCAGCGCCGGCCGGTCGACATGACCGCCGCGCAGCGGCCCTGCGTCTCCTCCTCCTCGTAGCCGGACTCCTGCTCCTCGGCCGCGAACTCCGTCTCGGACTTGATGTCGATCCGCCAGCCGGTCAGGCGCGCGGCGAGGCGCGCGTTCTGGCCCTCGCGGCCGATCGCCAGGGAAAGCTGGTCGTCGGGAACGATGACCGTCGCCTGCTTGCCGTCGTCGTCGACGAGCACCTCGCGCACGCGCGCGGGCGACAGCGCCTTGGCCACGAAGCGGGCGGGCTCGTCGTTGTAGGGGATGATGTCGATCTTCTCGCCGCGCAGCTCGGAGACGACCATCCGTACGCGCGATCCGCGCGGGCCGACGCAGGCGCCCACCGGGTCGACCCCGTCGGCGTGCGACACGACCGCGATCTTCGAGCGGTAGCCCGGCTCGCGGGCGACGTTGGCGATCTCGACGAGGCCGTCGGCGATCTCCGGCACCTCGAGCTCGAAGAGCTTCTTGATGAGCTCCGGGTCGCGCCGGGAGACGATGATCGACGGGCCCTTTGTCGAGGGCGAGACCTCCTTGATGACGGCCTTCACGCGCTGGGAGTGGTCGTAGCGCTCACCGTCGACCTGCTCGGACTTCGGCAGCAGCGCCTCGACGCGCTCGCGCAGCTGCACGAGCGTGTAGCGGCTGTCGGACTGCTGGACGATGCCCGTGATGAGCTCGCCGACGCGGTCGCGGTACTCCTCGAACATCATGTCCCGCTCGGCCTCGCGGATGCGCTGCAGGATGACCTGCTTGGCCGTCTGGGCCGCGATCCGCCCGAAATCGCCGGGCGTGACGTCGCGCTCGTCGATCTGGTCCTTGTACTCCTCGAACTTCGCGGGATCGATCTCGGGGTCCGAGGGCTCGACCATCTCGCCGGTCTCGGGGTCGTAGACCGTCCCCTCGTCGATCGTCTCGACGATGAGGTGCGCCTCGAGGCGCTCGGGGATGATGAGCTCGATGACGCGGAAGTCGGCGGTCTCGGGATCGAGCTCGACGCGCGCGTACTTCGCGCTGTCGGGCTGCTTCTTGTAGGCCGACAGCAACGCATCCTCGAGAGCGAGCCGCAGCTTCTGGGGCGCGATGCCCTTCTCGCGGCCGAGAACGGTCATCGCCTCCAGGATCTCACGTGACATATCGGTTACTCCTCGATGAGGTGGGAACGCTGGATCTCGGCGTACGGGATGGCGACGACGCCGGTGTCGACGGCGATCGTCACCTCGTCATCCGATGCGCCGACGAGCTCGCCGGTGAAGGATCGGTGACCATCGACGGCATCGCGCGTGCGAACCCGCGCGCAGCGGCCGAGGTAGCGGCGAAAGTGCTGGGGCTTGGTCAGCGGCCGCTCCGTTCCCGGCGAGGAGACCTCGAGGGCGTAGCGCTCGCGCAGGTCCGACAGCGCGTGCGTGACGCGCTCGCAGAGCCCGAGCGTGACACCGTCGGGATGGTCGATGAAGAGGCGGATCGTCGAACCGCCGAGAACCTCCGCGAGCAGCACCTCGACCTCGGGCTCGCTGGCGGCGAGCCGAGCCTCGATATCGGTCTGGATGGTGCTCACGTCGATCTCCTCTTGGCAACAAAAAAAGCGGGCGAGCGCCCACTTCCGGTCCTGCCACCGGTCCCTAGCCGGTGCGAAAGCTGTATCCCGAGGATAGCAGCGTGGAATCGATCGCCCGCCGAGTGACGTGGAGGCGCACGCTCGTGCCCGCGGGGCCGAACACGACGAATGTACTAGGCCGCGTGGGCCCGCGAGCGATCGCGGTAGTGGCGGTAGTCGCTGCGCTCCGGGCGCAGACAGCAGGCCAGCGCCAGCGGCTTGCGGGCCTCCCCGTGGCGGCCGAGCTGCTGCAGCGAGCGGCCGAGGCAGAAGAGCGCGTAGTCGTTCGTCGGCGCCCGCTCGACGACCGCCTCGAACTCGGCGGCGGCGTCGGCGTAGCGCTGGGCGCCGAAGAGCGCGCGTCCGAGGGCCTCGCGAATCGACGCCTTGTCCGGCTCGAGGTCCCGGGCCCGCGCCAGCGGGACGGCGGCGGCATGGAAATCCCGCCCCTCGAGCAGACGGGTGCCGTTCTGGAAGAGCTCGTAGACGTCGTCTGATGCCATGACATCGAGGATACGCAGCCCGTCCAGCGCCGCTCCCAGGCTGGACGATCAGGCTGGCGATCAGCCGCGCCGCAGCGGCGCGCGCGGGGGCAGCGCCCACCACGACCGCAGGCGGCCGCTGATGCCGAGACCCGCGGCGAGCTCACGGCGCAGGGCAGCGCGCTGGTCGCGCGTCGGCAGCGCCGACCCGTAGCCGTAGCGCGCCCCGGAGAGCGTGCGCACGTAACCCTCGGCGGGCGTGCCGGCAAGGCGCCGGGCGAGCAGCTCGAGCGTCAGGTACGGCTGCGGCTCGCGGCCGCTGCGACGCAGGGCGCGCCGCAACTCGGCGAGCTCGTCCTCGACGCCGGGCAGGCGCCGTCGCCGGGGCATGAGCAGGAACGCGGCCAGCGCGAGCGCGAGCACTCCGGCGCCGATCGCGACAAGGCCGGCCGATGAACCCTCCTCGCCGGCGGCCGGCGCGGGGGCACCGGCGCGGCCGGTGTCGGTGCTCCCCCCGAGCTGGCGCTCGCCGGCACCGCCGATGGTCACGGCCGAGTCCTGCGCGGCCGCCGCGAGATCTGCCGTCTGCGAACGCGCCGGCGAGGACGCCGGCGTCGGGTCGCGCGTGACCCAGCCGATGCCCGGGAAGTAGACCTCGACCCAGGAATGGGCGTCGATGTCGCGCACGACGTACTCCCGGCGCTCGGCGTCGACGATCCCCGGCGCGAAGCCCGCCGACACCCGCGCCGGCACCCCGCCCATGCGCAGCAGCAGCGTCATCGCCCCGGAGAACTGCTGGCAGTAGCCGACGCGGTCGCGCAGGAGGAAGTCCGCCAGCGGCGTCCGTCGCGGCGGCGGATCCTCGGAGTACGCAAAGCCGCGGGTGAGGAAGCGCTCGATCGCGCGCATGTACTCGTAGGGGCTCCCCGACTGCGCGCGCAGCCGGCGGGCGAGCGCGTAGACGCTCGCGTACGGTGACGCGTCGATGGCCGCCGCCGCGCTGGGGGCGTCCGGCGCGCCCCAGAACGGCAGCGCGATGGCCCGGACGCCGCCGGAGCTGCCGGGCGCCACCGGCAGGTGCAAGACGCCGTAGTCCTCGCGCAGCGCAACGGGGTAGCCCGTCCCGGCCGCGCGCAGGCCGCGCGCCGTCGGGCGTGGCACGTAGACCCGGGCGCGGTAGGCGTGCCCGCGTCGCAGCGGCCGGCCCGCCGTCTCCAGCACGCCCGGCACATTGCGCACGTCGGCTCTCAGGTTGTCGGTGACGTCGAGCGTCGTCCCCGCGGCGACGAACTGCGTCGAGCTCAGCGCCCGCACCGTCACGCGGATCGTCTGCACCCAGTCGCGGTGGCCGATCGGCATGTCGACTCCGGGGCCGGCCTGGTAGGCGGCCTGGACCCAGCCGCGGCCGTCGAAGCCCGTGAGGTTCACGGCCTTCCAGTACGCGCGCCGCGATGAGCTCACGCGCAGCACCTCGCGCCCGTCGCGCGGCCAGTCCAGCGGCCCGTAGCTGTGGTTCCAGCTGTACTGCGTGCTGGCGGCGGGGCTCAGCGACTGCGCGAGCTCCTCGTAGTCCAGCAGCGCACGCTCCCCGTCCAGGCGCGGCGCCGCGACGAGGCCGGCGAGTGCCGCGACCGCGAGGATGCCCGCGGCCACCGCGGCGTTGCGGCGCTCGATGCGCTCGAGCCAGAGAAAGAGCGCGAGCAGGAGCGCGAAGGCGAAGCCGGAGAGGAACGGCTGCTCGGCCTGGCGCTGGACGACAGGGGCCGCGTAGAGCGTGCCGAGCGCCACCGCGGCGGCGACGGGATAGCCGAAGCGGCCGTCGCGGCGCGGGGCGAACGCCAGCAGCGCCGAGGCGCCGACGAGCGCGCCGCCGCCCAGGACGAGGACGATCCGCGTCCACTCCTCGACGCCGCCGTAGGGCACGCTGACGCTCGGGACGGCACTCAGGCCCTGGCCGATCCCGCTCGCGAGCTCGTCCCAGGCGCGCGGGTCCAGCAGGGCGCCGGGCACGCCGGCGCCGACGAGCGCGACGAGCAGCAGGACGGCGGCGGCGAGCAGGCCCGCCGCCCATCGCAGGTGTGCCGAGGGTCGCGCGCGGGCGACGGCGACGAGCGCGCCGCCGGCGGCGATCCCGGCAAGCAGCGCAGCGGCCATCGCGCCGCCGGCGCCGGGGGTGACGAGCTGCCCCCATTGCACGGCGCCGAACGCCGCCAGCGCCGTGAAACCGACCAGCCGCGCGAGCGGCGACGGCAGCAGCAGCGCGTCCGACAGGACGCGCGGGGTCCGCGGGGCCATCAGTGCAGCGGCGGGGATCGAACGGGGCCCGCTCATGCACGGCCCCCGAGCGTCCGGCCCGAGCGCGGGATCGTCCCGTTCCCGCGCCCGCCGAGGATGTAGCCGCTGCAACCGGCGACCGCGAACGCCGCGTGACGTGACGCCAGCGTCCCGGGCACGACGAGCATGCGCGTCGCGCCGGGCGACGGCGCGAGCGCCGGCGGCAGCCGCGAGCGCAGCTGCGCGCTGACGAAGACGATCGCGCCGCGGCGCTGCGCGACACCCGCCAGCGCGGGGGCGGCGGCCGGCCCGACCAGCGCGAGGCGCGCGTGCACGCGCGCCCAGCCGGCGAGCGTCTCCGCGAGCTCCGTCGGCCGGCGATCGCCAGGCAGCAGGACGGCGCAGCCGCCGGTCGTCGCCAGTGCGTGCGCGAGCGAGGCGGCGGCGCGCACGGCCGCGTCGAGCTGCTCCTCGCCGGCCGCTCCGCGCGGGTCGAGCACGACGAGTGGACGGCCCTCACCGCTTGCCGCGAGGAAGCGCTCCTGCGGGTCGGCGCCGCGTGCCACCGCGGGCCAGAAGATGCGCGAGGCCGGCGTGCCGTCGCGCAGCGGGCGGATGCCGTCGAGCTCGACCTCGGCGCCGACGACCGGCCGCCCGCGGCGGGCGATCCGAGCCGCGTCGCCGCCGCGCGCGGCGGGGGTGATCGGCTCGATCCGCGGCAGCACGAGGATCTCGTCCTCGCCCGGCGAGGGCTGCGCGGACACCTCACGGGTCGCGAGGCCGAACGGATCGGAGACGACCACGCGGGGCAGCGCGAGCCGACGCTGGCCGCGGCGCCCGAAGCGCGCCTCGATCCGCACGCGGCCCCCGCGGGCGCCGGCCCGCAGCACAGGCGCCTCGGGCAGCAGCGGATCGACGAGCCGCGCCGGCGGCAGCGCCAGGCGCCCCGCGCGGACCTCGAGCAGGATGCAGACGGGCTCGTCCTCCATGACCCGGCGCGCGCCGAGCGTGCGCTGCACCTGCAGGCCCCGCGCCCCGAGCACGATCCAGGCGCTCGTCCCGGCCGCGAGCACGGCGAGTGCGATGCCCGGGACCCAGAGCTGCTCGACGTCGAAGAGCGCCGCGGCCGCACCGAACGCCAGCGCGAGCAGCCCGGTGGCGAGCGCTGGTCGCATGGCCTCGCCGCCTACAGCGCGGGCGTGGCGGCCACCGCGGCGGCCACGATCTCCTCGCCGGTGGCATCGAAGGCGTCGGGAGCGAGCACGATCCGGTGCGCGAGCACCGGCACGACCATCCGCTGGACGTCGTCGGGGAGCGCGTGATCGCGGCCCGCGAGCAGCGCGCGGGCCTTCGCCGAGCGCAGGAGCAGCAGCCCGGCGCGGGGGCTGGCGCCGAGCTCGACGCGCGGATCCGCGCGCGTGTGGCCCAGCAGCGCGACGATGTACCGGCGCAGCGGCTCGGACGCGCGCACCCGGGCGACGGCGTCCTGGGCGGTGAGCAGCTCGGCCGCGTCGGCGACCGGCTCGAGCTCGGCGACGCGGTCGCCGGCCTCGTGGAGGGCGAGCATCCCGGCCTCGCCGGCAGCGTCGGGATAGCCCAGCGAGAGGCGCACCATGAAGCGGTCGACCTGCGCCTCGGGCAGCGGATAGGTCCCCTCGTACTCGATCGGGTTCTGCGTCGCGAGCACGAGGAACGGTCGCGCGAGCTCGTGCGTATGGACGTCGACGGTCACCCGGCGCTCCTGCATGCACTCCAGCAGGCCCGACTGCGTCTTCGGCGAGGCGCGGTTGATCTCGTCGACGAGGACGACGTTCGCGAAGATCGGCCCCGGCCGGAACTCGAAGCGGTTCTCGCGCTGGTTGAAGACGTTCGTGCCGACGACGTCGGCCGGCAGCAGGTCGGCGGTGCACTGGATGCGGGCGAACTCGAGATCGAGCGAGCGCGCGAGCGCTCGAGCGAGCGTCGTCTTGCCGACGCCCGGCAGGTCCTCGATGAGCGCGTGGCCGCCGGCGAGCACGGCGACGATCAGATGCTCCGTGACCTCCTTGCGAACCTCCACGGCCTGCGCGACGTTGGCGGCCACCCGCTGCGCCAGCGCGCCCGTCGCCTCGATCTCGGCGCGCGCAATGCGCTCGGCACCGGCGTGCTCCATCACCTGGCCGGGCCGGTCGTCGCCCGCGCGGGCGCCCGCGCGCGCATGACCGTGTCGAGCACCACCCGGGCGACGGCGGTCTTCGAGGCCAGCGCGACGTGGATCTCCTCCGCGCCGGTGACGATCGTCACCTCGTTGTCGGCGGCGTCGAAGCCGATGTCGCTGCGCGAGATGTCGTTGACGACGACGGCGTCCAGGGCCTTGCGGGCGAGCTTCTCGCGCCCGTGCGCGAGGGCGCCGTCGCCGTGCTCGGCGGCGAAGCCGACGATCGTCTGCCCCGGCCGGCGGGCGCTCGCGAGGCCGGCGAGGATGTCGGGGGTGCGCTCGAGGTCGACGTGCAGCCCGTCGTCGCCGCGCTTCTTGAGCTTGCCGTCGAAGCGCTCGGCGGGGCGGAAGTCGACGACGGCCGCGGCCATGAGCAGGACGTCGCAGTCCGCGAAGACGGCAGCGCAGGCGTCCTGCAGCTCCTGCGCGGTCTCGACGTCGACGTAGCGCACCCGCGGATCGCGCGGCAGGCTGACGTTCGCCGCGACGACCGTCACGGCCGCGCCGAGCGTGGCGGCCTCGCTCGCGAGCGCGAAGCCCATCCGCCCCGACGAGCGGTTGCCGAGGTAGCGCACGGCGTCGATCGGCTCGCGCGTGCCGCCGGCCGTGACGAGGACGCGCAGGCCGACGAGATGCGGCTGTCCACCGCCGGCGGGCTCGAGCAGCGCCTCGGTCGCCGCCAGCAGGCTCGCCGGCTCGGGCAGGCGCCCCGCCCCCGACTCGCCCTTGGAGGCCAGCCGCCCGGCGCCGGGCTCGAGCACGGTGGCGCCGCGCGCACGCAGCGTCGCGACGTTCGCGCGGGTCGCCGGGTGCTCCCACATGTGGTTGTTCATCGCCGGGGCGACGAGCAGCGGGCACGTCGCGGCGAGCGCGGTGCTCGTGAGGAGGTTGTCGGCGAGCCCGGCGGCGAGCTTGGCGATCGTGTTCGCCGAGGCCGGCGCGATGACGAAGACGTCGGCGTTGCGGACGAGCTCGAGGTGGCTGAGCGGGTCGTGGTCGGGCGGCGCCTGGTCGGGGAAGGCGCCGCGCGCCGGGTCGCGCTCGAACTCGTCGGTCAGGACCGGCGCGCCCGTGAGCGCCGCGAACGACGCGGCGCCGACGAAGCGCTGGCTGGCCAACGTCTGGATCGCGCGGACGGCGTGCCCGGCACCGGTCGCGAGGCGGACGAGCTCGAGCGCCTTGTAGACCGCGATCCCACCACTGACGCCGAGCAGGATCCGGGCCATGGCGGCTGGCGTACCGCCTAGCGGTACTGGTACTTGATCTTGCCGGCGGCGACTTCCTCGAGCGCGATCGTGAGGTAGTTCTTCGAGCCGGTGTCGACCATCGGGGGCGGGAACTCGTCGAACGTGCCCTCGCCGAGGTTGTGGTAGTAGGAGTTGATCTGGCGCGCGCGCTTGGCCGCGACGAGAACGGAGGCGTAATTGGAGTCGACGTTCTCGAGGAGGCGGTCGATGCGAGGAGAGATCATGGGTACAGGGTAGCGGGCGGGGCGGGGCCGGCGTGCGAGTTGCGTGCGGATCTGCAGGCCTTTGGGGGTGAGCTGCGAGGTCTGGCCTGGGCCGTAGGCAGTCTGCGACCCCTCCTTTGCCCTGACGACGATCCCGCAGCGGGAGCTGCGCAACAACGTCCGCGACGTGCTCCGTCGAGCAGCGAGCGGCGAGCGGTTCACGATCACGGTTGCGGGCAGGCCGGTCGCCGAGCTCGAACCGCCGGGCGGGCGCGATCGCGCCGCAACGCTCGCCGACCTGCAGGAGCTCCTCGACGCCATGCTCGTCGACGCACGGTGGGTCGACGAGCATGGGCGGTGGCGCGACGATGACCCCGCGGCGGGCGGAGATCCGTATCGCGCTGACCATGTGAATAGGGTGCGGCTCTTCTGGAGGGACTTCAGAATGCCCGGAACGGGCTTTCCATCTCGGTGCAGTAGATTCTGGGTGTGTCGCGAGACGCGCCAAGGGCATCGGTCGACTATCCCGGCTCCTACGCCGACCTTCGGAGCTGGTTTCCGGATGACCGGGCGTG
>JBPCJA010000017.1:0-5425 GCA_051005755.1 Solirubrobacteraceae bacterium
GGGCAGCAGCGCGAGCCGCGCGGGCCTGTGCGAGCGCGGCACGCCGGGCACGCAGCCCGGCGGCGATCGACGCCAGCGCGTCGTGGCGGCGGCGAACGGCCTCGGCGGCGTCGCGTCGCTCGGTCGCAAGGCGCGTCAACACGCGTCGCTGCGCGATCGCCTCCGCGCGCGCCGTGCGGACGGTCTTCAGGATGCGCTGGTCCTGGCGCTGGACGCGCTCGATGAAGTCGACGGTCTCCAGCAGGCGCGCGAAACCATCCGCGTGCAGGACGACGGTCACGATGTCTGGCCGGCCGCCGGCGTAGCGCTGGCGCAGCAGCCGCGCGAGCTGCGAGCGTGACGCCGCGAGACGTGCCCGCAGGCGCAGGGCGCGGGTGCGCTCGCGGTCGCGGCGCTGGACGGTGGCGTCGAGCAGCGCCTCGGCCTGCGCGAGCTCGCGCTGTACCGCGGCGACGCGCCGCGCGAGGATCGCCACCTCGCGCGCGGTGGCGCGCTCGAGACGAGCGAGGCGCGCCAGGGCGCCTGAGAGCGTGCGCTCGCGGCCGCGCTGGCCCTCGATGCGCTCGCGCAGGGTGTCGGCGCGGTCGCGGCCGCCGGCCGGGTTTGCGTCGATCGCCCACGCGGCGGCGAGCAGGGCGAGCAGCACGAAGGGGATGGCGCGGAAGCGAACCATGCGGCGGGGCAACGTAGCCCGCGCCTGCCCGCGCGCGAAGCGCTGCACGGGCTCGTGCGGCGCGCTCAGCGGCGGTTGCGCAGGTGCTGGCGGACGGCGATCCGCTTGGCGATCGTACCCGAGCCGCCCCACGCGGCGACGAGGAAGGAGAAGATGATGGTGGTCGTCAGCATGGCCCCGGGTGCTCCGGAGCCTGTATCGGCAGCTCGGCGGGCGAACCTGAGCCAGCGTGCCTGCGGGCCGCGCGTCATGATGTGCGCCATGGCATATTCGGTCCCCGACCTGCCCTATCCGTACGACGCTCTGGAGCCGCACATCTCCGAGGAGATCATGCGGATCCACCACGACAAGCACCACCAGGCGTACGTCGACAAGGCCAACGCGGCGCTCGCAGGCACGGAGTGGGAGGGCCTGCCGCCCGAGGAGATCCTCACCCGCCTCGACGATCTACCCGAGGACCTGCGCGACACCGTCCGCGACAACGTCGGCGGCCATTACAACCACAGCCTGTTCTGGCCCGCCATGAAGCCGGACGGCGGGGGTCAGCCGGGCGGCAAGCTCCTCGCGGCGATCAAGGACACCTTCGGCAACTTCAAGGTCTTCAAGGACACGCTGCGTGCGGCCGCGATGAGCCAGTTCGGCTCGGGCTGGGCGTGGCTCGTCGACGATGGCACGCGCGTGTTCATCGTCACGACCTCCAACCAGGACAACCCGATCAGCGACGGCCTCACGCCGCTTGTCGGCATCGACGTCTGGGAGCACGCCTACTACCTGCAGTACGAGAACCGGCGAGCGGACTACGTCGAGGCGTGGTTGAACGTCGTCGACTGGGAGGCCGCGCACGACCTCTACGCTGCGGCGCCACGACCGGACATCAGCGACGTCCTCGCCCGTCCGGTCAGCATCGCCGGCATCGAGAAGAACTTCGGCGACCTCACCATCGACGACGCGCGCACGCAGGCGGCCGAGCTCAAGGCGCTCGCGGGCTGGGGACCGATGGCGAAGGTCGGCTCCATCGCCCGCGGCTGGAGCGACCTCGCCTCGACGCTCGACAAGCACGGCGCGGCGACGGTCGCCGACCTGCACGCCGGGATCGTCGTGGCGTCGGCGAAGGAGCTGTGGGTGATACCGCCCGGGCGGTCGATGGTCTAGATCGGCCAGCGCTCTCGGCGGTAGCCCATCTCCCAGAACATCCACTCATAACGGCTGGTGTTCGCGAAGTGCGCTGCGAGACGTCCTCGCTCATGGCGGCCGAGGTCGGCGCCGACGCGGTTGCTGAGCGCGAGCACCTCCTTCACGACCGCGCCGAAGTCCTCGCCGCCGTAGGTGTCGATCCAGCGCTGGTACAGGACGTTGGGCGAGCCTCGCTCGCCCAGCGCCTTGCCGACCTCCCAGTAGATCCAGTAGCAGGGGAGCAGCGCCCCGAGCGCGTCGGGAAACGAGCCGCCATAGGTGACCGCCAGCAGATAGCTGGTGTAGGCGACGTTCGTCGGTGCCATCGCCGCCGCGGCGACGTCCCGTTCGGTGAGGCCAAGGTCACGGAAGAAGCTCTCGTGCAGAGAGCGCTCCACCTCGAGCGCACCGGCGGCGTGCCGGTTGAACATGAGGATGTCGGGCTCCCGTGGGGCGCGCGCGGCCGCGATCGACAGCGCCCGTGCGAACTCGCGCAGGTAGTGGGCATCCTGGACGACGTAAAAGCGGAAGCACTCCAACGCAAGGCTGCCGTCGGTCAGCCCGGCGATGAACGGATGCTCGAGGATCTCGTCGTAGAGTTCCTCGATCGAGGCCCACAGCTCGTCGGTCAGCGACATCGATCTCACGTGCGGACGGTCAGCTCCTCGTTGCATCGTGCCCACCTCAAGAGGGCGAGATCCTGCACCTGCGCTTCGAGAAGGATCTCACGCGGACCGAGATCGCGCAGCGCACCGGTACCCGGCACGCCCCGGTCCCGTCACTGCGACGCCGCTCAGATGCACGCATGCAATCGCGTGCGGACGTCGTGTACTACGACGGCGACTTCGATCTGATCGCGTCAGTGACCGGCCAGCGCTGCCGGTGGATCGTGCCTGCGGGCAGGACCGGCTGACGTCGCCGGCCCGCGACGAGGACGGCGAGATGGTCGCCGGGATCTCTGCGATGGCCGCGTCACCGAGCACGGACCGGTAATCGCGTCGATCCGCGCAGCGCCTGCTATCCCGACCCCGGACGGTGGCCTTCGTCGTGGATCGGGTGCAGCTCGCAGCCGTCGCGGAAGTGCCGCAGTACCTGCAGTGCTTGCCTGAGGTCGGCGACCTGTCGTTGCTTGTCGGGATCGAGGTCGGCCTTCGCCCAGCGCGTGAGCTGGCGCTGGACGGCGCGCCCGCGAGGACGCGCTGTAGCCGGCACGAGTCTCGTGCAGAGGTTCCGCGTGGCGAACGCTCCGCGGCGTGCCAGCAGCCGCTCGAGCTCGTCGCGTAGGCGCTGATCGACCCCTTCCACGAAGTGGACGCGGACGCGCCTTGCCGAGGGCGCGTCGGCCACGACCGTGACGGCCGCCCGCGCGCACACGAGCTGACCGTCCCGGTACGCGCTGCCCTCGAGGCGCTGCAGCACGGTCACGACGCATCCCCGCGTCCGTCGCGACCCGATCGCAGGACCGCGCTGGCGTCACGGCGCTCGTCCACAGCGCGCGCGATCCGCTGGACCTCGTCGACCGACGTGCCCGCCGCTCGAGCCAGTCGCTGCACCGAGACGCCCTCGCCGGCCGCCGCGCGGATCGCCTGGTGCAGCAGTCCGGCCGCCCGGCACAGTTCGCCCCGGCGGCGCGGACTCCCGCCAGCGCAATCGTCGGACGGTCGACAGGCATGGCATATTCGGTCCCGACCTGCCCTATCCCGTACGACATCATTTCGTGCAAGTTGCCCCTGACAGCGAGCACTTGACTGGGCCCTACATCTAGTCGATACCCCACACTGTTGCGTGGCCGTAATCCTCGGCGCGCGGCTTGCTCTGGACTACGGTCGCCCAGAAGCCACGCTGTTGAACACGGCCGCTGGCAGTCGCGATTTGTCTTCCGTCGGAGCTAAACGTTACGTTCACCACCACCGCATCCTGGTGGGTGAGGCGGGCAACCTCACGCCCGCTGGCGATGTCGCATACCCGCGCGGTCCTGTCTTCGCCAGCGGTTGCGATGTACGTTCCGTCAGGACTGAACGTCACATCTACCACTGGAGCGTCGTGGGTGAGGCGCGCAACTTCGCGGCCGGTCCTGATGTCCCATACGCGCGCGGTCTTGTCGCTACTGGCGGTCGCGATCTGCGTCCCATCGGGACTGAACGCCACGTCCGACACCGTATCCTGGTGGGTGAGGTGGGCGACGTCGCGCCCACTACTGATGTCCCATACGCGTGTGGCCTTGTCATTGCTGTAGATCGCGATCTGGGTCTCGCCGACGTTGAAGGCCAAGCGAGACAACGACTGATCGTGCGTGACGCGGGCGATCTCGTGGGCGCTAGTGATGTCCCATACGCGCGCGGTCTTGTCGCTGCTGGTGGTCGCGATCTTCGTCCCGTCGGGACTGAACGCGACGTCCCACGGTGCATCCTGGTGGGTCAGGCGGACAACCTCGCGGCGGGTACTGATGTCCAATACGCGCGCGGTCTTGTCGCTGTGGACGGTTGCGATCTGCGTCCCGTCGGGACTGAACGCAACGCGCGAGACCGCGGTGTCGTGCGTGAGGCGGGCGAGTTCGCGGCCGCTGTCGATCTCCCATACGCGCGCGGGCCCGTGGTAGCCGATGGTCGTGATCTGCGTGCCGCCCGGACTGAACACAACGCGCGAAACCCAGTGGTCGTGGGTGAGGCGGGCGACCTCGCGGCCGCTGGCGATGTCCCATACGCGAGCGGTCCTATCGCGGCTGGCGGTGGCGATCTGCATTCCGTCCGGGCTGAACGCTACCTCCGACACCATGTCGTCGTGGGTGAAGCGAGCGAGCTCGCGCGCACGCTCGAAGGCTGTCGCTAGTCCTAGCGGCGCGAC
Source organism: Solirubrobacteraceae bacterium (assembly GCA_051005755.1). Taxonomy (GTDB): domain Bacteria; phylum Actinomycetota; class Thermoleophilia; order Solirubrobacterales; family Solirubrobacteraceae; genus CADCVQ01. The sequence continues at coordinate 4,691 of JBPCJA010000017.1, forward strand.
GGGCTCGCGTGTCTCGATGCGCTCCGCGGGTTCGTCGGCCGGGCCAAATGAACGTTGCTCATCGGCGGCCTCCAGCTGCGCGAGTTCGCGCACAAGAGCCTTTCGCCGGGCCTCAACGCTGTCGCGCGCCCGGACCCATGGTTTTTCGCCGGATCCCGGCGAGGCGGGCGGCATGTCGGCGAGCGCAGACTCTGCCCGGCCGATCTGCTTCTTGATCTCTTGCCGGGACTCGGTGGGTTCCTCGGTGTCCAGGCTCCGGGGCTCTGCTGGGGCGGTAGCGGGCGTTCGAGGTGGCAGCCTGCGGGGCTCTCCGAGTGGTGGTGTGGGATGGGCCGGCTGGCCAGTCAACCGCCGTAAAAGATCTTCAATACCTGGCTCGTCCAGCATCGGTACCCGTTCCCACTGGCTTGTTGCCTTCAGTTCGGTCGGAAGGTCCGTTTCCCCTCGCCCCGGAAGGAGGACCAAGATCACCCGCTCCAGAAACCGCTGACGATTTTCCTTGAAGAGCCCGCGGAGCATGTTGACCTCTCCGACGGCGCCGGCGGACCTGTGGGGCTCGATGTCATCGTCCCAGGCTTGCCGCCAGGATTGGCTTACGGCGACAAGCACATAGTAGTGCTTTGGTAGGTGGTTATTCGCGTTGGGGTGGTGGGTGGAGGGGTAGGTCGGTGAGGTCGATCGGTTGGTGGCAGGTTGTGCAGCGGCCGGTCCAGCACTGCAGTAGTGGCTGGAGCA
>JBPCJA010000018.1:0-7158 GCA_051005755.1 Solirubrobacteraceae bacterium
CGCCCCCCCCCCCACCTCGGGGTCGGCGAGGAGGCGGCGCAGGAACGCGGTGTTCGTCGGCGGCCCGAGGATCGCGAGGTGTGCGAGCGCGCCGTCGAGGCGCTCGAGCGCCTGCCGGCGCGTCGGCGCGTGCGCGACGACCTTCGCCAGCAGCGAGTCGTAGTGCGTGCCGACCTCGCTGCCGGCCTGCACCCCGCTGTCGACCCGGATGCCCGGTCCGGAGGGCTCGCGGTAGACGACGATCCGCCCGCCGCGCGGGAGGAATCCGCGCTCGGCCGCCTCGGCGCAGACGCGCGCCTCGACGGCGTGACCGCGCCCGACGACGTCGTCCTGCGCGAGCCACAGCGGCTCGCCGGCCGCGATGCGCAGCTGCGCCTCGACGAGGTCCAGGCCGTAGACCAGCTCGGTCACGGGGTGCTCGACCTGCAGGCGCGCGTTGCACTCGAGAAACCAGAAGGCACCGGGATCGCCGGCCGGGACGAGGAACTCGCAGGTGCCCGCGCCGGCGTAGCCCGCAGCGCGGGCGAGCGCGACGGCGGCCTCCCCCATGCCCGTGCGCATGCCCTCGTCGACGACCGGCGACGGGCACTCCTCGACGAGCTTCTGGTGACGGCGCTGGAGGCTGCACTCGCGCTCCCCGAGCGCGATCGCCCCGCCGTGGGCGTCGGCGAGGAGCTGGACCTCGACGTGACGTGCGCGCTCGACGTAGCGCTCGGCGAGCAGCGCATCGTCGCCGAAGCCCGCAAGCGCCTCGCGGCGCGCCGCCGCCAGCGCGCTCGGCAGCTCGTCGAGCGCGCGCACGATGCGCATCCCGCGTCCGCCGCCGCCGGCGGCCGCCTTGACCATGAGCGGCAACCGCTCCGGATCCTCGGCCGCCCACGCGAGGATCTCCTCGTCGCGCAGGCCGGCGCGCTGGATCCCCGGGACGACGGGCACCCCCGCCGCGGCCGCGAGGCGCTTGGCCGCGACCTTGTCGCCGAGCAGCTCGATCGCCTCCGGCGGCGGGCCGACGAACGTCAGGCCCACGTCGGCGCATGCCCGCGCGAACTCCGCGCGCTCGGCGAGGAAGCCGTAGCCGGGATGCACCGCCTGCGCGCCGCTGCGCAGCGCCGCCTGCACGATCGCGTCCACCCGCAGGTAGGACTGCGGCGCGGGCGCGGGCCCGATCGTGATCGCCGTATCGGCCAGGCGAACGTGCGGCGCGTCCGCGTCGGCCTCCGAGCAGACGGCGATCGCGCGGATGCCCAGGCGCCGGAGCGTCGCGATGACCCGCACCGCGATCTCCCCGCGGTTGGCGACGAGGACGCTGGAGAACACCGGCCGCTCAGCCCTCCGCGGGCGGGTGCCAGTCGACCGGGCCGGCGACGAGCGTGTGCGAGTGCAGCGGCCGGCCGAGCACGCGCCAGACCTCGCCCGCGGCCTCGAGCATCGCGTCGAGGTCGATCCCCGTCTCGATCCCCATCTCGTGGAGCATCGAGACGAGGTCCTCGCTGGCGATGTTGCCGGTCGCGCCGGGGGGCACGGGGCAGCCCCCGAGCTCACCGAAGCTCGACTCGAACGACGTGCAGCCGGCCTGCAGCGCGGCGAGCACGTTCGCCATGCCCTGGCCGCGCGTGTTGTGGAAGTGGGCGGTGAGCTGCACGCCGTCGCCGAGCACGGCGCGGGCGGCCGCGAAGTGATCGCCCACCTGGACGGGGTTCGCCATGCCGGTCGTGTCGCCGAAGCCGATCTCGTGCGCGCCGGCGTGCATGAGGTGGAATGCGAGCGCCAGCACGCGCTCGCGGTCGACGCGGCCCTCGTAGGGGCAGCCGAAGCTCGTCGCGATGATGGCCTCGACGCGCAGCCGGGCGCCATGAGCGCGGGCGATGACGCGGTCGAGCGTGGCGAGCGACTCCTCGACCGAGCGGTTGACGTTGCGCTGGTTGTGCGTCTCGCTCGCCGAGAGGAAGACGGCGATCTCGTCGAACCGGTCGCGCTGGCGCAGCGCGCGGTCCAGGCCGCGGTCGTTGGGGATGAGCACGCTCAGCGAGACGTCGTCGGGCACGTCGATCGCGGCGAGCACCTCCTCGGCGTCGGCGAGCTGGGGGACGACGTCGGGGCGCACGAAGCTTGTGATCTCCATGCGCTTGACGCCCGTGCGGGCGAGACGGTCGATGAGCGCGACCTTGTCGGCGGTCGCGATGGTCTCCGGCTCGTTCTGGAAGCCGTCGCGCGGACCGACCTCGCGGATCTCGACGGAGGCCGGGAGGGCCGTCATGCCCCGAGCGCCCGCGCTATGACCATCTGCTGGACCTCGTCGGTGCCCTCGCCGATCGTGAGGATCTTCGCGTCGCGGTACATGCGACACACCGGGTACTCCTCGATGTAGCCGTAGCCGCCGTGAATCTGGACGGCGTCCTCGGCGCAGCGCACCGCCAGCCGGCCGGTCTTGAGCTTCGCCTGCGCGGCCGCGAGGTTGAAGTCGCGACCGGCGTCCTTCAGCAGCGCGGCGCGGTAGACGAGCAGCCGCGCGGCCTCGATCTCGGTCGCCATGTCCGCGAGCTTGACCTGGATCGCCTGGAACTTCGAGATCGGCTTGCCGAACGCGCGGCGCTGCTTCGCGTAGGCGAGCGCCTGGTCGAGCGCGCCCTGGGCGAGCCCGAGGCCCATTGCGGCAACGCCGATGCGCCCGATCGCCAGGACGTGAAGGAACTGCTTGAAGCCCGCACCGCGCTGGCCGAGCAGGTTCTCGCGCGGCACCCGGCAGCCGGTGAACGTCAGCGGCCGCGTGTCCGAGGCGTGCCAGCCCATCTTGCGATAGGGCTCGCCCTGCTCGTAGCCGGGCGTGCCGTTGGCGACGAGGAGGTTCGAGATCTCGTTCGAGGCGGTGAGCGCCGTGATCGTCACGAGGCCGGAGATGTCGGTGCCGGCGTTCGTGATGAACTGCTTGGCGCCGTCGACGACCCACTCGCCGCCGTCGAGGCGCGCCCGGGTCTTCGTGTTGGCGGCGTCCGATCCTGCCTCGGCCTCGGTGAGGCCGAAGGCGCCGAGGATCTCGCCGCTGCACAGCCTCGGCATCCACTCCCGCTTCTGGTCCTCGCTGCCGAAGAGGTACACCGGCTGCGTGCCAAGCGACGTGTGCGCGCAGAGCGTGATCGCGACCGAGGAGTCCACGCGGGTGAGCTCCTCGACGGTCAGCGCGTACGCGAGCGTGTCCCCGCCGGCGCCGCCGTAGCGCTCGGGGAACGGGATCCCCATGAGGTTCAGTGCGCCGAGCTTGGCGATGATCTCGTAGGGGATCTGCTTCGTGCGATCGAGCTCCTCGGCCACCGGCGCGACCTCGCCCTCGGCGAAATCGCGTACCGTGCGGCGCAGCAGCTCGTGGTCGTCGGAGAGATCGAGGTTCATCGGCGCTTTAGAAGTATGAACGCTCGTTCATAGCGGTGCAACTGAGCCTTGCAGGCTGGCGTACGATCTCCTGCATGGCAGTGAACGTCCGCTCATCGAGCGACACGAGCGAGCGCATCCACGAGGCCGGCCTCGAGCTCTTCAACGAGCGCGGCTACACCGGCACGACCGTGCGCGAGCTCGCGGACGCCTGCGGCCTGACGCCGGGCGCGATCTACAACCACTACGCCTCCAAGGAGGCGCTGCTGTTCGCGATCGTCGACCGCGTCCACGACGAGGCCGACGCCGTGCTCAGCGAGACGCTGCGCGCCAGCGGCGTCGATCCGGTCGCGCAGCTCGAAGCGCTCGCGGCCGCCTTCACCGCCTTCCACATCGCCCGCCCGCGCGAGACGCGGGTCGCCAACCGCGACTACATCTACCTGCCGGCGGGCGAGCGCGACAGCGTCGTGCGCCGCCGCCGCCGCGTCCGCGCGCTCTTCGCCGACGTGCTGCGCGAGGGCGAGCGGCGCGGGCGCTTCTCCTTCGCCGAGCTCGGCAGCGAGGACGCCGTCCAGGCGGCGAGCATGGCGATCCTCAACATGGTCGTCCTCGTGGGCGAGTGGTTCGGACCCGGCGGGCCGCGCAGCGCCGCCGACACCGCCGCGCTGCACGGGCGCCTCGCGCTGCGGATCGCGCGTGGCGGCAGCTGAGCGCCAGCATCGATTGGCGACTTCCTCGGGCTGGCAGCCAAGAAGTCGCCACCGGTGCGGCGGCGAGCCAGACCAGCGCGTTCCGGCGCGCACCTCATCGATGCCGTCCCGGGAGCCCTTGCGAAAACGGTCCGAGTGCTCGCGGCCGAGTCGGCGCGGGCGGGCGCCGCGCCCATGGATGTCATGCGCAAAGCGCCCACACCACCACGACAAGCCGAGCGTGTCGCGTTGCCCCGCATAGGCTAGGTATCACTGCTGATACCATGCTGCCGTATGGCGATGACGTTGCGGCTGACCGAGGACGAGACCGAGGCGCTGCGCCGACGCGCTCGGCGAGAGGGTCGCTCGATGCAGGACGTGGCGCGCGAGGCTGTGCGCGAGTACATCGATCGCACGAGCCGGCGCGAGCTGCTTGACCAGGTGCTCGACGAGGATCTGCCTCGGTACGCCGAAGCGCTCGACCGCCTGGGCGAGTGATCTTCCTTGATCTCGAGGCGCTCCTCTATGTCGCGGAGCGAACGCTCGGAACCGTGCCTTCGGTCCGGGACTACGGTCTGCTCGAGTCTGCGCTTGCGCGCCCGCAGGCCACGGCCTTCGGCGACGACGCATACACCGGCATCCACGAAAAGGCGGCGGCGTTGCTGCAATCGCTCGCGTGCAACCACGCATTGATCGACGGCAACAAACGGCTCGCCCTCGCGGGCATCCTCTCGTTCTACGGCATGAACGGCCTTCGACTCACCCTCACCAACGACGAGGCGTATCGCCTCGTCATGAGCGTCGCCTCCAGCGAGCTCGTCGACGTTGGCGACATCGCGTCAGTGCTCGAGCGCGGCACGGCACGGCACCCCGAGGGGTACACAGCGGGCCCGTCAGAGGAGCCGGAGCGGGCTGATACCCCTGTCGGCCAGGCTCCTCAGCCTGGTGAACTGCGCAGGTGTCAGCGGTGCACTGCGCCGCAGCGCGTGCGTCTCGGCTGGCGTCAGCCCGACTCCGGCCGCGGGCTTGGCGATCTCAGCCGTGCGGTGGACGTGGGTCGGCGGTAGGACGTACGGGTCTTGCTGTCGCTCGCGGGCCACTGTCGTTTCCTCCCCCATGTCTGGACGGTCGCCCAGGAGTCCGCAGATGCTCCCCACCACGCGAGCCCCTGATGGGCCAAGCGCTCCACGCGATACCCGCGGCCTCCGTGACCCAAACCTGCCGCGGCGAACGTCCTGGCGCGTCATGGCTCGGCAGCGCCAGCGGGACGACTACCCGGGATCCGGGAGAACGAGCGCGCTCAGCCCGGGCTCAGACCGGCGTCGCGAGCTCGACGAGCGTGCCGAACGGGTCGCGGACCCAGGCGACGCGCTGGCCGTGCGACGCGTCGGTTGGCGCTGCCAGCGACGTGCAGCCGGCCTCCAGGGCGCGCTCGTAGGCGCCGTCGACGTCGTCGGCGACGAGCGCGATCTCGACGTTCGCCGGCTTGCCGTCCTGCGCCGCGCGCCGCACGCCGCCGGGGAAGTTTCCCTCGCCGAGCGTGTAGGCGGCGAAGGCGAGCCGCGTCGGACCCGTGTCGAGCTGCGCGTACGTCCCGCTCGGGGCGACGAACTCGCCGCGCAGGCCGAACGTCCGCTCGTAGAACTCGGCCGTCGCCGCGGGGTCGTCGACATAGACGATGACCCAACCGAGGCGCAGCTCCACGTCAGCCACGTTCGCGCGCCTTGCGCTCGCGGCTGAACTCCCACCAGGGCCGCGCCGGGCCGCCGTCGGCGTAGGCGACGGCGGCGACGAACGTGTCGAGCAGGCACGGATCGTGGCGGTGCCCGTCGAGCACGCACAGGCGGTCGTAGAGCTCCTGCGGATCGCGGCCGCGCAGGTCGTCGAGCCCGGTGACGTCGAGGCGCTCGAGCTTGCGCGCCACGGCCGGGCCGACGTTCGGGATCGCGGTGAGCTCGCTCGTCATCGGCCGCATGCTCGCCGAGCGCACGCGGCGCGTCTTGGAGAAAACGGCCATCTACGCCAGCAGCGCCGACGGCGGCACGCCGGCGAGCTCGCGGCAGTCGCCCGCGAAGTGGGCCTGGTCGGCGTATCCCGCGTCGGCAGCGACACGCGCGAGCTCGTCGCCGGCGTGCGCGGCCGCCAGCGCACGGCCGAGCCGCAGCACACGCGCCAGCCGCTTGGGGCCGTAGCCGACCGCCGCGCCGACGCGGCGGCGCAGCTGGCGCTCGCTGACGTGCAGCTCGTGGGCGAGCTCGCCCACCGGTCGCGCGCTGTCCTGCAGGCGGGCCACGACAGCCTGCACCAGCGGGTCCGGAGCGCGGGCCGCGGCTGCGCGCGGCGCGAGTGCCGCCAAGAGCGTCCCGCCCGGATCGGCGGTCTCGTCCAGGCGCTGGGCCAGCAGGTGACCCTCGTCGCCCCACAGCTCGTGCAGCGGGACGCGCGCGTCGCGCAGCACCGCGCCGTCCACGCCGATCAGCGGCGGCGCCGCGCCCGGCCGCAGGCGCACCCCGACGACGTGGGTGCGTACCGGCAGCGCCACGAGGAACGCCGTCGTGTTGGCGCCGACGACCGAGGTGCCCGCGCCCCGCGTCCAGATGATGTCGATGCAACCGTCGGGTATGACACGCACCGGCAGGCCACCGCAGTCGCAGCGCTCCCAGATGCACGCGACCCATGCGGTGAGCGCGGGCGTCGGCGGATGCTCGCGGTATTCCACGCGACAACGTTAACGCGCGGGGCCGGGTCCGTTAACGCGCGGGGCCGCGTCGAGACGTCCCGCCCGCCGGCGCGATCAGTAGCGTCGCTGACTGCGCCGTCGCCGTCAGTGACGCGGCGGCGGCAGGAGCCGCCCGAGCCGATCGATGATCGTCACCAAGAGCTCCCCCACCGTGTCCAGCGTCTGGTCGATCCCGTCGACGAGCCGCTGCGTCGTCTGCTCGAGCGCCGGACGCTCCTTCGGGGCCGCCGGCGCCGGAGGCGGTGGCGGAGGCGGAGGCGGAGGCGGAGGCGCCGTCGCGACCTGCGGGGGCGCAGGTGGCGGCGGCGGAGGCGCGGGCGGCGCTGGTCGTGGGGCCGGCGGCGCCGCGGGGAGCGGCGGCGG
>JBPCJA010000019.1:0-26797 GCA_051005755.1 Solirubrobacteraceae bacterium
TCTGCGAAGTGGCGGGGTCGCTGGTACCTGAACAAGTGGCCGTCCGCGTATGCCATGGTCCAGATCCGGGCCAAGGTCAACGCGCTGACGGACCGCCGCTACGCCTGCCTGCCATGGGACGTGATCGCTGCGGGAGGTCAGGCGGGCTGCAGCGCGGCGATCTGCGGCGGCGCGGCGACGCCGGCGGCAGCGAGGATCTGGCGTTGAGCGTCGGTGATGCGGGTCGTCTGCTGCAGCGTGCCGGTCGGGCCGGTGAGCGTGACGAGGTGCAGGCGTTGCATCTCCAGCGCGATCCGTCGCCAGGTCTGGGCGGTCTGGCGTTCGGCGACGCGGATGAGCAGCAGCGCGAGCCAGGAGAGCAGGATGTGCGCGCGGATGCGGTGCTCGAGGCGATGGAAGACCGGTCTGAGTTCGATCGTGCTCTTGAGGTCGCGGAAGCCGCGTTCGGCTTCGAGGAGGTTCTTGTAGCCCAGCGCGACGTCTTCGGCTGAGAGGTCGGGGTCTGAGGTGGAGAGCAGGTACTTGCCGTCCAGGCGCGCCTCGGCCTTGATCTTGGAGCGGTCGATCAGGAGGCGACCGGTCGTGGTCTGGCGCAGGTAGCGCCCGAGCGTGGGGTGGTCGCGTAGCGCGCATTCGGCGCGGTGATGCGCGGCCGTGGCCTTCGCGCCGTTGGCCTTGGAGCGGGCCGCGGTGATCCGTGCGAGTTCGGCCTGTAGACGCGCGATCGTGTCGTCGCGGGCCTGCGTGTCGCGGTCGGCCTCGGCGGGGTTGTGGCAGACGATGAAGCGCTTGGCGCCATCACCCTCGCCGACGCGGACCTCCTTGACTCTGAGGTTGTCGCGAACGGTCTGATAGCGCCCCTGCCGCGAGAGCGCGGCCTGCGCGTCCGGGCTGCCGTCGCGCATGCGCTCGCCGGCGATCCAGTGCCCGCCCGCCCGCGTGAGGTAGCGCAGGTTCTCATCACTGCTGAAGCCGCGGTCGACGACGGTCACGACCCTGCCCAGCCGCCAGCCGCGCAGGTCGTCTTTGACTTCCTGGATGACGCTCATGTCGTTGGTGTTGCCGGGCCACACCCACACGCGGACCGGGATCCCTTCGCGGGTGACGGCGAGGCCGATGACGACCTGCGGCAGGTCGGGGCGATGGTCTTTGGAGTGCCCGTAGGCGCGAAACGCCGGCTCGCCATCTGGGCCGGCCGGGTCGGGCTCGTCGCGTTCGAAGTACGTGCTGGTGGTGTCGAAGAACAGCAGGTCGACCTCGAGGTTCAACAGGTCCGCGCATGCGAAGAACACCGCCTCCTGGACCTTGCCCTCCGTGTCGGCCTCGACGAGCAGGTCCATCGCGCGGTAGCACTGATCGTCGTCCATCGCCTCAAGGCCGGGGATGTGAACGTCCTCGCTGGCCCACTCCGCGGCGGCGAGCTTCGAGCACGGCGCGAGCGCACGGTTGGCGACCAGCGCGAACAGCACCCGCTCGACATCCGTGCAGAAGCGCCGCGGGCCGAGCACCGCGGCGAGCGCGCGATCGACGCCCAGCGCGCGCCAGAGCCCGTCCAGCAGCCACGCGCCGCCCAGCAGCCGCGACGTCACGACCTCAAACTCGCCCGGCGCGCCGTCAAGGCCCATGCCCGGGCTGTCGCCGTCGCAGTAGCGCCCGATCGACGCCGCCAGGCGCCGCAACCCATCCAGATCAAGGTCTTCCTCACGGCCGAGGTTGACGAGCACCTCGGCCTGCGTGACGCCGTTGACACGCCGGTTGTGCGCCAACTGCACGTAGCGCGCCGCCGAGCCGTCCTTGCGCCGCCGCTGCGTCGTGCGCAAGTACATGCCCACATCACTACCACATAACGCCCGCCATTACTAGCGTATATATCGTAAGCGTGTGCCCACGTTTTCAGACCGATCCTTGGAGTCGACGACCCGAAAGGCCCGGAAACGCTGGGGTTATGACCGCAGAATCATCGGCGTGTACCTGCTAACTGCGGAACCCGGGGTACACGCGGGCATGCGCACGCCCGGCGATGAGTGAGGGCATTCTCTGCAGTTTCGCCGAACTGGGACGGTTGCGCGACCTCCAGCGCGTGCCGCCGAGTTCACCGACGCGTCGCCGACCGGCGCTTCGACGCCGACGGGCGAGTCGGGTGTCCCCGTGCACATGGCTCCGCTCGGAGTGCTCGATAATCGTAGCTACGACAACCCGCCGCGGCCACGCGCGTGCGCCGGGGTGGGTGAGACTCGATGATCACGCTGTGACCGCCGATGCGCTCAAGGAGGAGGTCGACGCGTCCGGCGGCGTCGATTTCTTCGTGAGCCACACGAGCGCCGACCGGCCGTGGGCGGAGTGGATCGCGTGGGAGCTCGAGCACGTCGGTCACCGCGTGATCGTGCAGGCGTAGGACATGCTGCCGGGGTCGAACTTCGTGCTCGCGATGCACGACGCGGCGCAGGCTGCGCAGCGGATTATCGCCGTGTTGTCACCCGCGTTTCTTGCGTCGCCGTACTGCGCGCCGGAGTGGGCGGCGGCGTTGGCGCCGACCCGACCGGCACGCAGCGAAAGCTCGTCCCCGTGCGGGTGCGCGAGTGCGCGCCTGACGGGCTGCTGGCCTCGGTGGTGTACGTTGACGTCGTCGGGCTGTCGGAGCGGCGTCGCGTGCCGCGCTGCTGGCCGGCGTGGCGCCGGCCCCAAACCGCCTGGCGCGCCGGCGTTTCCTGGTATCGCTGGGGGAGGGGAGGGCGAGCGGGTGCGGCGTCCCGAGGCGGGCGCGGCGATCTTCAACGTGTCCGACGTCGTCTCGGGATGCAGGAGTCCTCAGGCCAGCCGCCGCCACGGGATCGTCGTGTCGTACACCGTGCCCCCAACGTTCACCGCGATGCCACGCGCCCGCAGCCATGCCACAGCCTCGCCAATGGCCGGCTGACTGCCCTTGAGCAGCGCATGACCCGGCACACCGCGGACGAAGTCGAGGCGCGCGAGGCGCGCCTCGTTAAACGCCGTCAAGATCTCTGGCGGGACCCGGCTGAGGCCAACGTCGGTGACACAGTGGTGTGCGAACACCGCCGTAACAGCGGCGTCCAGCCCCTTCTCCGACCCGGCGAGCAGAACGATCTCGCTCGCGTCCCCTTTGCCGCGGGCGAACGCGAGGATCCGCTGCTCCGCCTGCAGTGCGCGCAGCTGTTTGGCGCCCCCTCCGAGCCATGCGCCGATTCGGCGGCCGAGCGTCACCGCGCCGACCGGGCCGGTGAACCATCCTCCGACCATCTTCCCGGCGCCGCGCACGGCGTCCCGGTCCATCCCGCGCAACACGACGGTGCCCGTGATGTCGTCGAGGGTGACGTCCGTCCCGGTGATGTCGCGCAGCGAGCCGACCATCCGGCCAGGAGGCAGCTCTGCAAGAATCGCGCGGCGGACTGGCGATGGTGTGATCGCGACGCGCTCCAGCCATCGCGACACGGTCAGGCTCTCCTTCACGGCATCCACCTCGAGGACGCGGACCAAAAGTGGGGCACCTATGTGCAGGACGTTCGACACTGGCTCGTCGGGCCGGACTGCCGCTTCCGCGCGCCGCAGGTAGCCGACCGCGCCGTTGACAAGCGTTATATCGGCGCCGCGTTCGTCGCTTCGTGTCACGGTTCCGTCCACCACCATGTCGGCGGTCAGCGTGGCGTACGGGTTGCGCGACGGATCCTTCAACGTCAGCCGAAGGTCGCCAGTGTCAGCGTCTGCGGCGCGGATGAACGCCTCTACCTGCTCGCCGACCTCCGGCGGCTTGGCATCAGGCGTCCAGCCGAACTCGCGATGGTTGATCCATCCGCGAGTTCCACCATCCAACACGACATCGACGCCGGCGGTGCTGGTCCGGCTGATGGTGACCGTTGCTTTCTGGCGGGACGACGCGTCTCGGATGCCCGTGACGTCGATGACATCGACGAGCGGCAGCGCCGCTGACTGCCACAGGCGATCGATCGCTCCTAGCAGTGCGGGTAGCTCCGGCTCCTCCTGGATGCGCGCCGCCGCCGCGCGCAGCATCTGTCGAGTCTTCAGACTCCCGGCGTCGCTGCTCACGAGCAGGCTGCCGTCGACCTCGATGCCGGGAACCGCGCTCAACACCCGCGAGGCGGTGCTGGAGAGTTCTGGCAGTCGAATTCCTCGCGGGCGCGGCTTGCTGGTCTTGGCCCGGATACGCACGCTCTGGCCGATCTCCATCTCGCTCGGCCGGCTCGGCAGCCGGTTTGCCTTGACGCGCAACAGAACATACGGGTCGACGGTATCGACGCGAAGGTACACGCTGTCGTGAAAGGCGTCTACGATCGTGGCGTCATGGACGCCGGGGGGTTTCGCGAGCGCTGACAGCGCGGCCGCAGAGGCGGTCGTGCGCGACAGGACGACCAGGCGCTGGTCGATGTCGATCCAGTCGACATCGAGGCCGTGCAGGGTCGTGCCGGGCTGTAGATCAGCCAGTGCTGCGTCGCGGCAGGAGACGCCCAGCGCCTCAGAGCTGCACAGGATGATGAGGCCCGTGTCGGGATCGGCGAGCTCGACGAGCAGTCGTGCATCGTTTTGGAACCGCGCAACTCGGATCACGAGTAGGTCGACGCGCGAGCGACCGACCGCTCCGCCCCCCGCATGCTTGGCGGCGAACTTTTCGGTGCGCTCCGCGATGTCGTCTGGATCGACGAGCAACTCCCCGCCAGCGTTGAGGCCGACGCACACGACCGGTCCAGGCAGCCGATGGGGTGGAGTTGCGCGGGCCGACAGGCGCGCTCGCACCGGGGCAAGGGTCTTTGCCGCGACCGGACGCTTCCGCGTGGCGAGCGGCAGCGTTCCCTCGTCGTCGTCAACCTCCTCCGCGTACTGATTTGGCTCGTCCTCCTGTGTCTCGGCGCCGCCACCGGACCGCATCTGGATGAGGTCTCCGGTCTCGTCCTCCTCGTCGTCGTGTTGGGTCGGACCCCAGGTCGCATCGGCAATCGAGATCTGCCCGAGCGACCGCAGCAGCGGCACCACACCTGTCGTTTCGTCGCGTCCGCCGGCTTCGTAGCGCTCGCCCGGAAGTACCGACGGTGACCACCAGCCAATCATCTCCGACCCGTGGTTCGCGGCCAGATGCACGAGCAGCGGCACGTCGTCGGCCCGAAGGTGGCGCGGCTCAATCGCGCAGGCCAGTGCGACCTCGACGACGTCGATCGGGTCCTGCAGCGGCGATATCCAGCGACGCTTGCGTTGCCGCTCGAGCACCGCGATGAGGGGCGGTTGCGTCAGCGAGCACCGAGAGCGCGGGTCGAGTTCGACCGATGCACCGACGTGCAGCGATTCCGTCTCGGTGCCCGCGCGGTGTGGAACGTAGGCGGCGTCGTCACCGAGCGAATAGGCGTGCGTCGCCATCGCCCAGCCAACCACGGCGCGCAGGCGGTCCAGCAGTGTCCGGTGGAGCGGGCGCAGAGCATCGGACTTCGTCCGGCTCAGCAGTGGGCTCATCAGGCGTTCGCGTTCTTTCAGCAGCGCCTCGACGACCGTGGTGTCGACGAAGCGGCGGGCAGCCCAGGCAGGCCGGTCGGCCGGCGTAGTCGCCTCCCAGCCCGCGATCACCGTGCAGATGACGTCGAGGTCGTCGACGCAGCCGAGCAGCATCGCCTGCTGGACGCGATCTACGGCCAGCTTCGTCGCCGCGGGCCATCCGCGGTTCCATCGCAGCAGCGCCCCCGCTCCGCGCGGCGCATCACCATGTCGTTTCGCCAGTGTCGCGAGCACAGTCGCGGCCTCGACCGCGCAGCCGGCCTGGTCTGCGCGCAGGAGCAGGTTGGCGTGATGGAACGGCTCGCGGGCGGCGCTCAGCTCGTGGCCGAAGGACGTTGGGTCGCCGTCGCCGTCCACGGCGCCAACCGAGCGCAGCGCGGGACCGACCGACCCATCTCATTCGCCGGCGGGCCGGGCGGAAGCCAGCGCAACGCGGCAGGATCGGGCACGCCGACGCTCGCGGCGGTCAACGCGAGCTTCTCCAGAGGGGCTCGGACGATCTCGGGCGGCGTCGAGGGCTCGAGAGCCTTGAACTGATCGAGCGTGAGAAGGCAATGCCACACGCCGGTGGCGACACGTCCGGCGCGTCCGCGCCGTTGCTTCAGTCCGGCCTGGCTGTGCAGCCGCGGGCGAATGATCTGCGTGATCGTCGTCGGATCCCATTCCGTCGTGTTGATCAGGCCGGAGTCGATAACGTGCCGGACGCCTTCGACGGTGAGCGAGGTCTCGGCGAGGTTCGTCGACATCACAACGCGCCACCGAGCGCCCTTGCGGCGGCCCTTGCGCCCCAATGCGCGCCGGCGCTGGCTCTCGGATAGCTCGGCGTGCAAAGGCATGATCTCGACCGCCTTACGCAGATCACGATCAGTGTCGACCATGTCCTCCAGTGCGGTGATCGCGTCCTTGATCGCCTGCTTGCCGGGAAGGAACGCGAGGATGTCGCCCGGGTGCGGGTCGGTTCCTTCAGGAACGCCAAGCGGCGGGTCGCCCCCCGACATCCATCGCAGAATGGCGAACGCGCGGTCGGCGACCTCGTTGGGCATCGCCGCGGGGAGTTGTCCCTGCCGTGCGATTTCCCTCTCATTGAACACGTCAACGATTGGGTGCTGCGGCTTGCCCTCGAACTCGGCGCAGAGGACGTCGAAGTCTGGTTCGAAGTAGTTTTTGAACAGCGTCGCGTCGATCGTCGCCGATGCGATGATCAGCTTCAGATGGGGTAGCGCCTGCAGTTCGCGGCGCATCAGCGCGATAATCAGGTCGATGTTGAGGCTGCGCTCGTGGGCCTCATCGATAATCACGACCCCGACGTCGTGAAGTTCGCCGCGACGGATGATGTTCAGGAGCGTGCCGTCCGTCAGGTAGATGAGCCGGTTGCGCCGATCCGTGCGGTTGGCCTTGGAATGGCGATAGCCGATGTCGACGCCCGTACCGGGCCCGCATGAGGCGCCGTGCAGGCGATCGGCGACGAACTCGGGGATCCCGGTGGTGGCCTCGATCCGCGGCTGCGTGACGATCACGCGACCGTGGCGGGTGAACATGTCGCGAGGCAGACCCGCGGGCGGCTCAATGAGCCGGTACGGGAAGAACGTGCTCTTGCCCGACCCGGTCGGCGCCTGAACGATGCTCACCTGGTGCTCGACCAGCTGGGGCAGGTAGTCGAGCAGGGCCTCGTCCTTGATGCCGAACTCCTCGGGGTCGATGACGGGCGGCGGCAGCTCAATGGGCATGTGGGGCCGGTCGGGGTGGGTCAGGCGGCCCAGGCGCGTGGGCTTGAGCCCGGATGGCGGCAATGGGTGCTCCGGCGTTAGGTCGATGTAGGCGACGCCCATGCGCGAGGTCTGTCGGGCGTGCTTGGCGGCGTGCTCCTGGCAGCGCTCCGGCCGGCTCTCGCCGCGCCTGGCGGCCTCACTGATCGCGTACTCCGAGTAGACGAAGAGCTTGCCGCAATCCTTGCAGCGGACCTCGCTCTCGCGGATTGTCAGCGGGCCCACGTCGTGCCCGTCAGGTCGATGCGGGCGTAGCCCATGTAGCGGGGATGAACGGACATGCCGCCGCCAGCGGCGAGCCATTGACTCAGCCCGCGATAGAACCCGATCGCCGCGCATTCGTGCCCGGTCGTATGGACGAGTTCGAAGGTTCGGATGCCGCGCTCCGACAGCGCCGTCAACTGTGCGACGGTTTCGCGCGCGCAGTACGCGTCGGTCTCGGCGAATGTGCGGTCGCTCGTCGACACGAGCCGGTTGCGGAACCAGTACGCGTCGACGTCGGTGTCGTGCTCGGGATGGCGGATGCTCAGCAGGCCCAGGCGCATCTGTGGCTGGACTGCATCTGTGGCCACGGCCGGCGTCAGCCCGGCGGGGAACGGCGCGGGCTCCGAGCCGTCGACGTAGATCACGCGCAGCTCCCCGCCCGGGAGCGCCGCGAACTCGCGCAGACCTTCGGCGAGGACGTCATGCCGGGCCTGGCTGCCGACCGGCAACGGCTCGCCGCTAAAGAGGCTGGCCTCGATCTGACGGCGCAGCATGGAGAGTGCCTTCAGACGCCGCGGAATGCTCGCAAAGCAGAAGTCACCCGTGCGTGCCGTCGCCCGGTAGGCACGCCCAAGCTCGGGGTTGCGGGTGCCGTGGGCGGGCGGCACGATCGCTTCGGCGACGTGTAGGAGCGTCGCGGGCTCGTCGGGCTCGCAGATCACGACGACGCCGGCGCCGATCGCCATCGCTGCGTGCACGTAGGTGCGGATGCGTGGCGCCGCCGGGCCTGGGCTGGCGGCCAGGGAGGCCTCGAATGCCGCCAGCGTTTCGGGGGGGTGAAAGCTCGCGCCGATGCGATCGGCGGGAACGTCGGTGAGGCCCGGCGAAGCGACCAGGTCGTTCGCCGCTACCATGAGATCGGGCAGATTCAAGGGCGTAGGTATCGAGCGTGCGAAGCGCTCGATCAGTTCGGACGCACGGTTGTAGCGACGGAGATCGTTGACGGTCTCCGACCGCTTCGCTACGCGGCGCTCGACCGCAAGCGCGACCGTGACAGCATCGGCGAAGCCGTCTGTGTCCGTCGCGGACTGACCGGGCCAGCCCCGCTGGACCGCCCGCAGACGCAGCGCAGTCACAGGCGTGTCGTCCGTGCCCGAGCGAGGCGCTTCTCGGCATCGGCGTCGAGCGTCAGGACATAATCTGGGGCGACCATGAGATGCACCCCGTACCGCGCTGCGACGGATTGCAGGTCGGCGCGCACCGCCCGCGGGAGCGACAGGTAGTCGCGGGCCACGAGCAGGCCGTGCCCTTGCTGCTGGGCGGATGCGAGTGAGACGCGGAGTCGGCTGGGAAGTTCATCCTTTCCGGCAGCGCATACGCGCACACTGATGGCGGATGCCAGGGCGGGCGCGGGGTCAAGCCACCAGTCGCACGGCAATGGCGATTGGGCCTCGTAGCGCAGGGCTCTGCCGGCGACGTCATACGTGACGGTGACGTCGCGCAAGTCGTCCTCGCTATCGCGCTCGTCGTGCACCTTGGCGCGGCGCCGCAGCGTCCGGGCGAGCGTTCCGGACATCAGCGCCATTCGCAGCGCCTCGCGGTCGCGTAGATGGCACAGCCGGTGCATCGGGTGCGCTCCACCGCGGAGGAGCAGAGCGGGATCGGCAGCTTCGCCGAGCAGAACCTGGAGATGAACGACGTCCCACAGCCCGCTCAGAGCTGCGAAGGACGTGGCGGCGATCAGCGATGGCCGGCTCTCGTCGTTTGCGGCTTTCACGCTTTCGGGAAGTCGCGCGCAGTACGCGAATAGCCCGGTGGCCGCGTCGGGTGCGATCGCATCGAGGCGGCTCCCGGGCGCGATCCCCGCGGCGCGCAAGAGGTCGGCAACGAGCCGTGGCATCGGCCTCGGCCGCGCGTCGCGGGCGAGGCCACCCTGGAAGCGGATCTCCAGCGTGCCGCCGCTGCGGTAGGCATCGCAGAGGATCGTGGCCATCGCCGCCCGCGCCGGCTCGAGCGCGGGGAAGTCAGGCAGCGTTGCGACGCTCAAGGCCCCGACCCGGGTCAGGTTCTTATCGCGGTCATGTGCGATGAGAAGCAGCGCCACCACAATGTCCTGCGAGCACAGCCGATAGGCGCGCCAGTCGTCCGGGCGCGCGGCCTTGTCTGCGGGACGCTTGCCCGCCGTGACGTCACGATCGATCCCCCGAACGTGGCCGAGCACCGCACGGATCGCCCGCACGTCCGACAGCCACTCTCTTGCGAAGACGCTGAACGACGGAGCGAGGATGACCGCGGCTGGTTGAGGGTCGTCCGCATCGAGGTCGATGTGCACGACGGGCGGGTCCGGCGAGCCGTCAACGCGCACGCACGCCAGCTGGCGCTCGCCGAGGACCTCGACTGGCACGAGGTCGGCGGGGAACCGACCTGCTGTTCGCGCGAGGTAGAGGGACGACGCGATCGTGGGTCGACGCTCAAGGTCATCGCTGAGGCCGAGCAGGCGCAAGCTAATGTCGTGGTCGGTGGCGACAACATCGCCGAGCGTTGCGACAAACTTCCGCAGCGTTCGTGGCAGCTTCAGCTCGTAGGCCTCCTCGAAGCGCTTGATGCGCTCGTCGCTGACGGGGCCCGCGAGTGCGACCACCGACCCGGCGCGCTCGAAGGCGTCGGTGAAGCCGCTCATGGGGCATCCTCCATCGCAACGGGTCCACTCGTGGCAGTCAGGCTCCCCCCATCCTCGTCGACGCTGAAGATCTGCGTCGTTCTGTTGAAGAGGTTGACGTGCACGACGGCGACGCTGACGTCGGACGCCTTAGCGTTGTCGAGACCGGCTGCCCTCAGGCGCGCGCTTACCCAGTCCGCGCTGGCCTGCTTTCCGGTCTTGGTCGTCTTCCCCATCTGCGGTTGGGTCTGGAGGGGTTGCAGCGTAGACTTGACCTCGAACACCGTGATCACACCAGTCTTGGCGTCGAACGCAACGATGTCGATGCCCTTCTCATTGGGCTCGGTGTTCATGTGGACGATCTCCAGGCCGTCCTTGGCCAGCGCGGATGCCACTTCGGCCTCCGCGAGATCGCCGATCTCCGCGGCAAGGGCCCCGCGCCCGGCGTTCACACCCGTCTCCTGCGTGATCGCAATTGCCGCTTTCGCGACGTCGATCTGGCTCAGAGCCGCGAACATCGCCTTGAAGCTCTGGACGGTCTCGAGGGTTCGTTCGTCCGCCACTGCGGCGATCACATCCTTGGCCTCGGCCTCGTTGTTGCACGTCACCAGCTGGCCACCAAGATCGCCACGCGAGAGAAGGTAGCTTGTCGACGTCGCGCGGCCGATGAGCAAATCGCGGGCGCTCGACACGCGATCACCATCTCACGATCCCAGCAACACGCTCCAGCCAAAGGGTCAGACCAAGCAATCGGCATCTCTGCACCAACGTCAGCCGCGCCCAGCGCTTCCGAGATGGTTGTGAAATCGTGTTTTGCACAACCATCGATTGGCCTCATCCACCACCTGCGGCTGACCGGCCGCCGTCCGGCACGCCTGGTTTTCTACAACCAAGAGGGTGGACTTCGCAGATCGCTCGATCGGGCTGGGCGTCGAGCTGGCGCCGGCGCTCGCGTCCGGCCGCCTGTCGCTCGCGCGGCTCCGTCGAGCAAGCGTCGCTGAGGTCCTGGGCCGCCGCCACGAGGCCCTGCGTCAACGGCGCCTCGCCTGAGTACTTCGCCGTCCCACGCACCGCAGTGAGGGAATGTCCTTTGCCCACGTAGGGGAGGAGCCCGATGCGCGGTCGTGTCGCTCGTGGCCTGACGCGCTGTGTAGAGGATAACCGTCCGCCAGCGGCCGCTGCATTGTGATGATCGCGCCCATGACCAACCCGACGCCCGACGCTGCGCCTCCCGTCCTGGCGCTCAGGGCTCACGACTGAGCAATTGGTGGCTTCAGGTGGGCTCAGCGCCCGCCAACACTGGGGATCGACGCCTGCCACGCCGTCATTTGCCAAGTAAGTCGTGAGCCCTCAGCGTCGATCAGGCGGCGGCATCGCTCGGTATCGGCGTCGACACGTTCCGCCGCTACGTTCTGCCGCACGTGCGCTCGATCAAGCTCTGCAAGGTCAGAATCGTGCCGGTCATCGAGATTGAGCGGTGGCTGTATCTCAATTGCCGCTTCGACGATGACGACTGAACGCACGCCGCCTGTCAGCGGCACATCCTGGCTGCGCGCGGGTGAGCAGGTCATGCGGATTCCGCGCGCTTGATGGTTTGAAGCGCGGCGCAGCGAACGACGGCCGCACAAGTCCGATCCGATTCGATGCGTTGGCTGTGGCCTCGCGCCGTGACGCGAGCCCATCAAAGCTGGATTCGCTGGCATCTGCACGAGATCGCGCCCACCACGCCACCAGCCGCTCATATGCACGTTCGTTGCGGTGCGCTCGATTGATGCCACAACGCTTTGCGCGATCGGTTGTACCTGCGAGCAGGCATGTTTTTCCTGCAAATACTGCGGAATGATCAATACACCAGCCGGATGGAAATCGAAGCGGTCCGGCGTGTTCGTACACGAGTGAAGCTGAGTTGAAGGGGGCTGTGTGATGCGATCTTCGTTGGGTCGCGGTGAGGGGCGGCGGCGTATCGCTGGACGGGGAGCCGGTCGTGGCCGTTGATCCCGTCTTGGCTTTGTCGCTGGATGAGCCTTTGCTTGACGCTGAGCAGGCCGCTGCGTTGCTGAATGTTCGTCCGTCGTGGGTGCGTGACGCGACGCGCGCTGGGCGGCTGCCGTGCATTCGTGTCGGGCGTCATTTGCGCTTTACGCGGCCGATGCTCGAGCAGTGGGCGGCGCAGCATCGGATCGAGAACGCCGAGATAGGCGGGCGGTTTGCTCGTCGCACGAGGGGGTCGTCGTGATGAGCGCCGAGCGCACGCTGACCGGTCATGAGTCGGGTCCGCCCTGGTGCTCGAGGACGACAGGCCGGTGCCGTGCGCGGAGTGTGGAGGCCAGCGACGCCGGCGTCCCAGCGGGCGATTGGGGGTCTGGCGATGAGGAGGTTGATGAGTGGTTTGTCCGGGCGGCGGCCGGTGGCGCTTCTGATGCAGGCGACACGCCGGGGCGCGAGCTGCTCGGTGCCGCGGCGCTGCCACTGCACGCTGCACTGGTGCGGGCGCCGCGCCCGAGGCGAGCGCTGATGGGTGTCTCAAGCGTCACTCGCTGTTGGCGGGCACCCAGCCGGACGCTGGTGCTTGCGACGTTCGCGTTGTTGATCGTCGTGGTGGTCGTCATGGGGCCGGTCGTCTCGCCGTCGAGCACCGCGACCGAGCCTGTCATCGTCACCGACGCGAGCGCATCGATCCATGGACTCGGTGACGCCGTCGATCGCAGGATGAAGGTCGCGATCGCGCGCCACGAGCGCGCTGGTGGGCGACGCCGCGCAGCCGCGCAGACCGGCCGGCGCCGGGCCAATGAGCGCAGGCAGCGTTCAAAGCGAGGGCTGTTGGCGGCGGGTCGCCGTGCCGCGGCACGCGCTCGCAGCACGACCTCGGCGCCTGTCAGCCGTGTGGCGGTATCTGCGCTGGCGCGCCGCGTCCCCGCCGCGACACGCCGGCGTCCTTCCGTGCCGCGCCGGTCGACCTGTGGCCCGTTTGACCTATGCTGACGCGTCGCTCATCGCCGCCTCGGATTGCTCGGGCGATCGTGCTTGCGCTCGCGACTACGGCATCGGTTGTGCCCGCGCCGGCGGCGGCGGGCTTGATCGCGCCGGCCGGCTCGTGGCCGGCGCCCGTGACCGGTGCCGCCAACCCGCTGGCCGGCAGCCCGTACGTGCTCAACGGCGCCCACGCGACCGCTCACGCACGGCTGCGCATCTGGCTGCGAGTCAGCCGGAGAGCGCGGATGGCGATCACGCGCACAGTGGGCGAGCGCACCGTGGTCTGGGGCGAACTGCGTAGCGCTGACACGCACCGCGCGATCATCGGCGCGACGCTGACGCTCGTCGCAGCGGACGTCTACGCCGGCCGGTGGGTCGCGCTCGGCAGCTCGCGAACGAGCCAGCGCGGGCGCTTTCGCGCCGTTATTCCGGTCACCTGGCGCCATTTGAGGGTGGCGGTCATCTACTACCCGGCCGTTACGTCGGCGGTGCCGGTCTACTCGCGGCGCCTGCTCGTTCGCTCCAGCGCCCGTGTGTGGCTCGGGGTGCCGCATCGCAAGGCCCGCGCTGTTCGCTTCCGCGGTCGTGTCGGTGGCGGGCCGGTGCCCGCCAGCGGCCTGGTCGTTGCGTTGCAGGTGCGCAACGCCTTCGGGCGCTGGGTGACCGCGCGGCTGGCGCGCACGCGTCCCGACGGTCGCTACCGGATCGGCTACAGGTTTCCCCGCGGCGGGCGCCTGACGGTTCGGGTGCTCATGCCCGGCCGCCAGCCCGGCTGGCCGCTGTATGCCGGCGCCAGCGCGCGCGTCGGAATCCGTCTGCGATGAACGACTCACCACACCACCTGACCTGGGAGGCCCGAATGACCATACGACAGCTCACCCGGCACGCGTGGGTGCCGCTGACGCTCGCGCTGGCTGGTGCTGTGAGCGGCCTGTTCGGCTTGGCGGCGCTGCGCGCCGCCGGCCTGAATGGGACGGCGCCGCCGAACGCCGCGGTGATCAAGAACCTCATCGACGAGCTCACGAGCAACTGGGAGTGGCTGATCATCACCGGTCTCGGGTTGGTGCTGATCGTCCTGGCCGGCTTGTTCATGGTTGGCTCTCGGACCGCGCCCGACTGGCTGTTTAAGGTCGTCGGCGGGATCTTGATGATCCTCGTCGTCATCCCGACCTGCCTCGCCTGAGCTGTGGAGCGGGCGTGATGCGCTGCTGGCAATCCCACACCAAGGCGATCCTCGTCGCCTCGCTGTCCATCCTGCTCGTCGTCGCCGGGTGCGGCGGCGACGCCAACGACAACACCCGCGGACTGAGCGACGACGAGCTCATTCGCAGGACCGTCGTCTCGTGGTATGCAGCGGTTGCGCGAGGAGACGGCTTGAAGGCGTGCGCGCTCATGACTTACGCGGCGCGTGCGCGCGACCTCGACGCGGGCGGCGGCATCGTTCTCGAGCCCAGCGGGAGCGTCCACAACGCGCCCACGACATGCCAGCAGCAGGTTGAGGCGATCGGTCGTGAGCTGGTCGGCGGGGGCCTGGCTGCGGAGGTCAACGCGGCGGCGGTTCGTGGCGTCCGCGTGCTCGGCGACCAAGCGACCGTGACGACCGAGTTCGCGCAGCGACGCCAGTCACTCGTGCTACGACGCGTCGCGGGCCGGTGGCTCATCGACGGCGCTCCCAAGTGATCATGAGACCACGCTCGGTGGCCGTAGCCGCCCTTGCCATAGCCGTCGTCGCAACGGCGATCCTGGCTGCGACAGCGGCAGCCGCCACACCAGGGCCGCCCGTCGCCGATGTGCTCGGGATCGGGGGAGCACTGAAGGACCTGCTTGACAAGGCCAGCGGCGTGCTCATCGGTGGGGTCAACTGGACGTCCGACGTGGCCGGCGAGTTCATCGTGCAGACCCTCGGTGGACTCGTCGATCTGCTGATCCCCGACAGCTGGGCTGGCGAGGCGACAAGCATCATGCGGTGGGTCGTCGCGGTACCAAACTACGGCGCCCAGGTGACGACCCCGGGCGGCTCTGCGGCCTATGCGTTCGCTGGGATCAACGAGCTGCGCGATCTGTTCGTGTGGATCGGCCTGGCGCTGTTGCCGCTCACGCTGGTGTACGCGAGCACGCGGGCAATGTTCGGTCTCGGCGATCACGTCGCGCTGCCGGTCATCCGCGTGCTTGGGATCGGTGTCGTGCTGGTGTCATATCCGTGGCTGTGGGGGCAGGTCGCCGCGATCGTCAACCAGATCACCAAGGCGATCCTGTCCGTGCCCCTCGTAAGCAGCGGCATCACCAAGCTCTTTGAGCTCATCGTGCAGGGCGCTGGGCTCGCCGGGCTGCCGTTGGTCGGCCTGATCGTGATGGGAGCCGCCGGGGTCGCGCTGCTGGCGACGATCTTCGTGAAGGTGCTGATGATCATCGTCGGCGCGCTGGTCTACGCGACCGGGCCGGTCATGCTCGGCCTCGCGCCCACCGAGCGCGGCGCGGCCGCCGCACGGGCATGGCTGACGCTCGCGCTCGGCCTCGCGGCATTGCCGGTCGTGTGGACGACGGTGTTCGCGATCGCAGGGCTCTTGATGAACGACAGCGCGGGAGCCGGCGCGCTGATCGGCACCGACAGCGATCTCGGCGAGCTGCTCGGCGGGCTGCTTCTGGCCATGGCTGCGATCGCAGCGTTCTGGCTGAACCTCAAGCTGACGCGCTTGGCCGCAGCGATGCTCGGCGGCCAGGTCGCGGGGATGCTGGCCTTGGCGTCCAGCGGACGTAGCGGTGGCGCGATCGGTGTGCCAGTGGCGTCCAACGCACGTGATGCCCTGAGCGCGTTCTCAGCCAGGGTCGGCGGCGCGGTGCGCGGCGCCGCCGGGCCGCTGGCCGGCAGCGGACGGGCGGGTGGGATGCTCGTGCGCGCTGGCGGCGGTGTCGCGACGCTCGCCGGTGGCGGCCTGATCGGCGCGGCGGGTGGGCTTGCCAAGCGCGGCGCCGCCGGCGCCAGCGGCGGCCGGCTGGGCCAGGCGATCGGCGGGACCAAGGCCGGTGCGCTGGCGACCCGGATGGCCCGCGCCGGATACACCGGGTGGAAGGCGGCAGCTCGCCAGCCGGACGTCTCGCAGGCCAACGCGGGCGGTCACAGGGCGGAGGAACGGCGTCCGACCGGCAGCCCGCCACCACCCGAGACGGCGGCGCCGCGTCGGGATTGGCGGCCGCCGTCGCGGCCGGCGGGTGACGGTGAGCCCGCTCGCGAGCGGTCGTGGCGGTGGCGGTGGCGGTGGCGGGGGAAGGGGGGTCGCTGATGCGCACGTTTCGGCGGTTGAATGACGGCGCGCGCTATTACGGGCTGACCTGGCAGGGGTGGCTCGCCTGCGGCGTGGCGGGTGGGGTGCTGTACGCGGCGGCGCGGTTCTCCCCGCTTGACTACCGCCCGACGATCACGATGACGCTGTTCGTGCTGGCGGCGGCGGGCATGGTCCTGTACGCCGTAAGCGGGCAGGCGCTCGGGCCCGGTCGCTACATCGCGGCGTTTGTGCGCTGGCGCTGCGGCCCGGCGCGCTTCGTAGCGCCCGACGCCACAACACGGGTTAGCGGCGGCGTGACCGTCGACCTGGTGCCGCTCATGCTCGAGGGGCGCGCCGACGAGACCGCATGGTGGCAACGCGACGAAGACACTGCTGGCGGCCCCGCAAGCGCGAACGGGAACGCCGCCCAGTCCGCGAGGCTGCCGTGACCAGCGCAGCGCCACAGCGTGCGGGCCGCGCCACCACGGGCCCGCGGCGGACGCGGACGGTCGGTGAGCTTGTCGACGTTGCGGCGCTTGAGCCCGATGGCCTCGTCGTGACGAACGCGGGGGTGTACGTGCGGGTGATCGAGTGCCAGCACGTCCCGAACGTCGTGAGTGCCGATCCGAGCGTCCTGGCGCAGGTCGAGGCTGGCTGGGCGGAGCTGTGCGCAGCGATCGGCGATCTGCAGGGCCTGAGCTTCTACGCGCAGACCGACCCGATCGGGGTCACGGACGCGATGCTCGAAGACCGCACGCGCGTCGATCTGGCAATCGACGACGATCGCGCGCACGACCGGCCCGGGCTGGCGCAATGTCGCACGCGCTTGCTGCAGGCCCAGACGCAGTCTGTGACGCAGGCCGCCCAGGGTGAGCAGCCGGCGGTCGCCGCGCGCTACTGGGTCGCCGTGCCCTATCGCCCGGCACCGAACCCGGTGCGCGCGCTCAAACAAACCTGGACGCCCGCCCACGGCGTGCTGCGCATGACATGGGCCGAGCATCAGCGCGCCGCCAGGGAGAGCCTGGCACTGACCGAGCAGGTCATCGCGCACCTGACCGGGATGGCGGTCGACGCGCATCTGATGGGGCCGGTGGAGATCCTCGCCGCCGCCTGGGAGCGCCTGCATCCTACTGCCAGCTCGCTGCCTGACCTCGAGGCGTTTGACCGCGTCGCTCAGATCGTCCAGGCCACGAGCGCACAGGATGCGACCCGGCACCGGGCGAGCATCATCGACGCGCTATGCAGCACCGACGAGCCGGTCGGCGTCGACACCAGCGACCCGCGCTGGCTGCGTCACGCCGACGGCACCCTTGAGGAGACGCTGCACCTCGGCACACCACCGGCCCTGACGTCGCCATGGTGGCTGACCTACCTGCTGCAGGTGCCCGTGCCGAGCACCGTGGCGGTGCACATCCGCGTCGGCGATCGCTCGCGTACGCGGTCGGCGCACCGGCGGCGCTGGGCGCGGCTGCGCGCGGCGATCGACTACAAGGACCGCCGCGGCCGCCTCGTCGGACACGACGAGAGCGACGCACTCGCGGAGGCCAGCGAGCTTGACAGTGAGCTCGCGGGCTCGATCGCGGCGACCGTCTACGACGTGTCGATCTACGCCTCATTTCGCCACCCCGGCGGCGACGAGGACGAGCTCGACGAGCTGCTGCGCGGCGTCGCAAAGACGTTCACGTCGTTCACCGACGCCCGCGTCCTGCGCGGCCGTTTCCTGAGCGCGGCTGGGCTGACGTCAACGCTGCCGATCGGCGTCGATCGTCTCCGCGCGACGCGCCGGTATGCGCATCGCAACATCGGGCACTGCGTCCCGTTGGCGACCTCATCCTGCGGCTGCCCGCATGGCCTGATCCTGGGGTGCAGCGATCCTGGCGGGACGCTTGAGCGCATCGACCCGTTCGACGCGCTCTTCGAGCGGCACGTCACGCTCGTCGCGGGGCCCAGCGGCGGTGGCAAGACCGTCGCCGTCAACGCGCTTCTGGAGCGCGCGATCTCACAAGGCATGCGCGGCTGGATCGTCGATCGCTCCAGCACGCGCAGCCAGGACGGCACAAGAACGCAAAGCCACTACGACCCGCTGCTGAGCCTCATCCCCGCAGCGCGCCGGATCGACGTCGGCAACCGAGGCGGCGATGTCATCTGTCCGTGGGACGTCCCGAAACCCTCCGATGTGCCGAGCTCCAAGCTCGAGTTCTTGCTCGCGTTGCATGCGCTGTTGATCGGTGACCTGCACGGCGACGAGCGGCGGCTGAGCGCGCTTGAGGAGTCGCTGCTGCGGACCGCGATCTCAGCGGTCTACGAACGCTGCGCCGAGACCGGCGAACGGCCGCGCGAGACCCTGCTCGCCGGGGAACTGCCACGGGCCGCCGAGCGGCTGCCACGCGCCGCAAACACCGCGGAGCTTGATCCGCAGATCGCCAGTGCGGTGCATTCGCTGGTGGCGCGGCTTGCACCGTACGTGGAAGGCGGGTCGCTGGCACACATCGCCGACGATGCCACGACGATCGACCCCGACCCGCCGCTGACGCTGTTTGACATCGCCGGCGCCTCGGACCGGCTGATGCCCGCGCTCGTGCTGACGATCGTCGATCACATCGACACGATCGTGCAGAGCACCCGCGCGCGACACGTCAGCGGCACGCTGGATGACCTCGGGCCGTGGGCCGGCCGGCGATTCCTCGTGATCGAGGAGGGCTGGCGGCTGACGAGCACCCGGGCGTCCGGTGCGTGGCTCAACGAGTACGCCAGGCGCTCGCGGCACTTCGCGCTGTGGCTGATCTTCGTCACCCAGCACTTCAAGGACATGGCCAACGAGCAGGGCCGCGCGCTGCTTGAAAACAGCGCGCTGCGGCTGTGCTTTCGCAACAGCGAGACCGATCTTGAGCACGCCCGCCATCCGCTCGGGCTCACCGACACCGACATCCAGGCGATCACCGGCCTGCAGACCCGCAAGGGCGCCTACTCGACGGTCTACGTCGTCAGCCCAAGGGGCCGCGGCCGCGTGCGGATCACGCTCGGCGACCTCGAGTACTGGATCTGCAGCAACGACCCCGACCGCGACCAACCCGCACGCACGGCCGCGCTCACCGACGCCGACGGCGATCCCTGGCAGGCGCTGCGGCTGCTGTGCACACCCGCGTGGCACGACGAGCGCCGCCAACGCGCCCCCGCGCGCTGAACCTGCCCATGCGGTCTCGTCTGCCCCTGGTTGTCCTGGTCACCACGGCCATAGCGATGACGGTCGGCTGCGGCATCGATGACCCCTACCAGCCAAGCGCGGTCACAAGCACGGCGATGGAGCGGCCGAGCACGACGCCCGCCAGTCCTCATGCCGACGACGCGACGCCCGACTTCAGCCCGGCGCAGCGCCGCGTCGAACGCTCCGCGCGCGCATTTCTGGCGGGCTACCTGGCCTACAGCTACGGCCAGGCACCGGCGCGGGGAATCCGTGCCGCGACGCCGGCATTGCGGCGGGAACTCAACGCCCTCCCGCCCCATCTGAGCGCCACCGGGAGCCGTGCGGCGCGGCCACGGGTGCGGCAGCTGCGGGTGTCCGGGCTCAACGGTTCGCGCGCGTACGTGCTCGCACAGATCGACGACCGCTCGCGGACGTACGCGACCAGCCTGAGCATCGAACGCCGCGGGCATCGGTGGCTCGTCGCGACGGTCACGTAGATGGCCGCGCCCGCCGCCGCAGCCACCGCATGGGCGGGGACCTCGCTCTGGCAGAAGCGCCGCTGGCTGCTGTGGCTGCTGGCGCTCGTGATTGCGGGTCCACTTGCGCTCGCTCTGCTCGTCGTCGTGCTGATTGCCAGCGGCGATGGCGGGAGCCAGATCGGGCAGTTTCGGCCCTCGGCGCTGGCGCTGCGTGACATCCCGCCCGCGTATCTGCGCGCCTACGAGGCGGCAGGTACGCGCTACGAACTTGGCTGGGAGTACCTCGCCGCGATCGGCAAGATCGAGACCGACCACGGCCGCTCGACCGCCGCCGGCGTGCGCACTGCAGTCAACACAGCGGGGTGCTGCGCGGGGCCGATGCAGTTCAGCGTCGTGGGCAGCCCGTCGACGTGGGACCGCTACGGCGTCGACGGCGATGGCGACGGCCGCAGGGACGTCTACGACCCAGCGGATGCGATCCCCGCCGCGGCGCATTATCTGCAGGCCAGCGGCGCGCCGGCGGACTGGGACCGCGCGATCTTCGCCTACAACCACGCCAGCTGGTACGTCGCCGACGTCAAGCGCCACGCACAGCTGTACCGCGGCGCGCCCGAAGCGGCGGCGCCGGGCAACCTCGCCGGCGCCGGCAACCCCGACCCTGCGGCGCTTGGCAGCAACCCGAACATCACCTGGGCGCACCCGATTCCGCAGGTGGCGGATCTGCGCGCCAGGCGGGTATCGCCAAGGTTGATCTCGCTGCTGGCGCTCCTCGCGCGGCGCCACGAGATCACGATCACGGCGCTGGCGTCTGACCACTACCCGGGCACCAACCACGAGGCCGGGCGCGCCGCGGACATCGCGATCGTCGACGCCGACAACTGCTACCCGCCGGACCGCTCCGGCGGCTGCTGGGCACTGGCACAGCAACTCGACCGGCTGCAGGGGTGCCTGCACCCGACCGAGCTCATCTCCTACTTCGACCCCGGTCCGAGCCCCGATAGCTACGCCAGGGCAGATCACGACGACCACATCCACGTCGGCTTCGACGGCCCACTCGGCGCCCGGACCTACGACCCCGACATCGCACCGTGCAGCCCCGCGGCGCTCACCGCAGGACGATGAGCACGCTCGACGCGCACGCGCGGCACGCGCTCATGCAGCGCCCGCGCGGGCACATCAGGCGCGTCGCATGTATCTGGCTGCTCACGCTCGGGCTCACCGCAGCCGGCGTGGTGCTGGGGTTGCTCGTGCCCGCGTTGGCGCCGGGCGACACGCCGCACGCGACGCTGCACGGCAGCGTCGGGGAGGCCGCCGGCATCCTGCTGCACAACCTCAGGGTGCTCGCCGCGCCCGTCATCCTGGCCGCCGCGCACTGGTCCGAGCAGCGCGCGACACGCCTGGTGGGCGACGTGATCGTCGCCGCGATCGTCGTCTCGAGTCCGCTGGTCGTTGGTGTGGCCGTCGGCCGCCACGGCGAAATGCTGCTGCGCTTCCTGCCGCACGTGCCGCTTGAGTGGGCGGCGCTGAGCATCGCCATCGCCACATCGCTGACGTCGCGCACGGGTCATCGGCTGACCGGCCGCGCGCTCGCCGCCTATGGGATCGCTGTGGTGGCGGCAGCATCGGTTGCGGCGACGGTCGAGACCGTCGCGGTGCCACACGTGGCTCGTCATCCCGTGGACCAAAGTGTGGACGGAAGTGTGGACTTTCAGTCCACACTTCGGCCGCCGCAGCCCCCGGAAGTACAGGCCTTTTGCCCGTCTCACGGCGTGACCACCCGCCCTCCACGTTGTTGCGTTCGGGTGGTCACGCCGTGCTCCGGGCGGCCTTGGGTCCCGGGGGCTGCGGCGGCCGAACAGCAGGACTGCCGGGACGGTGCGGTCCCCAGTCCTGGGGGTGGACTGCAGTGGTCTCAGAGCACCTCGCTGACGCGAGGTGCTCTGGGACCGGCAGGTGAACGCCGGCGCCAGGACGCCGCCGTTCGCCTGCAAGCTACGCCGCCGCGTTGCGGCGGGGTGCCGGCTGCGCCGGCGATCACGCTTCGCGTGCGCTGCGCGCCGTGCGCCGCCATGCGGCGGGGTGCCCGCTCCGTGGGCGGCCGAGCTGCGCCAGCCGCGAGGACGCGATCATGACCACGCGGCCGGCACGCCCTGGTCCGCAGTCGCTCGCCGGGCTGCAATGGCTCGCGCGGGTCGGCGCGTCGCCCGGCGAGCCGCTCGCGCTCGTCATGGGCTGGGGCCACACCGCACTGCACAAGCATCTCGCGCGGCTCATCGCAACCGGACTGGTGTGGCGCATCCCGATGACACGCGGCGAGGGCTCGCTGCTCGTCGTCACCCGCGACGGCGCACGGATCGCAGGAGCACACGCAGCGCCGCGCGGGCTTGGTCCGACGTCGTGGGCGCATGCGGTCGCGTGCGCGTGGACGAGCGCCTGGTTTGAGGTCCGCGGCCGCGACTGGCTCAGCACCAGCGAGGTCGCCCAAGACGACGGCTGGCGCGGACGCGTGGCCTACACCGACGGCCGTGGACGCAGCCACCGACTGCGTCACACACCCGACCTGGGCACCTACGTCGGCGACCCAGGGCGCCCGGTCGCCGTCGAGGTCGAGCTGCAACGCAAGTCGCTCGCCCGGCTGCAAGGCATCCTCGCGATGTACGCCGACCGCACCATGGGACCAGACGGCGACCTAGCCGGCGTCGTCTACATCACCGGCACCACTGTTGTCGCGGCCGGGGTGCGCACAGCGGCCAGCGCCGTGCAGCTCGATGAGCACCCCGGTGGTCGCCTCCGCGTCCTTGCGCTCGGCGACGTCATCACGCAAACCCGCGACGTGGCGCGCGCCGCTCGTGCCATCGCGGAGGCTGCGCGATGACGCTCAGCGGGCTCAGCTCCGTCGTTCTCACGAGCATCGTCACGGGCGCGATCGGCATCACCGTCGCGTGGGCGCTGCGGCGCCACACGACGCTGAGCATCCGCAATCTCTACATCGTCGCGACTGCGGTCTGCGCCCTCGCGTGTGGCGCGGCCGCCGCCGCGCTGTGGCCCGTCGCGGCGGTCCTCGCGCCCGTCGCGACCCTCGCCGCGTCCGCGAGCTTGATGGGGCGTCGCTGGCGCCTGTCGGATCTCGGCGCTGGGGAGGAGCTGCGCCGCTACGAGCAAGACCGCCGCTGGATCTGGCAACCGCCGCCCCACAGGCGTGCGGGCGAGCGCGTGTGGATTGCCACGCAGGGCGAGATCGTCCGCGACCGGACCTGGCCCGCGCACGAGCCCTACGTTCCGATGACCCGCGACGACAGCGCGCGGCTGCCGCGCCGCGCCGGGCAGCACGTCGCGGCGTTCGGCGCGACCGGCTCTGGCAAGACGACGAGCGTCCTGCGGGCGGCCGCCGGCCGCACGCTGACCGACGGCTCAGCGCTGCTGTGGGTCGACCCGAAAGGCGACCCGCCGACCGAGACGTTCCTGCGCCGCCTCGCCGCAACCACCCGGCGGCCGTTCGTGCTCTTCGATCCGCACGCCGCGGACACCGACCGTTGGCAGCCGCTGTGGGGCGACCGCCCGTCAGAAGTGGTGGCGCGGCTGGTGGCGGGGATCCGTACCAGCGAGCCGTACTACGCCGACACGCTGCGCCAGCACGTCTCGCTTGTCGCGACCATCCTGCACGACGCTGGGTACTGGCCGCCGTCGTTTCTGCTGCTCGTCGAGGCCTCGCAGCTGCGCCGCTTCGACCGCACGATCATGCTCGCCCGCCGCATCCGCGACACACAACCGGAGCTGTGGCGGCGCGTCAGCGACCACGGCGAATGGGTCGTCTCGCGCGAGGGCGCCAAGGCGCTCAGCGGCGGCCTCGTCCGCCTCGCGCTCGTCATCGGCGACGCCTGGCGACCCGTCCTCACACCACGCGACGTACCCGACCGCGATACGCCGGCGGGCGTGTCGATGCCCGCGGCGATCCGCGCCGGGGCCATCGTGCTGTGGCGCACCCATGTCGATCAGATGCCCGACGAGGCCAACGCGATCACCGCAGTCGCGCTCGCCGACGTGCACGCCGCCGTCCCGGAGACGGATGGTGCGCCGTGGACCTTGGTGCTCGATGAGTTCGGTGCTGTCGTCAGCACCTGCGCCGACCAGGCGCTCGCGCTGCTGCAACGCGGCCGCACGCACAACGGCCAGGTCTTCGTGATCACCCAGTCCACTGCGGACGTCGAAGCCCTCACCGGCCAGACGGGGCTGCTGGACTCGCTCAGCGACAACTTCGCCGCGTTCGTCGTGCACCGCCAGACCAGCCCCGACTCGCGCGACTGGCTCGCAAAGCTCATGGGCACGACCGCGCTCTGGCAATCCACCGACCAGACCACAGGCCACGGCCTCAGCGCAACCGGCCTCGGATCACGCCGCCGCGTCCGCGAGTTCCGCATCGGCTCAGACACCTTCGCCGACCTACAGACCGGCGAAGCCGTCATCCACACCACCCACACCAACCCCACGCGCGTCCACGTCGACGCGCTACAGCTCCCCGCCAGGCACCCGTGGCGGATCGGCGACGGGCCGCAGGACGCGTGCGAGATCGCGATCGATGCGTCAACCGAGCTCCCCGCAGCGCGGCGCGGGAAGCCAGCGCGAGCAACCTCGCAAGCCAAGCCTTCCACCCGCATCGCCGCGCAGCGGACGGGGACTGTCAGCCCAGTGCCGGCTGACGCGGCGCCGGCCGCGCAGCTCGACGCTGACAAGCGCGTCGACGATGGCTCCAGCGACGTCGACCTCGACGAGATCTGAGCCAGGGAGGCGAGGTGCGACCCGTGGCATGCGGATCACAGGCAGGTAGCGGTGCGCCCGATGCGAGACCGCGGATGTCCTGGAGTGTCGCGCCCCGGGGGGCGCGGGTCGGGTCACCACGGTCTCCCACCGAGCGAGGCCACGACACCCGTGGAGCGACCATGTCTCGACCGACAACTACCCAGCGAGCGATCCCGCTCGTCGCCAGCCTCACGATCGACCCGCAGCGACTTGCGGCGATGTGGCGCATGACGGCGCAGGAACGAAGCGCCGCTGCCCACCGCGGCGAGCTGAGTCTCGCAGCGATGTGCCGCTGGGCCGCGCGCTGCCCGAACGAGGTCGAGCTCGTCGACGGCGAGTTCTTCTTCCTCGCCGTGCTCCAGCCCGACCACACCGAGACCCGCCATGCGCCCGCCTGACGAGCGCCGCGTCAGCGTGTATCTCGCCGCGCTCGCTGAGCGCGAGCGCTCCGGACTGCTCGAGGTCCGCTGGCGCCACGGCGACGGCATGCACCGCCGCCTGTACCGGGTTCGCGACGAGTTGCCGATGGCCGCCGCGGCGATCGTCAGGCTCGGCGCGCGCACCGACGTGTACGTCGGCTGCGCACCGCGCGTCGGGCGCGCCGGCGGCCTGGACGCGATCAAGCACACCTGGGTGCTGTGGGTCGACTGCGACACCCCGGCGGCGGTCGCCGCGCTGCAGCGATTCGCGCCGGCGCCGGCGATCGTCGTGCGGTCGGGCGTTATCCGTAGCGGTCGCGCGCGACTCCGTTGCCGGTGGGCGGTTCGCTGTCGGCGACATGTCTTCGGCAGGGCGGATGCGACGCGTGGCGTGAGTGGTGGCGTCGATGCGCGCTGAGGTCGGGGTCGATCGACCGGCCGCGACCGGTCGGTTTCTGGAGGCGTTGTATCGGTCGGCGGCGCCGGCGTCGTTCGTCGAGGTTCGCTTCTCGTTGGGGCCGGGCATGGGGCGGCGCTTTCACCACGTCGCGGACCTTGACCGCGTCGCCCGCGGGCTGGCCGGCTTGGCGTCCCGGACGGATGTCTATGTCGGTGTCGTGCCGCGGCGGGGCCGGCGTGGTCGGCGTGAGGATCTCGTCGCGCGGGCGAGCGTCGTGTGGGTCGACTGCGACACGGACGAGTCAGTCCGGGCGCTCGACGTGTTCCGGCCGCGGCCAGCGATTGTGGTTGCGTCGGGGACTGCGCAGCACCGTCACGCCTATTGGATGTTGCGTCACGCGATCGGTCTTGACGGACTCGAGCAGCTCAACCGGCGGTTGGCGCTGGAGCTGGGCGCTGACGTGCGGTGCGCCGACGCCGCGCGGATCTTGCGGCCCGCGGGCAGCGCGAACTGGAAAGCCGGTCGGCCGGTGGAGGTGCGGCTGCTCGCGTTGGATGACGAGCGGCGCGTCGGAGCTGAGGATTTGGACCGGCGGCTGCCCGCGCTCGGTGCCCAGCCGGACGCTCGTGCGCGCTGTGCGCCGCGGTCGGCGGCGGGCGAGGATCGTCTGCTCGCGCTTTCGCCGCGCGTGTATGTGGAGCGGCTGACGGGCCGGCGGGTCGGTCGCTCGGGCAAGATGCGCTGCCCGTTTCACGAGGATCGAACGCCGAGCCTGCACGTCTATTCGAGCGCCGCCGAGGGCTGGTATTGCTTTGGCTGTTAGGCCGACATCGGCATAGCGGCTGCGGGCGCGGCGGGTCGATCTTCGACCTTGGAGGCGAAGTGTTCGGGCTGTCGACGCGCGGCCGCGAGTTCGTCGAGCTGCGCGCGCGGTTGCAGGCGGCGCTCGGCGCGTGGGCGCCCGCGGCGCCGGCCAGGAAGCGTGAGGATCAGCCACGCGGCGATCTGGCCCCGAACGACAGGGGGCGTTGAACATGGCGCGGATGGTGCCACCAGGCGGTGGAGCGCTTACTTCTCAACCCAACGGTGCCTGCTTGCGGTCAATCCGCCACGCCAGCTTCATCGGACGTTGTCCGAGC
>JBPCJA010000020.1:0-10226 GCA_051005755.1 Solirubrobacteraceae bacterium
AGGCACGCCCGGTCATCCGGAAACCAGCTCCGAAGGTCGGCGTAGGAGCCGGGATAGTCGACCGATGCCCTTGGCGCGTCTCGCGACACACCCAGAATCTACTGCACCGAGATGGAAAGCCCGTTGAGCGGATATAGCTCACAAGCTGACAACGCGCGGAGGACAGGCCGTATGCAGGCAGATCGTGGCGTGTCTGGCGTTCCTGCTTGCGTCCGGGAACCGACGCTGACGAGCTCGGCCGCCGCGAGCGCGCCGGCGGCGTGCTAGACGGAGCTGACCGGCGGGCCGCTGAGCTCGGCGACCACCGGCAGGTGGTCGGAGCCCGCCAGCGTGGGCACCCGCACGCTGCTGACGGTGAGCTGTGGCGAGACGAGGACGTAGTCGATGCGGGCGGTCGGACCGGATGCCGGAAACGTGTGGCCGTCGCCCTCGCCGGCGACCGTCCAGGCGTCGCGGAAGCGCTCGAACAGCGGCGCGAGCTCCGGTGCCGTCGGCCCGGCGTTGAAATCGCCGAGCAGCGCGTGCGGGACCGCTGCGTCGTCCGCCTCGGCGAGGATCGCCTCGACCTGCAGGCGCCGATCCTGCGCGCTGACCCCCAGGTGCGTGTTGTGGAGACGAAACGGTTCGCCATCCAGGTCGATGTCGACCACGAGCAGCCCGCGCTGCTCGCTGTCGGCGCTCGCGCGCGGCAGCAGCACGTTGTGGCTGTCGAGGACCGGCCACCCGGTCAGGATCGCGTTGCCGAACTGGCGCCGGGGGGCGCCGGCGTTGGGCGGATTGCGGTCGAGGTTGGCACCGAAGACGAACCGCATCCCCAACAGGCGCCCGAGCTCGGCGGGCTGGTCACGAAAGTCGCTGTCGGCCGACCAGTGCCTCCCCACCTCCTGGAGCGCCACGAGGTCGGCGTTCTGCGCACGGATGACGGCGGCGATGCGATCGAGGTCGAGCACGCCGTCGACATCACGGCCCCGATGGATGTTGTAGGTCATCACCGTCAGCCGCCGCACACGGCCCCACTACCCGCGCGTCGTGCGAACGACCGCCACTTTCGGGAGACTCGTCCCATGCTCGGCCTCCCGGACACGATCACGGCCTGCCTGTTCGACCTCGACGGCGTACTGACGACGACGGCCGGGGTCCACGCGCACGCGTGGAAGGAGATGTTCGACGCGTTCCTGCGCGAGCGCGACGAGCCGCCCTTCGAGCTGCCGCGCGACTACGTCGAGTACGTCGACGGCAAGCCGCGGCTGGACGGCGTCCGCGCCTTCCTCACGTCGCGCGGGATCGAGGCCGACGACGACCTCGTCCACACGCTCGGCGAGCGCAAGAACGAGCTGGTGCTGTCGCTCATCCGCACGGCGGGAGTCGAGGTCTACGAGGGATCGGTTCGCTACGTCGAGGCTGCGCGCGAGGCCGGGCTGCGATGCGCCGTCGTCTCGTCGAGCGCGAACGCCAGGGAGGTCCTGCGGGCGGCGAAGATCGAGCACCTCTTCGAGGCCGTCATCGACGGGGTCGTCGCGCTGCGCGATGGCCTGCCGGGCAAGCCGGCACCGGACATGTTCCTCGCGGGCGCCCGTGCGCTCGACACGCCGCCGCCCGACGCGGCCGTCTTCGAGGACGCGCTCGCCGGCGTCGAGGCCGGCCGCCGGGGCGGCTTCGGCTTCGTGGTCGGGGTCGACCGCACCGGGCAGGCGGAGGCGCTGAAAGCGCGCGGCGCCGACGTCGTGGTGAAGGATCTCGCCGACCTACTGGACGGTCCATGATCGGCGAGGACGTCTTCGGGGTCAATCCCTGGTCGATCCCCGAGCACACGCTCGAGCTCGACCTGCTCGCCCACACGGAGGCGGTCTTCGCCCTCTCCAACGGCCACATCGGCCTGCGCGGCAACCTCGACGAGGGCGAGCCGGCGGGTCATTCGGGCACGTATCTCAACGGCTTCTACGAGAGCCGTCCGCTGCCCTATGCCGAGGCGGGCTACGGCTATCCCGAGTCCGGCGAGACGATGATCAACGTCACGAACGGCAAGGTCCTGCGCCTGCTCGTCGACGACGAGCCCTTCGACCTGCGCTACGGGACCCTCGAGCGCCATGAGCGCACGCTCGACCTGCGCGACGGCGAGCTGCGCCGCGAGGTGCGCTGGCTCTCGCCGGCGGGCCAGGGGGTGATCGTGCGGACGACACGCCTCGTCTCCTTCGTCCAGCGCTCGGTCGCGGCGATCCTCTACGAGGTCGAGCCCTACGGCGCGCCGGCGCGGATCGTCGTGCAGTCCGAGCTCGTGGCCAACGAGCCCGTGCCGGTGGCAGCCAGGGATCCCCGGGCCGCGGCCGCGCTGCGCAAGCCGCTGAGTGGAGAGGCCCACGCGCACAACGGCCTACGCGCGGGGCTCGTGCACATCACGCGGTCGTCGCAGCTGCGCATCGCGGCGGGGATGGACCATGTCATCGACGGGCCACCGCATACCGTGACCGTGGCCGAGAGCGAGCGCGACCTCGCGCGCGTGACGATCTCGACCGGGCTCGAGGCCGGCGAGCGGCTGCGGATCGTGAAGTTCCTCGCCTACGGCTGGTCGAGCCAGCGCTCGCTGCCCGCGATGCGCGACCAGGTCGACGCGGCGCTCGCCGCGGCGGTTCGGAGCGGGTGGGATGGCCTGCGTAGGTCCCAGCGCGAGTACCTCGACGACTTCTGGGCGCGCGCCGACGTCGAGCTCGACGGCGACCCGGCGCTGCAGCAGGCGATCCGCTTCGCGCTCTTCGAGGTCCTGCAGTCCGCCGCGCGCGCCGAGGGACGCGCGATCCCGGCGAAGGGGCTGACCGGCCGCGGCTACGACGGTCACTCGTTCTGGGACATGGAGAGCTTCACGCTCGCCGTCCTGACGTACGTCGCACCGCCCGCGGCACGCGACGCGCTGCTGTGGCGTCACTCGACGCTCGACCTCGCCCGCGCCCGTGCCCGCGAGCTGAGCCTCGAGGGCGCGACCTTTCCGTGGCGAACGATCAGCGGCCAGGAGTGCTCGGGCTACTGGCCCGCCGCGACGGCCGCGTTTCACATCAACGCCGACATCGCCGACGCGACGCGGCGCTACATCGCGGCGACCGAGGATGAGTCGTTCGCGCAGGACGTGGCGCTCGAGCTGCTCGTCGAGACAGCGCGGCTGTGGCGCTCGGTCGGGCACCACGACGCCCAGGGCGGCTTCCGGATCGACGGCGTCACCGGGCCCGACGAGTACTCGGCGCTGGCTGACAACAACGTCTACACGAACGTCATGGCGGCGCGGAACCTGCGCGCGGCGGCGACGCTCGCGGTGCATCAGCCGCGCCGTGCCGCGCAGCTCGGCGTCGACGAGGAGGAGATCGCCGCCTGGCGCGACGCCGCGGACGCGATCGTCCTGCCCTACGACCAGGACCTGCGCGTCACGCCGCAGTCCGAGGGCTTCACGCGCTATCGCCGCTGGGACTTCGAGCACACGCCGCCGGGCCACTACCCGCTGCTGCTGCACTACCCGTACTACCTGCTGTACTCCAGCCAGGTCGTCAAGCAGGCCGATCTCGTCTTCGCCCTGTACGTCTGCGGCGACTGCTTCACATCCGAGCAGCGCGCGCGCGACTTCGAGTACTACGAGGCCATCACCGTCCGCGACTCCTCGCTATCGGCATGCGTGCAGGCGATCCTGGCGGCGGAGGTCGGTCACGTCCAGCTCGCCTACGACTACCTCGCCGAGACCGCGTTCATCGACCTGCGCGACCTCGCGTTCAACACGCGCGACGGGGTGCACATCGCCGCGCTGGCGGGATCCTGGCTCGTCGCCGTCGCGGGCTTCGGCGGGATGCGCGACCACGGCACGACGTTGCAGTTCGCGCCCCGCCTGCCGGCCAAGCTGACCCGCCTGTGCTTCCGGCTCATCTACCGCGGGCGGCGGCTGCGCGTCACCGTCGGTCGCGCCGAGGCGCGCTACGAGCTGCTCGCGGGCGAGGCGCTGGAGATCGGCCATCACGGTGAGCCGGTCGCCCTGGCCGCGCCCGGGAGCGTGGAGTCCCGTCCGATCCCGGCCGCGCCGGTGCGAGAACGTCCGCTGCAGCCGCCGGGGCGCGAGCCGCCGCTGGGACGTCCCTAGGACGGGTGATTTCCGTTGTGTAGCCGGCTGCGGTGGCGCCGGTGTACGTATCACACGTTGTGGGAGCGAATCTCGTTGGCGACGCGGCTGAGCTTGACCGCATAGTCGGTGTCGGCCGCCCACGTGCCACAGAGGCCTTGGAGCGTCCGGGCCACACCGCGTCGGTTCTGCGGCAGTGGGCGGAACGCCAGCGCCTCGTCGATCAGCTCGGCCTGAGCTTCGTTCTCGACGCCTGGTGGCAGCGAGTAGGCCAGGAGCCGACCCGTGTAGCCCGAATCGCGGTCGCCCAGTCCGGGAAGCTCAGCCCAACGCCGGGCGCGCCGGTGACGCCGATGCCGGCCGGGTTTCGACGTGGCCGCTGCGACCAGAACGATGTGAGATGGGCGGTCTCCTGCACCATCTGTGCCACGACGAGCAGGGGGTCCGAGGCCGACCGCCTGAGCGGTCGCGTAATAGCGCCGTACGATCGTCCGGACATCGTCGTCACTGTATTCGCCGTGTGGCCGTTGGACCAGATAGCGCTCAGCGCGTCCGGCCAGCGCACGCGGCGATGCGTGAAACACGGTGTCCGGCGTCACGCGGTGGCCGTTTCCCGGTGTCTGCGGGCGGTTGGCCGGAGCCCAAGCCGAAGAAGCGCCGCAGCGCCCTGTGCTCGGCGTGGGCGAGCTGCTTGACATTTCCCTTCAGCCAGGCGTGCTCGTCAGGGTTCGTCACAAAACCGTGTTCGATGAGGACCTCCGGCCCCGCTGTGGCGACGTGCCCGAAGCCGTAGTATTGCGCCATGTCGGCCGTGTTGTTGTTGGGTCGCCGCGGAGGGCGGCCGGGAAGCTTCTCGATCTCGGCGGCGATCAACTCCGCCAGGCGCCTGTTGACCGCAACGTCTGGGAACCCGAGCGAGAACCCTCTCGCGGACGCAGCGCTGACACCATCGGCGTGCAGGAAGACCGCGCCGTCAACACGGACGCTGTCAGGCGTGATCCGTCCCGGCATCGGCAGCGGATCGAAGTTCTCGTCCTCCTCCAGCAGGCCGACCAGAGCCCGCTGGATGTCCGCGACGAGCTTCGCCTCGCCCGGTGCGCCCGTCTGCGTCTCGTGATGGCGCTGCAACGGCGGCATATGACCCGCCTGAACGAGGATCCGTTTCATCAATATCTCCGATCGAACTCGACCGTGGTGGTCATCACCGATCCTCGTCCTCCCCCACCCCCAGCGGTGTGACGTGCCACACACCGCCGCCGAGCAGCCCATAATTGCGGCGCCTCGACGGCGCACGTTCAGTGGCCT
This sequence comes from Solirubrobacteraceae bacterium, assembly GCA_051005755.1. Classification (GTDB taxonomy): domain Bacteria; phylum Actinomycetota; class Thermoleophilia; order Solirubrobacterales; family Solirubrobacteraceae; genus CADCVQ01. Next base: position 5,396 of record JBPCJA010000020.1, read on the forward strand.
GTCGCGCTGAATGGACCTTGTTCATTGTCATGACCGCGCGGCGATTGGCGAGTTATTCGGCGCACGCGCTGAAAGCGCGCCAAATCGACATCCGTGGAGGACGCACCGGCGTCCGGGGCAGCGGCAGCGCCGCCGCGGCCTCGCATCGTCTCGCCCACGCCTTGCCCCGATGAAGCGGCGCGGACCGGGGTAGACCGGCGGCGAGGTCCGATCGACAGACAGGAGCTGAGCGCATGCTGAAGGATCGTGGTCCAATCGACGCCCTGTGCGACCGCTGATCGCCATGGCGACCAAGCGCGCGGTTTCAAACGCGACGTCATGACCGCCCCGACGGTTGGTGAGTTTCTGCTCGGTCGGCTGCATGATTGGGGGGTCGAGCGTGTGTACGGCTATCCCGGAGACGGCTCCACCGGGCTCAACCTGGCATTCCACGGCGCGGTCGACGGGCCCGAGTTCATCCAGACTCGCCACGAGGAGCTTGCGGCCTTCGCGGCGTGCGCGCACGCCAAGCTCACCGGTGAGGTAGGGGTGTGCATGGCGACCTCGGGGCCGGGCGCGATCCACCTGCTCAACGGGCTCTATGACGCCAAGCTCGACCATGCGCCGGTGCTGGCCATCGTCGGCCAGCAGCAGCGGATGTCGCTCGGGGGCCATTACCAACAGGAGATCGACCTGCTGTCGCTGTTCAAGGACGTCGCGTCCGAGTTCGTGCAGGTCGCGATGACGGTGGAGCAGGTGCCACATCTCATCGATCGCGCGGTGCGCATCGCGCTGGCCCAGCGCACCGTCACCTGCCTCATCGTTCCTGCCGACCTCCAGGAGATGCCGGTCCAGGAGCCACCGCGCGCTCATGGCGCGGTGCAGACGAGTCTCGGCTACCGCGCACCTGTCGTGATCCCCGAGGACGGCGAGCTGCAGCGCGCAGCGGAGGTCCTCAACGCGGGGGCAAAGGTCGCCATGCTCGTCGGGCAGGGCGCCCGGGGAGCCGCGCCCGAGGTCGAGCAGGTTGCCGATCTGCTCGGCGCGGGCGTCGCGAAGGCGCTCAACGGCCGCGCCGCGATCTCCGACGAGCTTGCGTTCGTCACGGGCCCGATCGGATTGCTGGGCTCCAGGCCGTCGGCCGACCTGATGGACGGCTGCGACACGCTGCTCATGGTCGGCACGAGCTTCCCCTACTCCGAGTGGCTGCCCGAGCCGGGACAGGCCCGCGGCGTGCAGATCGATATCGACGGCCGGATGCTCGGCATCCGCTATCCCAACGAGGTCAACCTGGTCGGCGATGCGCGCGCGACGCTGCGACGACTGATCCCGCTACTCGCACGCAAGGAGGATCGCTCCTGGCGCGCGGAGATCGAGGCGGGCGTCGAGCGCTGGTGGCAGATCCTGGAGGAGCGCGCGCACGAGTCGGCTCAGCCGCTCAACCCGCAGCTCGTCTTCCACGAGCTGTCGGCACGGCTGCCCGAGCGGGCGATCCTGCTCGCGGACTCAGGCTCGGCAACGAACTGGTGGGCGCGGCACCTGCGCCTGCGTGACGGGATGGACACCGCGCTGTCGGGCACGCTGGCGACGATGTGCCCGGCCGTCCCCTACGCGCTGGCAGCCAAGCTCGCGCATCCCGGCCGGCCCGTCATCGCCTGCCTCGGCGACGGCGCGATGCAGATGCTCGGCCTCAACGGCCTGATCGACCTCATGGCCTACGCCGACCGCTGGAACGACTGCGACCCGCGCCTCGTCGTCCTCGTGCTCAACAACGGCGACCTCAACCAGGTCACGTGGGAGCAGCGCGTGCTGGCCGGCGACGCCAAGCTCGAGGCCAGCCAGAATCTCCCGCCATTCGACTACACGGCCTATGCGCGCCAGCTCGGGATGGAGGCGATCCGCATCGACGCACCCGCGCAGGTCGGTCCCGCGTGGGATCGCGCGCTGAGCGCCGGGCGCCCCGCGCTGATCGAGGCCATCACCGACCCCGAGGTCCCACCGCTCCCACCGCACGTACGCGCCGAGCACGTGAAGGGCTTCGCTCGCGCGCTCGCCAAGGGCGACCCGGAGAGCGGCCGATTCGTCCGCCAGGCGATCAAGGACAAGCTCGCAGAGATGCTGACGCGACGCTGACGATCGCGGAGCCGGTCCGGTGAACGCTCCACCGCGTCGGCGGCTCGACCCGGCCATCTTCAACCTCCCGGTCGGGCGCCTGCGCGCGGGCTACTACAGCGACGCGTACTTCAACTTCGCCAAGGAGCTGCTCGAGGCCGAGGATCGCCATCCGCGCGTGGTGATGCAGGTCTTCCAGAAGCACGACTCGGTCCTCGGAGGGATCGACGAAGCGATTGCGATCCTCAAGACGGGGGCCGGAACGATGACTCCCGCCGGCGTCTGGACACCGGGCTGGGATCAGCTCACCGTCCACGCGCTCGACGAGGGCGCCCCCGTGGCGCCGTACGAGACCGTGCTGACGATCGAGGGCGACTATCCGCTCTTCGCTCACCTGGAGACCGTCTACCTCGGGTCGCTGGCGCGCCGGTCGCTGGTCATGCGCAACGTGCGTGCCGTCGTCGACGCCGCGCGCGGCAAGCCCGTCCTCTTCTTCCCCGCTCGCCACGATCACTGGCTCGTCCAGACCGGAGACGGCTGGTCGGCCCACATCGCGGGCGCGATCGGCGTCTCGACCGATGCCCAGGCGTCGTGGTGGGGCGGGCGCGGCGTCGGGACCGTCCCCCACGCGCTGATCGCCGCCTACGGGGGTGACACCGTCGCCGCGGCGCGCGCGTTCGCGACCCGCTTCGCCAGCGAGATGAACGTCACCGTCCTGCGACAACGACTCGCTGCGGACCGCGGTCGCCGTCGCCGACGCGTTGGGCGACGACCTCTGGGGTGTGCGGCTCGATACGTCCGAGTCGCTCGTCGATCGCTGTCTCGAGGATCTCGGCGACTCGGCGCCGCGCGGGGTGAGCATCGAGCTCGCGCGCCGCGTCCGAGCGGGACTCGACGACGCCGGGCACGGCGGCACCGGCATCGTCGTCTCCGGCGGATTTCGCGCGGAGCGCATCACCGCGTTCGAGGAGGCGGGTGCCCCCGTCGACGCCTACGGCGTCGGCTCGTCGCTGTTGCAGGGCGAGAACGACTTCACCGCCGACGTGGTCCGCGTCGATGGTCGCCCGTGCTCGAAGGTCGGACGCGAGGAGTGGCCGAACCCGCGCCTGGAGCTCGTCACCTGATCATCGCCCGCGCTGAGCCTGCTCCACCGAATCTCGCGGCGGATCCAGGCTCAGGCCGCTCGCCGCGCTTCTGCGACACTCGGCGCTTGACGGGAACGCCGCGCTCCGAGCCCTCCAACCGGCTGCCGATCGCCACCCGCACGATGTGGTTGAGCGAGTCCTTCGGGACGTGCCTCGTGCTCATCGCCGTCGCCGGCACGCTCACCGCGAACGCGGCGTGGTTCCCGCTTGTGCTCGCGATCGCCGTCGTCGCCGCGGCCGTCCTCTCCACCTTCGGCCTGTCGATCGTCCGCTACCGCCGCTGGCGCTGGGAGCTGCAAGAGGAGGAGCTCGACCTCCTGCACGGCGCCTGGCGCGTGGTCCGCACGATCGTGCCCGTCACGCGGATCCAGCACGTCTCGGTCGAACGCACCGGCTGGACCGACGTGTTCGGCCTCGTGCGCCTGCACGTGCACACCGCGGCGGGCAAGACGACGATTCCCGGCCTGCAGCGCCCGCAGGCCGATGATCTGCGCGACCGCATCCTCGCGAAGCTCCGCACGCCGGATGACCTCTGACGTCCCGCGGCGCATGCACCATGCGGCGATCGTCGTCGAGGCGGTGGGCTCGGCCGTGCAGCTCGCCGCCGGCTTGGTGCTCGTTGCCATCGTTCGCGGGGGCACGCCGGGCACCGCAGCCGCGCTGGCGCTCGCCGGCATCGTCGCCAGCGCCGTCGTGGGCTACGTCCGCTGGCGTGCGACGACGTATTGGCTCGACGACGTCGCGCTGCACTACCGCTCGGGCGTGTTCACCCCCGACGAGCGCGTCGTGCCGCGCGCGCGGGTGCAGGCGGTCGACACCGCGACCGGCCCGCTGCAACGGATGTTCGGCGTCGTCGAGTTGCGGGTGCAGGTCCCCGGCGCCGCCGACGAGGACGAGGTCGTGCTCGCGGCGGTGACCCACGAGGAGGCCGTGCGCTTGCGCCGGGCGCTCGGACAGCCGGAGCCCGCAGCGCCGGACGAGCGCGTCGCCCTGCGGGTCAGGCATCTGCTCCTCGCCGCGATCACGGGGCCGCAGATCAGCGCCGCGGTGTCGGCGGTCGCGGGCCTGTACGCGGTCGCCGACAACGTCATCGACGTCCAGGGCGGCGAGGGACTGCTCGCCGGCCTGGACACGCCGCGCGAGATCGCGGTCGCCGCCGCGCTCGCCCTCGCCGGCGGCTACGTCCTGTCGTTCCTCGCCGCGATCGTCGTGTTCGCGGGCTTCGTGGCCGAGCGCGACGCGCAGGTGCTGCGCATCCGCCGCGGACTGCTTGCCCGCCGCGCGCTGAGCATCCCGCTGCAGAGAGTCGATGGCGTGGTCATCGTCGAGGGCCTGCTGCGCGGGCCGCTCGGGCTCGCCGCGCTGCGCCTGGAGAGCGTGGCCCACGGCAAGGAGCGCACAGTCGGCCGAACGCTCCTGCCGCTCGTGCGGCGCCGCGACGCCGAGGCCGTCGTCGCACGACTCGTCCCGGCGCTCGCGCTCGAGCCCGGCGCACTCGAGCACCCGCCGCCGCGGGCGCTGCGGCGCTTCGTCCTGCCCCCCAGCGTCGGCGGCGCGGTCGCCGGTGCGGCGGCCGCGCTCGCGCTGCTGCCGGC
>JBPCJA010000021.1:0-27324 GCA_051005755.1 Solirubrobacteraceae bacterium
TGCTCCAGCCACTACTGCAGTGCTGGACCGGCCGCTGCACAACCTGCCACCAACCGATCGACCTCACCGACCTACCCCTCCACCCACCACCCCAACGCGAATAACCACCTACCAAAGCACTACTATGGCCGGCTGTCGCGGTTGGGACGGCGGCTGTCGAGCAGGTCGCTGTCTGCGCGCGCGATCAGCTCTGTCGCGGGTTCGTCGGGTGAGAGCTCGGCGAAGCCGGTGCTGATCGCGGCGGCGTCCGGTGCGGCGGCAAGCGCGGCGGCTATCGCGCTGAAGCGCCGGTGTGCGTCCAGCAAGGTCATGCTGGACATCGCGCACAGAAACTCGTCCCCGCCGAGTCGGATGATCAGATCGTAGGGGCGCACGTGCTTTTTGATGAGCGCCACGATGTGTTTCAGCAGTTCGTCGCCGGCCGCATGGCCCTGGGTGTCGTTGACGGTCTTCAGTCCGACGACGTCGATGTAGGCGACGACGAGCATGCTGCCGGTCCTACGGCAGCGATCCAGTTCATGGTCGAGGTCGGTCAGCCCCGCAGCCCGCGCGCGTGCTCCCGTCAGCGCGTCGGTCTCGGCGATCGCAAGCTGGCGCGCGAGCGCCTCACGGTCAAGAAGGGCGAGCATCCGCTCGTTGGCGGCCTGTTCGCGGTCCCGTGCCGCGGCCTGGCGGTCTTGGGCGGCCAGCGCGCGCTGCTCGGCGGCTTGTGCGCGGAGCGCGCGCTCCGACGGCGCGATGACCAATCTCAGCGCGTGCGCGCGCCGTCGTCCCGGGTAGGCGGCGTCCCGCTGTGCCATCGCGACACCGCGGGCGTCGGCGGCGTGGTCTCGCGCCAGCGCCGCGACATCGCGTGCGTTCGCCAGCGCGTCTCGCTGGCTGGCGGCATCCAGACGCGCCTCGGCGGCCTGATCACGGTCGCGGCTCGTGCGCTCGCGGATCTCCCGGCTGAACTCGTGCACACCCGGGCTGCCGCCTGCGGCAAGGTCGTGATCGCTGGCGGCCTGATCGCGGTCAGCGGCCACCTGATCGCTGTCGGCACTGGTCTGGTCGCTGGCCGAGCTCGCCCGATCTGCGTCTGACAGCGTCTGGTCGCTGTCGGCAAACATCTGCTCACCGTCGGCGAGCCGCTGCTTTTCATCCTGAGCGCCGGTGCTCTTGCCCTGAGCGCCGGCGCTCTTGCGGCCATCGCTCGGTGGCTCGGTCAGCGACATTACCCCTCCTGTCGTCCGCGACTCTGTGGGCTGGATCAAACGCGCCGGGCAGAGAGCGAACAAGAACCCAACGAACGTATGCGACATATCGCCCTTAGGCCTACCAGCCACTGGGATTGTGGATGGTGCGAATATCTGACTATATAGACTCCACGAGCAGAGCCATCAAAGTTTATTTCTCCGTCTCCCGCGAGCGGTACCAAAATCGGAAAACGAGCCTGCCGGCATCCCCTCAACCGCTGGGGGCAGCCGCCCAGCTCGCCGCGACCAACCGCCATCATGCTACGGCGCGCGGCGCAGCCGCCAACGGGTGTACCAGGGGCTCAGGAACCTCGGTGCCGGCCCCAGATGCTGCTAGGCGCGGCGGGCAGGAAGGCCGAGAAGAAGAATGTGATCCCGCTGGTCAACAAGCCGACCAGGAACCACCCCCAGCGACCTTTGGCTGCTGTCGCGATGCCAGCGCAGACGCCAGCCGCCATCACCAGAACGTAGACGACGATTACGGGGTCGGGGCGGACTACGATATTAAAGAGAAGAATATTCATACTATTTGCTCTTGACGACGACCGTAGATCAGGTGACTGCTCGACGATTGGCCATCAGTAGACCGGCGTCTCCTGCACGCGTAAAGGGGCATGTCTCCCAATGCACAGCTTCGCCGGTCGGCGCCGGCGCGCGACCGCGCACTCACGGCGGGATGGCCCGGGTCAATGCCGCTCGGAGTCATCGGCGGTTGCCTGAGCGCACCCGAGGCAGGGAGTCGAAGGGTCGGCGGTCGGGCTGGCACATGGTGCCTTCGGGTGGGAGCTGCAAGTCGATGAGGTAGCGCTCGACCGCCCTGACGATGCACTGGCTCTGGCCGAATGCGCCGTGCCCGACGAGCGAGTCCAGCGTGAGGACGCGCGCGTCAGCGAGCTCGCGGGCGGTCCAGACGGCGTTCTCATACGGGGTGGCCGGGTCGCCCCGGTGGTTTGCGATCAGCAGGAGGGGGTGAGCTGTGGGCCGGTCCCAGGGGCCCGTGTAACGGTCGGCATCCCGGCCCGGCCACGTCGCGCAGGGCAGCGAGACGTACGCCCAGGCGGAGCCGAAGTACGGTGCGGCGCGATCGGCAGCGCGGGCATACCGCGGCCACACCCATGGGTTGGACGCGCTGTCGGAGTCCGCGCAGAAGGCGGCCGACAGCGCTTCGATCCCAAGATAGGGCTCGTCCGTGGTCGTCGGCAGCCCGTACCTCGGACGCACGGACGAGCCCACCCGATCGAGGTTGAGCCGCCGAGGGACGGATCGACCGCGCTGCTCGGTGGCGACGTAGACCTGCTGCAGAACCGCCGCGAGATCGGCCGAGAAGGCCGGGTCATACAGGTTCCTGAGCGTGAAGTTCACCGCGCTCTGGTAGGTGACGGCAAGCGGCTGGCCGTTCACGACGATCTCCACGGGTCGCCGGCCCAGCCGCCGCACCAGCGTGTCGTACTTGACCAGCAGGTCGCGTCCCTGCTCTCTGAAAGCGCAGCGCACATCGTCTTGGCAAGCCCGCAGGAACGCCAGCAGCGCGGCGTAGGCGCCCTCGTGACTGCCCAGCCGCAGGAAGACCGGAAGCTGCGCCTCCTGCGGCGTGCGGCCCGTCGTCCACTCCACCGGGTCGACCACTCCGTCGAGCGTCAGCGCTCGCACGCGATCACCGAACAGGTTCGCGTACACCTCGCCAAGGTGGGTCCCAAAGGAGAACCCGAAGTAGCTCAGCTCCTCGTCGCCGACCGCCTGGCGCAGAAGGTCCAGGTCACGCGCGACGTTGGCAGTCCCCATGTGCGCGAGGATCGGGCCGCCGTTCTCGGCGCAGCGCCGCGTACCCCGGCGCGTCGACTCGATCACGCTGCGCTCCTGGGCGAGCGTGATCGGAAACGGCAGACCGAACGACTCGAGCGCCTCGTGGTTGGTCGCAAAGCAGTGCAGCGGCGTGCTCGCCGCGACGCCGCGCGGATCGAAGCCGACGATGTCGAAGCGCTCGTGCAACGTCGGCGAGAGCGCGGGCGGGATACGGCCCGCGCTGCCCGGTCTCCAAAACAGCGTCCCCAGACGATGCTCGGGATCAGTCGCGGGAAGCCGACCGAGCGCCAACACGATCCGCTGGCCGTGCGGGTCGCGGTAGGACAGAGGTACCTCGGCGAGCGTGCACCGATAGTCCTTCAGGACGTCAACCTCGTCCGGCGTCGCGGCCGGACAAGGCCCCCACTGCAGCGTGGGCACCGATGCGCCGTTGGTCCCCGCGATACCGTCCACCACGACGGGCTCGGCGAGCGCCGATCCAGGGAGCATGACAAGGACGACCCACACGAGTGTCACCAGCAGCGGGGGACACGCGGGTCGACGCCGGCTCCGCGCGCCGATGGCCAAGCTCATCACGCGACCCACCTCTTCGCACGCTCGAACGCCAGAGGCGGCGAGCGTCCCAGAACGAGCGTGAACGGTCAACCCTGCGCCTCCATGCTGCGCGCACATTTTCAGGGCGGTGTTCCGGGGTGCCGTGCAGCGTCCGCAACTCCGAGGGGTTCAAGCAAGGGCCCCGCGGCACACGGGTAGGCACGCGGGGCCCCAGGCTGCCTATACCCCAAGAGCAGCGTTCTCATCGCTCTCTCATGATTGACCTACGGTTAAGCGCGCGTGACCGTTGCTTGCGGCTCAGTGTGCAATTCGTCTACACGCTGCCGGGCGGAAGGCACGTCTTCGTCGTCAGCTCCGATTGCGGCGACGACAAAGTGGAGTTCGCTACCGGTCAGCAGGACGATCCGGCGGCGTCGTCTCGTTCTGGTCGCCGTCAGTAGCGTTGCCGGAATGGAGCTTCGCGACGACCCGATCGTGCTGCGCCCGTGGAGTGAGGACGACGCTCCCGCGGTCTACGCGGCATGCCAGGACCGTGAGATCCAGCATTGGATGTCCGTCATCCCACGGCCGTACACGCGCGACGACGCGCGCGCGTTCGTCACCGGCGCCGGCCAACCGGGCCGCCACGAGTTCGCCATCGCCGAAGACGGGCGAGTGGTCGGCTCGATCGCAGTGCGCGTCGAAGGCAGCAACGCCGGCCGCATCGGCTACTGGTGCGTCACCGATGCGCGCGGTCGTGGTGTCATGACGCGCGCGCTGCGACGGCTCTGTCGCTACGCGCTCGACGAGCTGGGATTCGACCGGCTCGAACTCGTCACCGACCCCGACAACGGTGCCTCTCAGCGAGTGGCCGAGAAGGTCGGGTTCCAGCGCGAGGGCGTGCTGCGCTCACACCTGGCCCACCCGGACGGGCGCCGGCGCGACTCGGTGATGTTCTCACTCCTCCCAGGCGAGCTCAGGTAGGGGCAATCGATGGCGCGGCGCCGCTTGCCGGACCCCGGAGCCGCGCGCTAGCCTGACCGCGATGTCAGACGAACCGATCCGCGAGCTCCTGCTCGATCTGCCGCTGCTGGATGTCGAGGACCGCCCGGAGGGCATGGTCGTCATCCGCCGCACGGATGTGCCCGAAGACCGGCGCGACGAGGCGGACGCGTGGGTCGTCGGCCACGGTGGGCTCCTCGGCCACGCGCCGCTCATCGTCGTCCACGGCGGCAAGAGCCCGAACGGCAGCCCCGCCGGCGAGGCGTACTACGCGCTGCCGCCGGCGGCGTTCGTGGCGTAGCTCCCCGGGCCGCCACGCGACGGCGCACCACCACGAGACGAGTCATCCGATCGTCTGCTCCGCCGAGCCTGGTGAAGCGAGCGCGACGTCCCGGGCGGTCAGGCCTCGCACACGTCGAGAATCGAGAACTTCTTCGGCTTTCCGAGCGGGATCGCCGGCGCCGAGCTCGCCCGCCCTCGCCGGCCGCCAGGCGGAGGGATTCGGCGCCGACCTGTCGTTGCTGCGTCCGGTCGTCGGCAGTGACAACACCGATGACGGGCGCTTCGAGCTCGAGCTCGCCGGCGGGCACACGGTGCGTGCGCCGGTCGTCATCGCGGCGCCGGGAATGGAGTGGCGCCGCCTCGAGATCCGCTCGTCGACGTGCGCCTGAACACCGAGGTCACGGGGATCGCGTCCAACGAGGACGGCGAGCTCTCCGGCGCGGTGCTCCAGGAACGCGACGCAGATGTGCGGGAGGAGATCCCGGCGAAGGCGCTGTTCGCGTGCATCGGCGGCACGCCGCGCACGGACTGGGCCGACGACGTGGGCGTCGCCCACGACCCGGCCGGCTACCTGCTCATCGGCCCGGATCTGCTCGACCACGGCAAGCGCCCCGCCGGCTGGCCGCTGGACCGCGACCCGCTCGCGCTGGAGACGAGCGTGCCTGGGCTCTTTGCCGCCGGCGACGCGCGCCACGGCTCGACGAAGCGCGTCGCCGGTGCCGTCGGCGACGGCGCGATGGCGACGGCCCTCGCTCACCGGCGCCTGGCCGAGCTGCGCGACGGCGCCTGACCGCCGCTCTCAGCGAACGCTCAGCGTCAGCCGAGGCTCGTCCCAGCCGGCGCGCCGATCCTCAGGGCGACTCGCACCACGAACCCAGGAGGATCGATGTTCCAGACTGCCCGCAACATGCTCATGACGCTCGCCGCGCTCGCGGCGTTCGCCGCCGGTGGCGCGACGCTCGCAGGCGCGGCGACGAACAGCTCGAGCTCGTCGAGCTCGTCGTCCACCGAGCGCCCGCAGCGCCCGCAGGAGACGGAGCTGACCGGCGACACGGCCGCCAAGGTCAAGGCCGCGGCGCTCAAGAAGGTCCCGGGCGGCACGGTGCTGCGCGTCACAACCGGCGAGCACCACGGCTCGGCCTACGAGGCGCACGTGCGCAGGTCCGACGGCACCGAGGTCGAGGTCCTCGTGAACAAGAGCTTCGAGGCGACGTCCGTCGAGTCCCGCCGCCGCGGCGGCCCCGACCGTCCCGCCCATGGACCGCGCGGCGGCCGCGCGCCCGGCGAGACCGCGCTGACCGGCGACGCGGCCGCGAAGGTCAAGGCCGCGGCGCTCGAGAAGGTCGCGGGCGGCACGGTGCTGCGCGTCGAGACCGACGCCCAGCACGGCTCGGCCTACGAGGCGCACGTGCGCAGGTCCGACGGCACCGAGGTCGAGGTCCTCGTCAACAAGCAGTTCCAGGTGACGGCGGTCGACGAGATGCAGCGGTCGTAGGCGCTCGCAGCCTCCCACGCCACGACGTTCCAGGAGCCCGGTCACTCGCCGGGCTCCTGCCGCGTCAGCGCGCGTAGCGACGCGACGCACGGTCTACGCCCGCGACGGGTAGGCCACGATGTGCGTACCCTCCGTCAGCCTGGGCCCAGCCACTGCCGGCGCCCGTGTGCCTCATGACCGAGTCGGCTCAGACCATCACCACCGATCCCGCGCCGCTCACTCCCGAGCTGCTGGCGAGCCTGCGCGAGAGCTGCGGCTCCGAGCACGTCCTCACCGAGGCGATCCAGCTGCGCACGTACGAGTCCGACGGGCTCCTGCAGTACCGCGCGACGCCAGGCGCCGTCGTGCTGCCCGGCAGCGCCGCGGAGGTCCGCGACATCGTGCGCGCGTGCTCGGACGCCGGCGTGCCGTGGGTCGCGCGCGGGGCCGGCTCGGGCTTGTCCGGAGGGGCGCTGCCCGTCCCGGAGGGCGTGCTCATCGCCGTCACGCGGATGCGCCGCGTGCTCGAGGTCGACCTGCCCAACGGGCGCATCGTCGTCGAGCCGGGCGTGACGAACACCGAGGTCTCGACGGCCGTCGCGCCGACGCACTTCTACCCGCCCGACCCGTCCTCGCAGATCGTCTGCTCGATCGGCGGCAACGTCGCCGAGAACTCCGGCGGCGCGCACTGCTTCAAGTACGGCTTCACGACGAACTACGTCACGGGACTGGAGATCGTGCTCGCCGACGGCGAGGTCGTGACCCTCGGCGGCAAGGAGGTCGACCACCCCGGCTACGACCTGCTGGGCGCGTTCGTCGGCTCGGAGGGGACGCTCGGGATCTGCACCGCCGTGACGCTGCGCGTCGTCCCGGTCCCGGAGGCGATCAAGACGATGGTCGCGTTCTTCGACACGACGAGCGAGGCCGGCGAGGCGGTGTCGGAGATCGTCTCCGAGGGGGTCGTGCCGGGCGCGATCGAGATGATGGACACGCTCACGATCCAGGCCGCCGAGCAGGCCGTCCACGCCGGCTTCCCGACCGACGTCGGCGCGGCGCTCATCGTCGAGCTCGACGGCTCGCGCCACGAGTGCGACGCGCGCTTCGACGACGTCGTGCGCATCTGCGAGCACAACGGCGCGACGGGCATCCGGATCGCGCGCGACGACGCCGACCGCGCCGCGATCTGGAAGACGCGCAAGGCCGCCTTCGCGGCGATGGGGCGCGTGGCGCCGAACTACTACGTCCAGGACGGCGTCATCCCGCGAACGAAGCTCCCCGTTGTGCTCGAGCGGATCGCGGCGCTCGCCGCGGAGTACGGGATGCGCGTCGGCAACGTCTTCCACGCCGGCGACGGCAACCTGCACCCGCTCGTCTGCTACGACGGCGAGGACGAGGCCGAGCGCGCCGAGGAGCTCTCCGGCCTGATCCTCGAGGCCTGCGTCGAGGCCGGCGGCTCGATCACCGGGGAGCACGGCGTCGGCGTCGACAAGAAGCGCCACATGCCGAGCATGTTCGCCGAGCCCGACCTCGCCGCCTTCCAGCACCTGCGCTGCGCGTTCGACCCGCGCGGGCTGGCGAATCCGGGCAAGGTCATGCCGACGCCGCGGCTGTGCGGCGAGGTCCCCGGTCCCTACCGCCGCCATCCGCTCGAGCGCGACGGGATCGCCGAGCGGTTCTAGTGATGCGGACCGGCACGCTGCGCAGCGAAACTCCGCAGACCGCCGAGGACGCGGCCGAGCTGTTGCGCGCCTGCGCAGCGGACGGCATCGCCGTGCGCTTCGCCGGCGGCGCGACGAAGCCCTGGGGCCACCCGGGTGCCGAGTGCGGCGTGCGGCTCGGCACCGGCGCCCTGGACACCATCGTGGAGCACAACCGCGGCGACCTCACCGCGGTGGTGCAGGCCGGCGTCTCGCTGCGCGCGCTCGGCGAGACGCTTGGCGCCGCCGATCAGATGTTCGCGCTCGACCCGCCGCTCGGCGCCGGCGACGGTGACGGCGCGACCGTCGGCGGGGCGATCGCGGCCGGCGACTCCGGTCCGCTGCGCCATCGCTATGGCGCCGCGCGCGACCTCGTCCTCGGCGTGACCGTCGCGCTGTCGGACGGCTCGGTCGCCCACGCGGGCGGCAAGGTCATCAAGAACGTCGCCGGCTACGACCTCGCCAAGCTCTTCAGCGGATCGTTCGGCACGCTCGGGCTCATCACCGAGGTCGCCGTGCGACTGCACCCCCGCCCGCCCGCCCATGCGACCGCGACCGGCGCCACCGACGACCCGGCGCGGCTGCAGGCCGCCGCGCTCGCGCTTGCGGCCAGCTCGCTCGAGGCCCAGTCCCTCGACGTGCGGTGGGAGGCGGGGGAGGGGAGCGTGCTCGCGCGCTTCGCCGGGATTGCCGCGGCCGAGCAGGCGGCCTCCGCCGACCGGCTGCTCGCGGAGGCGGGCGTGCAGGCGCAGACCGTCGATCACGACGAGGCGCTGTGGACGGCCCAGCGCGCGGCGCAGCGCGGCGCGGCGCGCAGCGAGGGCGCCGTGGTGCGCGTCTCCGGCCGGCCCACGCAACTCGCGGAGGCGTGCGTCGTCGCCGAGGTCGCAGGCGCGACGCTCGTCGGCCGGGCCGCGCTCGGGTTGTGGTGGATCGCGCTGCCGGCCGCCGCGCCCGGGGAGCTCGTGCAGGCGATCGCGCGGCTGCGCGACGTCCTCGGTCCGTCGCCGTGCGTCGTGCTCGACGCGCCCAGTCCGGTGCGCGCGCACCTCGATCCATGGGGTCAGCCGGAGAGCCCGGCGCTCGTGCTCATGCGCCGCGTGAAGGCCCGCTTCGATCCGACCGCGACGTGCAATCCCGGCATCTTCGTCGGAGGAATCTAGTGATGCAGACCCCGATCGACCGCGCCTTCGACGACCACAAGCCACCTGAGCAGGAGCTCATCGAGGACTGCGTGCACTGCGGCTTCTGCCTGCCGACGTGCCCGACCTACGTTCTGTGGAACGAGGAGATGGACTCGCCGCGCGGGCGCATCGTGCTCATGAGCGAGGGCCTGCACGAGGGCAGCGAGCTGAGCCCCACGATGGTCGGCCACTTCGACAACTGCCTCGGCTGCATGGCCTGCGTCACGTCCTGCCCGTCGGGCGTGCGCTACGACCTGCTCATCGAGGACACGCGCCAGCAGGTCGAGCGCCGGCACCCGCGCAGCGTGCGCGAGCGGCTGCTGCGGCGCGCCCTGTTCGCGACGTTCCCGCATCCGGGCCGGCTGCGCGCGACGGTCCCGCTGATCGTCGCCTACCGGCGCTCGGGCCTCGCCGCGCGGCTGCAGCGCTCGCGGCTGCTGGACCGCCTGCCCCTCCTGCGAACGCTGTCGGAGCTCGCGCCGCCGTTGACGCTGCGCGACGGCGTCCGGCGCGTGCCGGCGGTCACGCGGGCACAGGGCGAGCGGCGCGGGACCGTCGGCTTCCTGCAGGGCTGCGTCCAGCGCGCCTATTTCGGCGACGTCAACGCTGCCACGGTCGCGGTGCTCGCCGCCGAGGGCTACGAGGTCCACGCGCCGCGCGCGCCGCGCTGCTGCGGCGCGCTCGGTCTGCACGCGGGCCAGGAGGAGGACTCGTTGCCGCTGGCGAAGGCGACGATCGTGGCCTTCGAGCGCTTTGACCACGTCGTCGTCAACGCCGCCGGCTGCGGCTCGGCGATCAAGGACTACGGCCACCTCCTGCGCGACGACGAGCAGTGGCGCGAGCGCGCCGAGCGTGTCGCCGCCCGGGCCCGCGACGTGCATGAGCTGCTCGGCGCCGTCGAGCCGCGCGTACCGCGCGGTCCGGTGCAGATGAAGGTCGCCTACCACGACGCCTGCCACCTCGCGCACGCCCAGGGCGTGCGCTCGCAGCCGCGCGAGCTGCTGCGCGCGATCCCCGGTCTCGAGCTCGTCGAGCCGGCCGAGTGGGAGCTGTGCTGCGGCTCGGCCGGGATCTACAACCTCACCCGCCCGGACGCGGCCGCCGAGCTCGGCGCGCGCAAGGCCGACAACCTCATCGCCACCGGCGCCGACGCGATCGCGGCCGCCAACCCCGGCTGCACGTTGCAGATCGCCGCCCATCTGGAGCGCAAGGGCCACCCGCTGGAGCTGCTGCATCCGATGCAGCTGCTGCAGCGCTCGATCGAGGGCGGAGCACGCGGGCGGCGGCGCCTGCGGTGACGTTCCTCAAGGCGCACGGCACCGGTGCGGCGCCGCTGCCCGACCACTGGCTGCAGGCCGGCAGCTCGCTCGTCTCGCCGGGGCGCACCGGGTTTCCGCGCCGCCCGCGGATGGCGCCGGGCGACCGGCTCGTGCTCTACGCCTCCGGCTGGCGGCGCATCTTCGGCGTCGCGGAGGTCTGCAGCGAGCCGACCGCCGACGCGGCGTCGTCGGCACGCTGGCCGTGGTCGGTCGGGGTCGAGCTGCTCGTCGTCGTGCCCGTCCTGTCCAACGCGCCGCCGGTCGAGGCGATCGGCGTCGCGCCCCGCTCGATGAGCCAGCAGAGCCACATCCGCCTGGAGGCGCGCCACCTCGAGCTCGCGCTCGAGGCGCTCGCGGGCGTCGGGGGCTAGTACATCCGGCCGGAAGTTCTGGGGAGTTTTGCGGGATGCCCGGCCGTCAGGCACGGATCGGGCGCCCCGGAAAACCCGCAGAACTTGCGGACGGATGTACTAGACGGCCTGCGCGGCGCGGGCGAGCCGGTCGGGGTCACGCAGCGGTGGGCCGTGGCCGAAGAGGACGAGCGCGGGGCGCAGCTCGGCGAGGCGGCGCATCGAGGCGCGGTTGGCGCCCGGGTCGACCGTCACGACGGCCGGCGGTGGGCCGAGCCGGGGAAGGTTGAAGAAGACGTCGCCCGCGATGAGCGTGCGGTCGGCCTCGCGCCAGAGGGCGATGTGGCCCGGCGAGTGGCCGGGGGCGTCGAGCACGGTGAAGCCGGCACCGACCGCGTCGCCCTCGCGCAGGCGGCGGGCGACGGGGTGACCCGGCGGCTTCGTCGCGCGGCTGAGCAGCTCCCCGATGCGCGTCGGCGGCGCCGCCGGGCGGCCGGTCTGGACGGCATCGGCGTCGTGCTCGCCGGTCCACAGCGGCATGCCGAGCTGCTCGCATACGGCGTGGCTTGAGCCGAAATGGTCGGCATGGGCGTGGGTCACGACGTGGGCTGCGATCTCGCGTCCCCGCAGCTCGCGCAGGATCCGCCGCCGCGCGGCGGGCGTTCCCGCGTCGACGAGCACGTCGCCGATGACGTAGACGTTGATCGTGTGGGGCGGCATGCCCCTGAGCTGGTGCACGTCGAGCGCAAGCGTCCGCATGCGCCGATCGTAGGGCAGCCCCACCAGGTCAGCAGCCCTTGACCCCGCGGTTCCAGGCGCGCTCGCGGGCGAAACCACTGATCCCGGTTGCTCCGAAACGGGGGGCGTAACCGCGGCTCGCGCGCGTCGACGTGACGAGGAACGGCTTGCCGCCGTCACTCACGTTCACCGTCCGCGAGGGCCCGCCGTCGCGGCTCACCGAGAGCTCCGCCGTCCACGCGAAGCGGTGGCGCTTCGTTGCTGCCTGCAGCTCGAGCACGGCGGGTTTGGAGCGGTCGAGCGCGAGTGCGAGCGAGCGCGACGATGCGCCGTCGGTGTCGACGTAGCGCACCGCCCGCCGCCGCGAGTCGAGGTTGACCCGCGCGAGGCGCACGCGCTCGAACGCGCACGCCGGCTGCGCGGTGAACCAGCCCTTCACGGGCCGCCTCTCCCTGACGACGTCGAAGCGGACGCCGTTGACGGTGACCGGATCGTCCGTCGTCGCGCGGAGCTCGAGGCGCACGATCTGCGGGCTGCCGGCGATCCCGCCCGTGGCGAGCGCGGCCTCGGGCCGTGTCACGAAGCGGTTGGTGGCCGCGCGCGAGAGCTTCGACGGGCCGGCGACGCGGGAGCGCGGCACGACGTAGTACGGCGCGTACGCGTGCGCGCTCTCGAACCTCCCGGGCGCGAGCACCCGCACGCCCACCGGCACCGGCGCCGGCCCGCGTTCGTCGTCCGACGCTCCGAGCTCGTTGGCGACGAGCACCCCGGCCGCGGCGAGCAGCAGCACGACGCCGACCTGTGCCAGGCGCTTGCCCACCCGCTTGACCGTTCGCCGCCACATGTCCCGCGCCCGTCGCCCAGCCTAGATGGTTGATCCCACGACCCGCGCAGGATGCTGACCGCGCGTCGCGGCGCAGGATGGCCACGTGGCGAAGGCGGCCGTGGCGCCGGCACCTTCCATCTTCGCCCGCGGGGGGCCGCTCGATGACGCGCCCGGATCGCTGACACGCCTCGGGCCCCCGGGCGTTCACGCGCCAGGGCGGATATGGCGCCTGAGTCGACACGACCGCCTCGCCTGAGTCGACACGGCGCTCGCGTGCCCTGCTCGGGCGCCTGCCTCCGACCCGTCGTTTGGCGACTTCTTCGGGTTGGCAGCCAAGAAATCGCCATTCGTCGCGGCCGCCGTCATCGTTTGGCGACTTTCTCGGGTTGGCAGCCAAGAAGTCGCCACTGGTGCCACGGCGAGCCAGACCCACGCATTCCGGCGCGCACCTCACGGCGCACTCCCTCGGATGCTCAGGCGGATCGATCGAGGCGTAGCGGCAGCACGACGGTGAAGCGGGCGCCGCCGCCGTCGGCGTCGGCGGCCTCCGCGCGGCCGCCGTGGGCGGTGACGATGCCCGCGACGATCGCCAGGCCGAGGCCGGCCCCGGCGCGCCCCCGGCCGCGCCCGGGATCGGCGCGCCAGAAGCGGTCGAAGAGCTCGCGCGCGTCGCTCGTCGGCAGGCCCGGCCCGTGGTCGCGGACCTCGAGCGACGCCTCGCCGTGACGAGCCGCGACCGCGACCTCGATCGGCGTTCCCGCCGGCGTGTGCACGAGCGCGTTGCGCACGAGGTTCGCGAGCACCTGGCGCAGCTGGCCGGGGTCGCCGTCGACGACGACCGCGCCGTCGCCGCTGCCGCGCAACTCGATCTCGCGATCGGGGGCGACCGCGCGCGCGTCGTCGACGGCGTCGGCTGCCAGGTCCGCGAGGTCGACCGGCTCGCGGTGCGGGTCGCGGACCTCGTCCAGGCGCGCGAGCACGAGCAGGTCCTCGACGAGCACGCCCATCCGGGCGGACTCGTCTTCGATCCGGCTCATCGCCTTCTCGGCCTCCTGGCCCTCGCGCGCGGCGCCGATGCGGAAGAGCTCGGCGTAGCCGCGAATCGATGCGAGCGGCGTGCGCAGCTCGTGCGAGGCGTCGGCGAGGAAGCGGCGCAGGCGCTCCTCGCTGGCACGGCGCTCGGCGAATGCCTGCTCGAGGCGGGCGAGCATCGCGTTGAGCGAGATCCCGAGCCGCCCGACCTCCGTGCGGGGCTCGGCCCGCTCGACGCGGCGCGAGAGGTCGCCCGCCGCGATGGCTCCCGCCGTCGCGGCGATGCGGTCCAGCGGGCGCAGCCCGAGGCGCACGAGCCACCACGCGGCGGCCGCGAGCGCGATCAGGACGCCGCCGATGACGAGCCCCTCGATGACGAGCAGGTGCTCGAGCGTCGCGTCGACGTCGGTGAACGGGATCGCGACGATCGTCAGTCCGCTCGCGGCATCCGGCGTCGCGGCCGCGTAGACGCGGTAGCGCAGCTCCGACGAGCCCACCGAGCCGACCGTGCGCCGGTCGCCGGCCGCGAGCCGGGCGGGCAGCTTGGGTGCCGGCGGCGTGGTCTCGCCCGCCGACCGCCCGAGGACGGTGTCGATGACGACGTTGCCCGCCGCGTCGCGCTGCTGGGCGTATGTGCCCGCCGGTGGCAGGCCGATCCCGCCCGGCGGTCCGTCGCGTCCGTGCCCCCGGCCACCGGGCTCGGTATGTGCCCCGGGCCCGGGGCCGCCGGTCGGAGGGCGGCCGCCGCCGCCCTCGCGCTCGATCTGGCGGGTTGCCTGGTCGATCGCCGCCGTGGCCTCCTGGTCGATGCGGTTCAGCTCGAAGGACTGCAGCGCCGCGTACGTGGCCGCCCCGAGGATCAGCAGCCCGGCGCCCGCCAGCACGACCAGCACGACGATGAGCCGCCCGCGCAGCGACATCGTCAGCCCCGCGGCAGGCGCAGCGCGTAGCCGACCCCGCGCACGGTCTGGATGAGCGACGGCCCGTGCGGGTCGAGCTTCTTGCGCAGATAGCTGACGTACGTCTCGAGGATCCGTGCGTCGCCGTCGAAGTCGTACTCCCAGACCTGGTCGAGCAGCTGCGCGCGCGTGAGCACGCGGCGCGGGTTGAGCAGCAGGTAGCGCAGGAGGCGGTACTCGGTCGCCGTCAGCTCGACCGGCGCCCCGCCGCGGCTGACCTCGTGCGTGTCCTCGTCGAGCTCGAGGTCCTCGAACGTCAGGCGGCTGGACGACGGCTGCGCGAGGCCGGTCCGGCGCAGGATGACGCGGATGCGCGCGACGAGCTCCTCGAGGCTGAACGGCTTCGTGACGTAGTCGTCGCCGCCGCTCGTCAGGCCGCGCACCTTGTCCTGCGTGGCGTCGCGCGCGGTGAGGAAGATGATCGGCAGCCGCGCGCGCTGGGCGCCGAGCCGCTCGGCGACCTCGAAGCCCTCCATGTCGGGCAGCATGATGTCGAGCACGAGCAGGTGCGGATCGAAGCTGCGCACGGCCGCCAGCGCGTCGCGCCCGGTGCCGGCGGACTCGACCGCGAAGCCCTGGAAGCGCAGCGCCATCGACACGACGTCGACGATGTTCGGCTCGTCGTCGACGACGAGGATGCGGTGCTGCTCGGTCGCCGCGGGCGTCTGCACGCCCACATTGTCGGCGCGAACGCTGGGAGGTTGCTGAGAGTTGCGGGGCGGCGCGCCGCCTTCGCGACGATCCGCGCCTCCGGGTACTGAACGCGTCTCAGTCGCCGCCGGACGGGCAGGGCAGGGGGACCCTGCCCGTCCGAAGCTCGCCGATCAGCTGATGACGCCGCCCGAGGGCTCCAGGTCGGGCGCATCCTGGGCGCCGGGCGCGAAGGCGCCGGGCCGCAGGTGGGGCGGGCCGTCGCGGTGCCGGTGCCGACCCATCGGCGGCGCCTCGCCGAGGCGCTCGAGCGCCTTGTCGAGGTGGGAGAGCAGCTGGTCGGCCTGCGCCTGGGTGAGGTCGCCGTCCTTGACCGCCTCGTCGGCGCGCCGCTTGGCGTCCGCCTTGAGGGCGGCGCGCACGTCGTCGAGCGACTTGCCCTGGGCCTTGGCGATCTCGGCCACGCTCTTGCCGTCGCGGAACTGCTCGAACAGCTGTGCCCGGGTGATCCCGAGCGCCTTGGGGAGATCGAGGAAGACCGCGCCGCGGGCGCCGACGTGCGGGCCGAAGCCGGGGCCGTGACCGGGGAAGCCGCGGGGGCCACCGAAGGGCCCGCCGAGCACGCGGCCGGACTGCTTGCGCCGCTCCTTGATCGCATCGGCCTGCTTCTGCGTGAGCTTGCCGCCCTTGACGGCCTGGTCGAGCTGGGAGTCCTGCGCGGCCGACAGCGCATCGCGCAGCTTCTCCGGCGTGACGTCCAGGCGCTTGGCCGCGTCGTCGAGGACCGCCTGCTCGGCTTTCTTGCCGTCGTCGTCCTTCGTCACCGCGGCGATCGCCGCGCCGGTGCCGCCCACGAGCAGCGCCCCGGTGAGAGCGAGGGTCGCGATCCGTCGTGCACTCATCATGCGTCCTTTTCGTTCGGGGCAGCGGGACGTTCGCCCACGACGTTCCCACTCCCGCATAAGAGCTCCATACGAATCGCGCAAGCTCTTAAGCTCGCCTTGAGGCGGGGGCGATGGACTGATGGGCATGCTGACCGAGATCCGCACCGCAGCGACCGGCGAGGAGCTCCCCGCGACGTCGATCCTCGACATCCCGCCGCGTGCCGGCGGCGCGCTTGGCGGCAGCTCGGTGGCCGAGCTCGCGCCGGCGCGCTACCTGCTCGTCGACGACGACGCCGGCGACGCGTTCGCGCTCCAGGGCGACGTCACGCACGTCGGCCGCGGCATGGCCGCCGACATGCGTCTGGACGACCACACCGTCTCGGCCCGCCACGCGATCATCGTCGCCCGTGCCGCCGGACTGCGGATCCTCGACGACCGCAGCACGAACGGCACGGTCGTCAACGGCCGCCGCGTCGACGAGGCGGAGTTGCACGACGGCGACGTCGTCGTGCTCGGCCGGGTCGTGCTGACCTATCGCGACCTGCGCCCTGCCTGAGCGTCAGAGCGCCTTCGCGGCGTCCGGGTGCGCCTGCAGGATCTCCTCGCCGGCTTCGCCGGTTCGCACGCGGTAGGCCTCCTCGACGGGCAGGACGAAGACCTTGCCGTCGCCCACGCCGCCTGTGCGCGCGTGCGTGAGGATCGTGTCGACGACGGTCCGCACGTCGCCATCGGCGACGACGCACTCGATCTTGACCTTCGGCCGCAGGTAGTTCGTCAGCTCCGCGCCGCGATAGCGCTCGGTGATCCCCTTCTGGCGCCCGGAGCCCTTGACCTCGCTGACCGACATCGACGGGAATCCTTGGCGAGCAGGTCGGCGCGGATCGGCTCGAACGCCTCGTGGCGGATGTACGCAATCACCATCTTCATGCAGTTACCTCGGTCGGACATTGGGCCGGTCCCCACGTGACATCGGGGGACCAGAGCCCACCGTACCCGACCCGCGGAGGCGCCGGGCTGAGTCCTAGACCTGCTGCGCGATGGCCAGCTCCTCTTCTACACCGGATTCAGGCGTGATGAGGATCGCACCCTCCCCAGTCGCGTAGGCCTCCTCGCCGTGATGGACCAGGTCCATCCCCACCGCCTCGTCGCGCTCGGTGCCGCGCAGCGGCATGGCGGCGCCGAGGACCCGCAGCAGGACGTACGTCATCCCGAAGGCATACGCGGGGGCCGCGAGTGCCGCCAGGGCTTGCGACCCGAGTTGGCCCGCGTCGCCGTAGAGCAGGCCGTCGGCCGCGCCGTTCCAGGACAGTTGCGCGAAGAAGCCGATGAAGAGGATGCCGGTGAAGCCGGCGATCCCGTGGGCCGCGAGGACGTCGAGCGTCTCGTCGACCCGTGTCCGCGTCCGCCAGACGATGACCGCGTAGCTGGGCAGCGCCACGAGCGCGCCGAGCAGCATGGCCCAGCCCGGGCTGATGAACCCGCCCGCCGGCGTGATCCCGACGCAGCCGACGATGATCGCGGTCGCGGCTCCGATCGCCGTCACCTGGCGGCCGCGAATTGCGTCGAGGGCAAACCACACGGCGAGCGTGCACGCCGGGGTCAGCAGCGTGTTCGTGAACGCGAGCACGCTGGCGTTCCCGGTCGAGAAGCCGCTGCCGCCGTTGAAGCCGAACCAGCCGAACCACAGGAGGCCGGCGCCGACGAGCACGTAGACGGCGTTGTGCGGCAGCAGCGCCTGGCGGCCGTAGTCCTTGCGTGCGCCCACCACGAGCGCGGCCGCCAGCGCCGAGAAGCCCGACCCCATCTCGACCGGCACTCCACCGGCGAAGTCCAGCGTCCCCTGCGCCTGCAGCCAGCCGCCTCCGAACGCCCAGTGCGCCATCACCGCGTAGACGAGCACCGACCAGAGCGCCGCGAACACGAGGAACGGCCCGAAGCGCATCCGCTCCACGACGGCGCCCGACACGAGCGCGGTGGTGATGATGCAGAACGTCGCCTGGAACGCGAAGAACACCAGGTGCGGGATCGTCGTCCCGGCACGCGGTTCGAAGCCGACGTCGTGCAGGAACGCGTGCCCCAGCCCCCCGACGATCGAGCCCTCCCCGTCGAACGCGAGCGAGTAGCCGACAAGCGCCCACATGACGGTGGCGATCGCGATCGCCCCGATGCACATCATGAACGTGTTGAGCGTGTTCTTCGAGCGCACGAGGCCCGCATAGAACAGGCCCAGCGCAGGCGTCATCAGGAGGACGAGCGCCGTCGCGGCGAGCATCCAGGCCGTGTCGCCGGTGTTCACCTCGGTCGTGGCAGCCGCCAGGATCGACACCGTCATGAGCCGACCGGCGTCACGGCGGTGTGGTCGGTCTCGCCCGTGCGAATCCGGATGACCCGCTCCAGCGGAATCACGAAGATCTTGCCATCGCCCACCTCGCCGGTCTGTCCGCCTTCGCAGAGGGCGTCGATCGCCGGCTGGACGAACGCGTCCGAGACGGCGATCTCGAACCGGACCTTCTCTGAGAGTCCCATCTTCACGGTGGTGCCCCGGTAGGTCTCGACGCGGTCGAGCTCGCCGCCATGGCCCTGGACCCGACTGAGCGAGAAGCCGCGCACCTCGGCGCGGTACAGCGCTTCGAGCACGTCATTCGCCTTGTCCGGGCGCACGATGCCGATCACGAGCTTCATACGTGTCCTCCTCCTGTGGACGAGCCACTCGATCCCTTCGGAGGCTCGTTGCCGATGGCGGGCCGGGTCTTTGTCCGCAGGGACAAAGATCAGGGCATGTCTATGGCCCGGCCGTACAACGATCGGGTTGCGGAGGTGGACCGAGTGTCAGAAGCGCTACGAGAGCGCCCCGGTGGCGCTCCCTCGTCCCCGCCGCCTGACCTCGCCTCGGCGTAGAGCGCGCGATCTGGATGCTTGATCTCGTGGCGGGCGAGGACGCGCTCGAGTGCGTGTGACGAGCTGCTGCGTGAGCGATATCTCACGCCCCGCTCAAGGTCCATCGTAAGTTGTCAATCACTTGTGTCCAACACGGTTATCATCCGCCCGGCGCGCGGCGCCGACCTCGCGCCGCTGCACGACCTCGCCGAGCTTGACTGCGCTGCTCCGCTGACCGGCGCCGTCCTCGTGGCGGTCGTCGACGGCCGGCCGTGGGCGGCGCTCGCGCTCGAGGACGGCCGCGTCATCGCCGACCCCTTCCGGCCCAGCGCCGCGGCGGTCGAGCTGCTGCGCCTGCGCGTCGCGCAGCTACGTGCCCCCGGCGGTCGCGCGGCGCGCGCCGGGCTCGCGCGCTGGAGCGCGCGCCGGGCGCAGGCGTAGCGCACGCTGCTCACGCGCCAAGCGACACCGCGCCATCGCCCACCGCAACTTTGCGGCCCGACCAGGCTCTCATTCCCGAAGAGTCGACTCGTGCGTCACGATGGACTCCGTGCATCCGCCCCAAGCTGCGGCCGGCCAGCAGTACTCGATCGCGGCGCTCGACCTGCTGAGCGGCGTTCTCGCGCGCGTCGACGAGGATCTGGGCTCGTCCGAGTTCTACTCGCGGCTGGCCGAGGCGATCTGCCGCACCGCGCAGATGCGGCGCGCCGTGATCTTCAGCTACGACGACGCGCGCCGGCGCGTTCACGCCGCCGGCTCCTACGGCATCAGCCTGGACCGGTTCACCGACGGGGAGGTCACCGTCGAGTCGGCGCCGGTCGCGCGCCAGGCGCTGAGCGAGGACCGCGTCATCGAGGTCCTGCCAGCCAACGGCCACCAGATCTCCGAGGAGTTCGCCGGGCTCGTCGGCGAGCACCCGCTCGTGTACGTCCCGATCGTCGCCGCGGGCCGCTGGATCGGCGTGATCCTCGCCGAGCCTGCGCGCGGCGCGTCGCCCCTGGACGAGCAGCGCCGCGACCTGCTGTGGATGCTCGGAAAGACGCTCGGGCTCGCGTCGACGTCGCGGATCGCGACCGCCCAGGGCGCGCGTGCGCGCGAGTTCGAGGAGCGCATCGACTTCGCGCGCGTCATTCACGAGGGCGTCGTGCAGCGCCTCTTCGGGGTCTCGCTCGCGCTGTCCTCCGAGCAGCCGCTGACGCCGGAGGCGCGGGCGCGCTGTGCGAAGGAGGTCGGCGCCGCGCTCAGCGAGCTGCGCTCCGCGCTTCAGCGCCCGCTCGGGCGCTCGTCGGCCCCGACGGAGACGACGCTCGCTGCCGAGCTCGACCGTCTGCGCGCCGAGCACCCCGACCTCGGGCTCACCGTCGAAGGGCCGCTCGCCGACCTGCCGCCGGAGCTCGAGGCGCTGAGCCAGTCGGTCCTCACCGAGGCCGTACGCAACGCGCGCAAGCACGCCGACGCCCGACGACTCGTCGTGCGGACCCTCGTGCACGACGACACGCTCGTGCTCGAGATCGAGAACGACGGCGTCCCGCCCGAGCGCCATGCGAGCACCGGCGTCGGGCTGCGCCTCGCCGCGCTCGAGGCGCTTCAGGCGGGCGGGCTCATCGAGTTCGGCGAGCGCGCGCCCGGCACGTGGCAGGTGCGTCTCGTCGTCCCGCTGGCGGAAAGCGACGGGTGAGCCAGATCAGCTCAGACCGGCTGCGGGTGCTCGTGGTCGACGACCACGACGTCGTGCATTGGGGCTTTCGCCTCATGCTCGGTGAGCTCGAATGGGTGGAGCGCTGCCTGTCTGCGCGCAGCGGCGACGAGGCGCTCGACCTCACGCGCCGCTACGCGCCCGACGTCGCGCTCGTCGACCTCTTCCTCGGCGAGGAGTCGGGTCCGGAGGTCTGCGAGCGGCTGCTGACCGAGCGGCCCGAGCTGCGCGTCCTGCTCATCTCCGGAGCGGGCCGGATCTCGCCGGCGACGGCACGCGCCTGCGGCGCCAGCGGCTTCGTGCCGAAGGACTGGCCGGCGCCCGACGTCGCGCGGGCGGTGCGGATGGTGGCGCTGGGGATGGCGCTCTTCGAGCCGCCGCCCGCGTCCGGCGACGGCATCGCCCTCTCCGTGCGCGAGCGCGAGGTGCTCGAGCGTGTCGCCGGCGGGGCGACGAACCGCGAGATCGCCGAGGCGCTGCATCTCTCTCCGCACACCGTCAAGGAGCACACGAGCGCGCTGTATCGCAAGCTCGATGTGCGCAACCGCGCCGAGGCGGTCCAGCGCGCGCAGCGGCTCGGACTGCTGTCCTGACCCCCCACCGCGGGCCCATCATCCCCCCGGTCGGGGGGGACCGCTTTCCATCCGGTCCGCGCCGCGCGACGGTAGGTGCGTGCTTGCTACGACACCGACCGCGGTTCTCTTCCCCGGTGAGGGCAGTCAGACGCCCACCATGCGCGACACCGTCGCGACGGTCCGTCCCGACCTGCTCGCCGCCGTCATCGACCTCGTCGGTGAGGATCCGTTCGCCCGCGTCCACGATTCCACGCGTTTCGCGCAACCCGCGATCTTCTGCGCGTCGCTCGCCGGCTGGGCGCAGCTGCGCGACCGCGTCGACCCGATCGCGCTCGCCGGCCACTCGCTCGGCGAGTTGTCGGCGCTCGCCGCCGCGGGCGCGCTCGACGACCACGACGCGCTGCGTCTCGTCGTCCTGCGCGGCCTGCTCATGGACGTCGCCGGCGCGGCCAGCGGCGGCGGCACGATGCTCGCGGTGCTCGGCGCGACGCCGGCCCAGGCCGCCGCGCTCGCGGCGCGCCACGGCGTCAGCCTCGCCAACGACAACGCCCCCGGACATGTCGTCCTCTCCGGCGACCCCGCCGCGCTGAAGGCGGCCCGCAACGACGCCCGTGGCAGCGGCCTGCGCGCCGTGGGGCTCGACGTCAGCGGCGCCTTCCACTCGGCGCAGATGCAGCACGCCGTCATCCCGTTTCGCGAGGCGCTCGCCGAGGTCGATGTCCGCCGCCCGGACATCCCCGTCATGTCGTGCGCCACGGCCCAGCCGTTCCGCGACCCGCGCGAGGAGCTCGCCGATGCGCTCGTCGCGCCGGTGCGCTGGCGCCAGACGATGACCGCGCTGGCCGCCGCCGGCGCAGGCACGTTCGTCGACGCCGGTCCCGGCGCGATGCTCGCCAAGTTTGCGCCGCGCTGCGTGCCCGCAGCGGCCGCGGCGTCGCTCGACCTCCTGCTCGCAACACCAGATCCAACCCCCGCCTGAACCCCTAACGAAAGGACGCCAACCATGGCCACCACCACCACCACAACACCCCAGTCGATCGAGGACACGGTCGTCGAGTCGCTCGTCAACTTCGGCGCCGACGCCGACGCGATCACCCGCGATGCGACGCTCGAGGACATCGACGTTGATTCGCTCGACCTCGTCGAGCTGACGCAGGTCGTCGAGGAGACCTACGACATCGACCTCGACGGCTCGGACTTCAAGACGGTCAAGACCGTCGGCGATGTCATCGACCTCGTCGTCGCGAAGGTCGGGTAACGCCTGTGCGCGACGTCGTCATCACCGGAGTCGGAGCGGTCACGCCGCTGGGTGTCGGCGCTCGTGTTCTGCACGAGCGCTGGACCGCCGGCGCGTGCGCCGTCCGCGACGGCGAGGCGCCGTGCGCGGACTTCGACGTCGCCGACCACATGACGTCGAAGGAGGCGCGCCGCGCCGACCGTGCCACGCAATTCGCGATCGCCGCCGGCGACGAGGCGCTCGCCGATGCGGGCTGGGGCGACGAGCTGCCCTACGACCCCGAGCTCATCGGCTGCGTGCTCGGCACCGGCATCGGCGGGATCGGGACGCTCGAGAACAACCACGACCTGCTGCGCGACACCGGGCCGGACTCCGTGTCGCCGCTCGCGGTGCCGCTCATGATGAGCAACGCGGGCTCCGCCGCGCTCTCGCTGCGCAACGGCCTGCGCGGCCCGGTCTTCAGCGTCGTGTCGGCCTGCGCGGCCGGCAGCCACGCGATCGGGACCGCGCTGCGCATGATCCAGCACGGTGAGGCCGAGGCCGTCGTGACCGGTGGCGCCGAGGCGCCGCTGACGCCGCTGTCGCGGGCAGCGTTCGCGCGGATGAACGCGCTCTCGCCGACCGGCGTCTCGCGCCCGTTCGACGCCCGTCGCGACGGATTCGTCATGGGCGAGGGAGCCGGCGTGCTCGTGCTGGAGGCCGGCGACGCGGCACGTGCCCGCGGCGCGCGGATCCTCGGCATCATGCGCGGCTATGGCGCCAGCGGCGACGCCCACCACATCACCGCCCCCCACAAGGAGGGTCGCGGCGGCGCCCGGGCAATGTCGATCGCCCTCGGCGACGCCGGCTTCACCCCCGCCGACATCGATTACGTCAACGCGCACGGCACCTCGACGCAGCTCAACGACCGCGCCGAGACGCTGGCGTTGAAGCTCGCCCTCGGCGAGCGCGCCTCGCAGATCCCGATCTCGTCGACGAAGTCGGCGATCGGCCACCTGCTCGGCGCCGCCGGTGCAGTCGAGGCGATCGCCACCGTGCTCGCGCTGCGCGACCGGATCGCCCCACCGACGATCGGCTGGGAGGAGCCCGAAGAGGGCATGGACCTGGACTACGTGCCGGGGACCGCGCAACCGCTGAAGCTCTCGAACGGCAGGCCGCCGGTCGCGATCTCCAACAGCTTCGGATTCGGCGGCCACAACGCGACGCTCTGCCTGCAGGCCGCATGACCCGCCTCGCCCTCGCCCCACCACTCGAGGAGAAGCTCGGTGCGCTCCAGCGCATCGAGGCGCTCTGCGACCCCGGCTCGATCCAGCTCGTCCGCGGCGAGGTGCGCTCGCGGCGGATGGGCGAGCGTACGAGTCCCGGCGATGGCGTCGTCGGCGCGACAGGCAACGTCGACGGGCGGCCGATCGCGTGCTTCGCCCAGGACGTCTCGTATCTCGGAGGATCGCTCGGTGAGATGCAGGCCGACACGATCTGCCGCGTGCTCGAGCTCGCCGGGCGGGCGCGTATCCCGGCCATCGGCTTCATCGAGTCGGCCGGCGCGCGTCTGCAGGAGGGCGTCGCCGCGCTCAGCGGCTACGGTCGCATCTTCAATGCGCACACCGCGCTGTCGGGCCAGGTGCCGCAGATCTCCGTCATCTGCGGTGCGTCGGCCGGCGGCGGCAGCTACGCCCCCGCGCTGACCGACGTCGTCGTCATGACGAAGCAGGCGTCGATGTTCCTCACCGGTCCGGGCGTCGTGCGCCAGGTCACCGGCGAGGACGTCGACGGCGCGAGCCTCGGCGGTCCGCGCGTACACGAGCGCAACGGCGTCTGCCAGATCGTCGCCGAGAACGACCTCGACGCCGCCTGGGTCGTGCGCGACCTGCTCGACTACCTGCCCCAGCACTCGACCGCGGGCACGCCGCGCTGGCCGTCCGTCGCGCCGCCCGGCGTGCTTCCCGACGCCGCCGTGCCCGCCGCCGATCGCCGCGTCTACGACGTCCGCGACGTCATGCGCTCGATCGTCGACGGCGGCCGCGCCCTCGAGCTCAATGCACGCTGGGCGCGTAACATGGTGACGGCCTTCGCGCGCCTCGACGGGCACGCCGTCGGCATCGTCGCCAACCAGCCGCGCTACCTCGGCGGTGCGCTGAACGCCGACGCGGCGGCGAAGGCCGCGCGCTTCGTCAACACCTGCGACGCCTTCGGCCTGCCGCTGATCGTGCTCGTCGACACGCCGGGCTTTCTCCCCGGCGTCGCGCAGGAGGCCGGCGGGATCATCCGCCATGGCGCCAAGCTCGTGCACGCGTTCGCGGCCGCGTCGGTCCCGAGGCTCACCGTCGTTCTGCGCAAGGCCTACGGCGGCGCCTTCATCGCGATGAACAGCCACGCGCTCGGTGCCGACCTCGTGCTCGCCTGGCCGCGCGCACAGATGGGCGTCATGGGGGCCGGGCAGGCCGTCGGCCTCGTCAACCGCCGCGAGATCGCCGCCGCCGACGACCCGCAGCAAGCGAGCAAGGAGCTTGCAGACCGCTACGCCGCCGAGCACCTCACGGCGGCGGCCGCCGCCGCCGAGGGCGTCATCGACGAGATCGTCGCGCCCTCGGCGACGCGCCCGCGCCTGGCATCCGCGCTGCGGACCCTCGCCAAACCCGCGCGACCGGTGCGGCCCGCTCGCAACCACCCGCTATGACACCTGGAGGTCACATGACATCGAGCCGAGGACCGGTTCTGCTCACCGGCGCGACGGGCTTCGTCGGCATGGAACTGCTCGTCAGGATCCTCGAGCAGACCGACCGCGACGTCATCGCGCTCGTCCGCGCGTCCGACAACGAGGCCGCGCAGGCACGGATGGACGACGTGCTCGCGACGCTCCTGCCGGCGGCCGCGCGCCCCCGCCGCGGCCGCGTTCGCGCGCAGGCCGCCGACCTCACCGCGCCGGACCTGGGGCTGTCCACGATGACGCGCGACCGGCTCGCCGGCAGCATCTGCGCGGTCGTGCATTGCGCGGCGTCGATCAGCTTCGACCTCGAGCTCGACGAGGCGCGGCGGATCAACGTCGAAGGCACCCGGGAGGTTCTCGCACTGGCCGAAGAGGCCGCCGAACACGGTTCGCTCGACCGCTTCGTCCACGTCTCGACGGCGTACGTCGCGGGTGAGCGCGACGACCGCGCCCGCGAGGACGAGGGCGACGTCGGCCAGGGCTTCCGCAACACGTACGAGCGCACGAAGCTCGAGGCCGAGGAGATCGTGCGCGCGAGCGCGGTGCCGACCGCGATTCTGCGCCCGAGCGTCATCGTCGGCGACAGCATCACCGGCTGGACGCCGGCGTTCAACGTCATCTACTTTCCGCTGCAGGCGTTCGCCCGCGGGCTGTTCCCGAACGTGCCGGGCGATCCCGACGCGCGGCTGGACATCGTCCCCGTCGACACTGTCGCCGACGCGCTGCTCGAGCTCGTCCGCGGACCCGTCCGCGAGGGCGCGTTCCATGTCGTCGCCGGTGACGACGCTCCGACGAACGCGGAGCTCGCGACGCTGGCCGCCGAGGCGTTCGACGCCGAGCCGCCGCAGTTCGTCGGTCCCGGCGAGGACCCGTCGGCCGAGATGCGAGCCGGCGCGCTGGTGCCGTACTTCAGCGTGCGCGGCACGTTCGACGCGCAGCGCGGCCGCTCGCTCGGTGCCACCCCGCCGCCGCTGGAGGACTACTTCCCGGCGCTCATGCGCTACGCCCGCGACGCGAAGTGGGGCAAGGAGCCCTCGCCACGGTGGGCGGTCGCGGAGCAGGAGATGCGTCGCGTGGCGTAGCCGTACGTCCTCACGCCACGCTCGGCGCTCCCTCCGGCAGCGCCGCGAGCGCGGCGTCGAGGTCCTCCCGGGAGAACTCGGGATCTTCCAGCGTTCCCGCGAGGTAGGCGTCGTAGGCGGCGAGGTCGAAGTGGCCGTGGCCACAGAGCCCGAAGAGGATCACGCGCTCCTCGCCGGCCTGCGTGGCCGCCTCGGCCTCCTCGATCGCCGCGCGGATCGCGTGGGCGGGCTCGGGCGCCGGGATGATCCCCTCGGAGCGCGCGAACTGCAGCGCCGCGGCGAACGTCTCGTTCTGACCTACTTCAGTGAGTAAGGGCGCTGTTGGTCGCTCGGAAATCGGGTGTGTTGGGTGGGCGGGGTGTTGCGGTGATGTGAGCGTCGCTTGGCGGGCCGAGCGTGGGCGCGCTCCGGCGCCGGTGGCCGCTGGGACGGTGTGACGGGCTGCTTGAGGGGTCGGCGAGGGCGGCGGTGCGGCCAGGCGGTGGTCGTCGGGGCGCGGGCGGTGTGGGTCAGGGCGGCGGCAGCGCGTAGATGGCGTCGAGGGTGCGCTTGAGGGTGTCGGCGTGGCGGTGGCCGGCCGGTAGGCGCAGGGCGATGCGCCTGGCGCTGCGGACGATCCGCGCGGGGATGTTGAACAGGATCCGCCGCAGGGTGTGGGCGTGGCGGCGCAGCGGCGTGCCGGCGGGGGCGCTGGCGGATGCGGCGGCGGCCGGGGAGAGGTCGCAGACCCAGGCGGCGATGTTCAAAGCGAGCAGCGCGGCGGTCATCCAGACGCGGTTGGCGTTGATGTCGCCGGATGGCAGGTGGCGCAGCGCCTGGCCGCTCTTGGCGTCCTTCAGGCGCTCTTCGATCTGGGCGCGGTGGCGGTGATGATGCTCGACCCAGGCTGTGTGCTGGTGGAAGTGGTCGGTGAGGATGAAGCTGTAGCCGTAGACGGAGTCGACGTGGCCGTCGAGCGCCATCTGCAGCTGGTCGGGATGGATCGTCGCGAGGCGCCGGCTGCCGCGCAGCGCGGCGATCTGCTCGGCCCGAAACGGGACGCGGCGGATGATCAGCCGCAGCGGCTCGTGCTGCCAGCCGCCCGGCCGGTAGGTCGTCTCGGCGACCTGCGCGCCCGCCATCCCAAGCGCGTCCGTCCAGGCGCCGTCGGGGATCTCGGTGAGTGTCTTCCACATCGCGC
>JBPCJA010000022.1:0-30198 GCA_051005755.1 Solirubrobacteraceae bacterium
CGCCGGCCAGCGCGGCGGCGTCGCCGGGCGCGACAACCGCCGCCGCGCCGCGAGCCGCGAGCTCCGGGAAGCCGCCGACCGCGCTCAGCAGCAGCGGCGCGCCGAACGCGAGCGCCGTGAAGAGCACGCCGGACTGGTCGATCTCGCGGTAGGGCAGCACGACGAGGTCGGCCCGGCGGAAGTAGGCGGCGACCTCCTCGTCGGCGACGAAGCGCGGGACCCAGCGCACCGACGGCGGTGCCGACGCGCGGAGCGCATCGACGTCCATCCGCGGCATGCCAACGATCCACAACTCGGCGTCGTCGACCTCGCGCCAGGCCTCGAGCAGGACGTCGAGGCCCTTGTACGGGCGCAGCAGGCCGAAGAACAACACGACGGGCTTGCCGACCGCCGCGAGCGCCTCCGGCAGCGGCCGCTCCCCCGGAACACGGGCGAGATGCTCGAAGGCGCCGTGGGCGATGACGTGGACCTTCGCCGGGGCGACGCCGAGCGGCTCGACGAGCCGTGCGCGCCCGTGCTCGGAGTGCACGACGACGGCGTCGACGCGCTCATAGAGGCGGCGCTGGGCGGCGAGCTGGCCACGGCGCGGCTCGCGCGGCAGGACGTCGTGCGCCGTCAGGACGAGCGGGCGCGAGCGCGGGAGCAGGTGCACGTCGACGGGCTGCATCGTCAACCACTGGAAGTGGACGACATCGGCGGCGGCCGCGGCGCGGCGGTAGGCGAGCATGTCGGGCACGTGCTGGACGAGCTTGCCGGCGAAGCGCCGGCGCGATCGCGGGCTGCCGGCGCCGCGGCGGTAGAAGCGCCGGCAGCGCTCGTAGCCGACGGGCAGCGCCTCCGAGCCGTAGGCGAAGCGGCTCGTCTGCAGCCGCACGTCGGCCCCCTGGCGCGCGAGCGCCGCACACAGCGCGTGGTCGTAGGGCGGCGTGAAGGCCGAGGGGTCGACGACGTCGATGCGCACCGCGGCGAAGTATCGTCGCCGACCGTACGACCAGGCTCGCTCCACCGCCGCCGCAAAGTATCTTCGCCGGTCCAGTGGCGGTGGAGATCTCCTATTGCGTCGTCAACACCGAGCAGCGCAAGCTGCTCGTTGGCTGCCTGGACGCGATCGCCGTCGAGCAGGCGGCGCTCGGGCTCGAGACCGAGGTGCTCGTCATCGACAACGCGTCGGGCGACGGCTCCGCCGGCGCCGCGCGCCGCCACCCGGCCACGACCGAGCTCGTGGCGCTCGACCGCCGGCGCGGCAAGGGCGAGAACGACTCCGACCTCCTGCAGCGCGCACGCGGGCGCTACTGCCCGCTGCTCAACGAGGACTCCGAGCTCGTGCCGGGCGCGACCGCCGCCCTGCACGCGGCGCTTGCGGCGCGGCCCGACGCGGCCGTGGCGGGCGCCCGGCTCCTGCGGCCCGACGGCCGCCAGCGGGCGTCGGCGTGGCGCTTCCCGACGCCGGCGACGGCACTCCTCGGCGCGCTCTTCCTGCACCGCCGGTCCACCGTCCAGAGCCGCGGCGACGAGATCCGTGACGTCGACTGGGCGCAGTCGGCCGCGCTGCTCGTGCGCCGCGAGGCGGCCGAGCAGATCGGCTGGTTCGATCCCGTGTTCTTCGTCTACTCCGACGAGGTCGACTTCTGCAAGCGCCTGGCCGATGCCGGCTGGCGCACGCTCTATGTCCCCGGCGCCGCGGCCGTGCACCACGAGCAGCTCTCGACCGGTGCCGTGCCGGAGCGGCGGATCGTCGAGCTGTCGCGCAACCGCGACGTCTACATGCGCAAGCACCACACGGTCGCCGAGGCGTGGGCCGTCCGCCTGCTCACAGCCTGGACGTACGCCGTGCGCGCGGCCGTGGCGATCGTGCTGCCGGCTCACGACCCGCGCCGCTACTGGCGTCACGTCACGGCGACACTGCGCCCCACGCGGGGCGAGGGCCTGCGCGAGGCGGCGTCGGAGCACAACCGCGGGCCGCGGCTGTGACTACGGGCGCCGGCTGCGCCGTGCGGCCCCGCCGAATGCTCCGAGCTCTTCGAGGATCGCGCGCCCGATGGAGATGCGCGCCGCGGGATGCTCGGGACGGGTGATGTCGAGGTTCAGCGCGAACGTCCATGTGTCGCGACCGCGCGCGACCCAGCCCACCCACCAGCCGACCTGCGGGGCGGTCGTGAACACGTAGCCGGTCTTGCCACGCAGCACGGTTGCGCCGTTGCGTTCGACGACCATCATCTCCCGCACCTCGCGCAGCGCGTGACGGGAGACCGGCAGGTCGCCGCGGCGCAGGCGCTCCAGGAAGCGCACCTGCTCCTGGGCGGAGATGGCAAACGGGCCTTGGAGCCAGAAGCCGTCCAGCGGCGCTCCGTCGATCTCGCGGTTGCCGTAGTGCATCGCGCGCAGCCCGCGTCGATAGGTCTCGCGTCCGAGCTGCCGGGCGATCCGCTGGTAGATCGGGATGCACGACGACGCAAAGGCGGTCGCGAGCGTCAGGTCGCCCTCGCACGTGGCGGGCAGGAACGGCCTGCCGTCGACGAGGTGGTTCGGGTTCGGGCCCCGGTAGGGCTGGGCGGCGCCGGAGGCCACGCCGCGATCGATGGCCAGCAGCGAGTTGGGGATCTTGAACGTCGATGACGGCAGGAACCGAGCACGGCTGCGACGGGCGCCGGCCACGACGGTCTCCGGTCGCGGGCCGGCACGGTGGACGACCATGGTCCCGGTCGTGCCCGCCGCCCTGAAGTGCCGCAGCAGGTCGGGTCGCTGGTGGGTCTCGGCGGACGCGGCGGTGGGTGACGCGAAGGCCGCGAAGGCGGCCATCAGGGCGATGAGGTGCGGTCGCATGCTCGGGTTGGAGGTGCCGATGGGACGGACTTCTACTACGGGCAGGTCAGCGTCGGGTCCGGCGTGAACGCGTGCGTCACGATGCCGGTCCCGGGCTTGACGAGGTAGAGCGTCGCGCCGTCGACGGCGAGGTCGATCGCCTCGAATCGCTCCGCGGCGTCCGGCGGGCTGACGAGCCGCTCGCGTTGCAGGCAGTCGCCCGCCTGGCGGACGATGATCGCCTCCGCCGGATCGCCCGCGTGCTCGGCGTCCGTCAGCGTCCAGTGCGCGGCCGCGCTCTGGATCGCGAGACCGCGGGCGTTCTCGTCGCTGTCGCCCTCGGATGCGGCCGCAAGGAACGAGCGGATGCCCGTGCCCGCCACGGTCTCCGAGAAGGAGTACTCATAGATGTCGGCGGCGACGGCGGCGACGCGGGTGCCGCGCAGGTCCACCGACTCGATCTGGTCGACGCCGAACCTCACGGCGTCCCTCGGGCGCGGCAGCCGCCTGGGTGGGCGGGAGCCGTTCTTGACGTAGAGGCCCGTGCGCCTGCGGTTCGCCGCCGAGCCCGTGCACTGCAGGCCGTAGGCGATGCGCGTGCGCCATTGCGACGGCGCGGTGCTGACGGCGCAGTTCGGCAGCGCGACCTTGCGGAACGTCGCGCGGCGGCCGTCGAGGTCGTTCCAGAGGGCCTGGCACGGCGTGCCGGCGTCGCAGCGCAGATACGTGAGGCGGAGCTTGCCGTCACTGTCGTGGCCGAGGTCGATCGAGCGGTAGGAACGCGACTCCCGCGTGCCCTTGACGGCCGCGACCGCGCCGTCGGGGGTGCGCTGCATGAGCTTCTGGTGGCCGAACGCGCCGCTCACCCAGACGATCGTGCCGTCGAGGGCGGTGAGCTGCTGCGCGGCTGGATCCGGGACGACGAGGGTGTCGGCGGCGGATGCGCCGGCCGGCAGCGCGAGGGCGCTCGCGGCGATGAGGGACGTCAGGAGGATGCGATGCATGGCGAGCATCATGGGGGCCGGGTGGCGTGCGTGCAGGCAACCAAGGGCTCGATGTCCCACACCCGCGAGGGGTCGGAATCGAGCGGTTATCGGTGACTTTGCGTTGGTAGGGTCCGAATCGGATGGGAATCAGCTCGGCGCGTCCAAGGGACCTGGAGGACTTCGCGTCGCGAAGCCGCGGTGCGGACGACGAGTTGCAGAGCCACGAGCGCCGGCTCAGGAGCGCCTACGGCGACTTTCAGTCCGGCACCGCGTGGGGCTCGCTCGACATGCAATCGATGCTTGCCGGCTTTGGCACCTTCATCGACTACAACGAGATCGATGCCAGATGGGTGACGCGGATCGCACAGGCCTTCCGCCGCGCTGGTGGCGACGGCGCAATCAAGACGCTGCCGGACGCGGCGATCCAGAGGAGCCTGAAGGCCGGCGGACTGCTCGGCGGGCGCAGGTCGGTCACGTTCGACAATCCGGTCGCCTACGGCATGCCGACGACGAGCGGCTACGCGAACGACCCTGTCAACACGGCGAGCGGCAACTTCGTCGAGGACGAGACCGACCTTGCCTTCGGCGGGCTCTTGGCCCTGCTGCGGTTCGGGCGCGTCTACAACAGCCGCTCCAACGAGGCCGGCGCCTTCGGCAACGGCTGGTCGTCGTGGGCGGACGTGCGCCTGCGGTTCGTCGCCGAGGGTGTCGCGTACGACGGTCCGGACGGCCAGCGCGCGGTCTTTCCGCGCATGGGCGAGGGCTACGGGCGGGTTCTGGGCGTCGCCGCGCTCGTCGAGCCGTTGCCCGGCGGCATGGCCCTGCGCTGGTTCTCCGGCGAGCGCTGGGAGTTCGACGACGCCGGTCTGCCCGTCTTCGTCACGCGCGGGCCCGGTAGCGACGTCCGGCTGCAGCACGAGGCTGGCCGGCTCGTATCGCTCGCGCACGCCGGCGGCGCGCGCACGCGGCTCGACTGGGACGGCGAGCGCATCGGCGCCCTCGTCAGCACGGACGGCCGTCGGGTGTCCTACCGCTACGACGACGGCGGCAACCTCGTAGGAGCGGGCGACCGCACCTACGACGTCGACGACGACGGCCGGGTCGTCTCCGTCATCGATGCCGACGGTGTCGCCGAGGTCGTCAACTCCTACGACGAGGAGGGTCGCGTCCTGGCGCAGGTCTCACCGTTCGGTCGCCAGACGCTGTTCGGCTATCTCCCCGGCGCGGTGACGGTGACGGCCGACGAGCAGAGCGGCCCGGACAACGTCTACATCCACGACGAGCACGGCCGCCTGCAGGCGGTCATCGACGGCGAAGGCGCGCGCCTGGCCATCAACTACGACGAATGGGGCAACCCGGTGGCGATCACCGACCGCAAGGGTGCGGTCACGGTGAATCAGTGGGACGACCAGGCTCGCCTGCTGCGCCAGGTCGAGCCGGCCGGAGGCGAGTTCGCACTCACCTATGACGACCGCGGTCGCGTCGTCGAGGTTGCCGAGCGCAGCACCGGCGCGGTGACCCGCATGGCGTACGAGGGCGACGAACGCATGCCCAGCGCGATCACCGACCCCGAGGGCGGCGTGTCGCGGATGATGGTCGAGGACGGTCTGGTGCGCAGGATCGTCGATGCCGACGGCGTGGAGCTCGAGTTCGAGTTCGACGCCGACGGCAACGTCGTCGCCTCGACCGATGGCGACGCCAACGTCACGCGCATCGAGCGTGGCCCGTCCGGCCTTCCGACGGCGGCCGTGTCACCGCTCGGCCGTCGCACGACGTTCGCGTATGACGAACACGGCCGCGTCGTCGAGCGGCACGATCCGGGCGGCGCCGTCTGGTGCTACGAATACTCGGCGGCCGGTCGGCCGACGGCCGTCGTCGACCCGACCGGCGCGCGCGAGGAGATCCGCTACGGCGACCACGGCGAGCAGGCGGCCGTGGTCGACCCGCTCGGCCACGTCGTGCAACACGGCTACGACGTGCTCGGCAACATCGTCGTGTCCGTGGCCGCGACCGGCGCCGCGTGGGCCTTCAGCTACGACGGCGTGTGCCGCCTGAGGGGGATCGTCGACCCCTCGGGCGCGACGTGGCGACGCGAGTACGACGAGGACGGCAATCTGACCGCCGCCGTCGACCCGACGGGCTCGCGCCGCAGCGCGACCGTCGACCAGGCCGGCCGCGTGACCGGCATCGACGACGGGATCACGTCCACGAGCTTCGAGTTCGACGCGCTCGGCCGGATGACCGCGACGCGGCTCCACGATGGAACCGAGAGCCGCACCGACTACGACCGCTGCGGACGGCCGACGGTCGTGCGCGATCCCTCCGGCGGGGCGACCCGCTGCGAGTACACCCCGGCGGGGCGGATCAGCCGCGTCGTGGAACCGTCGGGACGCGTGCGCAGCGCGTACGAGTACGACGCCTGCGGCAGGCTCGCGGCGCTCGTCGACGGCGCCGGCCGGCGCCGGGAATACCGCTACGACGCCGACGGCGCCCCGGTCGAGATCGCCGACCAGACGGGCGCGACGGAGCGCTTCACGTACGACGAGGCCGGACGGCTGACGGACTGGGAGGCGCCGGGGCGCGGGTTGACGAGCTACGCCTACGACGCCGCCGGGCGCATCGTCGCAATCACGGATCGCGACTTCGGCACGCGCCGGTTCGCCTACGACGCGGCGGGCCGGCTCGTCGCGGCGACGGACTCGGGTGGCGCGACGACGCGCTACGCCTACGACGCCAACGGCGCGCTGACCGAGGTCATCGATCCGCTCGGCGGCACGGTGACGCGCGCGTACGACGACGCCGGGCGACCGACGAGCGTGACCGACCAGCTCGGCCGGACGACGACCATCGCCTATGACGCCGCAGGGCGCGTCGTCGGGCGCACCGACGGATCGGGTGCGCGCCTCACCGGGAGCTACGACGTCGTCGGGCGGCTGCGCAGCTACGGGCCCGAGGACGAGGAGCCGGTGACGATCGAGTACGACGACCTCGGCCGCCTGGTGCGGATCGACGAGCCGGGCTCGTTCTCGCATCGGCTGCGCTACGACCCCGCAGGTCGCCTCGTCGAGCGCCGCCGCGGCGACCTGGCCATGCGCTGGACCTACGACTGCAACGGCGATCGCGTGGCGCTCGGCTACCCCGACGGCAGCGAGACGAGATACACGTACGACGCCGCTGGGGTGCTTGCGGGCCTCCGCCATCCCGCGGTGGGTGCGGTCGAGCTGGAACGCGATCCTGCCGGCCGGCTGATCGGCGCGCGCGGCGCTGGCATGCGCGCGTCGTGGGGTTACGAGCGCGGCGATCTTGTCACCTACGAGCTCATGACCGACGATGCGCTACGCACGGCGCGACTGACGCGCGACCCGATCGGTCGCGTCGTCGCGGCGCTCGTGGACGGCGTGGAGACCCGATTCTCCTATGACGCCGCCGGACAGCTCGTGTCAGCGGGCGACGCCGCGTACGAGTACGACGCCGCCGGGCGCCTCGTCCGCGAGTGTCGGGGCGGCGGTGAGGTGACGTTCGAGCACGACGCGGCGGGACAGCTCATCCTGCGCCGACCGGCCGTCGGCCGTGCGACCGCCTACGAGTACGACGGCGCAGGCCGGCGCGTGCGCGAGACCAGCGGCGATTGCAGCCGCGTCCTGCGCTGGGACGCACTCGGGCGGCTCACGGCGATTGAGGCCGGCGAGCGCACGACGCGCGTGGACGTCGACGCACTCGGCGAGCTCGCGTCCGTCGACGGGACGCCGCTCATGTGGGACAGCGCCGATCCGCTCTCACCGCCGACATGGATCGGCGACAGCGCCGTCATCGGCCCCGGCACGCCGTGGGCCGCAGCCACGGGCGCCGAGGGCACATGGCTCCCGGCCAACTGGCAGGGCACGATCGGTGCGTCCCGCGACCCGTGGGGCGCTTCGCCCGGCAAGGCGCCCGCCGGGCCGCAGCTCGGCTATCGCGGCGAGCTCGAGTTCGAAGGCGACGTCTGGCTGCGCAACCGCATCTACGAGCCGGGTACGCGCGCGTTCCTCGCTCCCGATCCGCTCGCGCCCGTGCTGGGAACGGCAGTCGCCGCCAACCCGTACCACTATGCCGCGAACAACCCGATCGGGCTCCTCGATCCGCTCGGGCTGCGCCCGCTCACCGACCAGGAGCTGCGCGCCGTTCGCGAGCGGATGGGCCGTCCGCCCGGCTGGCTCGGCCCCCTGTCCAGCTTCTGGACCGGGCTCGGCGCGGATGTGGTGTCGAGCACGTTGTACGGCGTGGCCCCCTGGATGGCGGCCGCGTATGCCACACGCGTCACCGGCTACTTCCGGTCCGGGGGGATGGTGAGCGGCCACTGGCGGAGGACGCCGAGCGGAGGACGGGTCTGGATCCCCCCGCACTATCGCGCGGGCACGTGGGTAGCCGGCCACCTGCGGGGCAACCCGACGACGCAGGCGTGGGGTAGAGCCGGCAGGCTCGCCGGTCCGCTGGGAACGATCTTCAGCGGCGTCGCCGGCGGCGCCGACCAATACGTCGAGGACGCCGACAGGCGTGGGCTCTCCACCACCGATCGCGTGGGGCGTACGGGAGGCGCCGCTGTTGGGTCGGCGGGGTTGTCGCTTGCCGGCGGTCTCGGGGGTGCGTGGGCCGGCGGGAAGGGGGGAGCCGCCCTCGGCGGGGCGATCGGATCGGTCGTTCCCGGGGTAGGCACCGCCGTCGGCGGGGCGGTAGGAGGGACCGTCGGGACGATCGGCGGCGCGGTCGTCGGAAGCGGCGCGGGCAGCTGGGTCGCTGACCAGGTCAGCGAGGGCTTCGCGACCGGCGGCCAAGCCGTAGCCAATGGGGCAGTGGACGCGTGGGATTCGACGGAAGGTGCGCGAGACGCGATCGGCGGGGCCCTCGACTCGATCAATCCGTTCTGAGTCATGTCCGAAAGCGTCATGGGGCTCGTCCTGCTGCTGATAGCGACCGTCTCGGCCGTCGGCGCCGTGACGGCCTGGACGGGCGTCTGGCGCAGTTGGGCGCGTCAGTTCATGTTCGGAGCGGTCGGCAGCATGCCGATCACTCTCCTGCCCTCGGTCGCGCTCATGACCGGTCCCCCGGGTCTGTCCTTCTTAGGCGCTACCAACGCCGATTCGACGTTCGTCCGCCTGACGTTTCTCGTCGGCGTTCTCTTCTTCGTCCTGTTTCTCTGGAATCCGCGCTGGTGGGGTCCGCGCTGGTACCGGGAGGTTCGCGCCGGCCTCGAAGGGGGCACGATCGAAGCAGATCTGAGCGATCCGGCCACCGCACTCGTGGTCGGCGCCTTCCGCCCGCCGCAGGACACATCCAGCGACGTGGTGAACCAGCACATTGGCGGCGAGCCGATCGAAACCTGGCCGGTCACGTGGATCGCCGGAGCCGAAACGGCGGAGAAGGCCCACGCCTTCGAGCGTCCCGGAGCGGTGAGTGGCAGACTCCAGCTGCGCCGAGAAGGGATCGTCTTCGCGGCGAGCGCGATGGAGGACCGCATCCGCGGCGCGGCGACCGTGCTCCAGATCGCAGCCCACGAGCTGAGCGGCGCCAGGGCAGTGTCGCCGGGGGCGGGACCTGACGGAGCGAGAATGGCGGCGCGAGGCCTGACCTCCCGGCTCGCTCGCCGCGTCGTGCCCCGACTCGTGATCACCACCAACGACGGAGCGTTCCTGTTTGAGACCTACGGCGCCGACGAGAAGGCGAAGCGCATGCTCGAGCTCTACGAGCTCGAGCGGTCCGCGCCGTAACAGAGCCCCTCAGGGAGCCGGGACCGGCTACGGCGTGAACTCCCAGCGGACCTCTGACCGTGTCGGACGATAGCCTCGCGGCGAGACTCACGCGTCGGCAGCGAGCTACTTTCCGTCCGGCCCTAGTGGTCTACTTTGCGAACAAATGTTCGATTCCGAGTGGGGTGCCCGGGCAGTGAGCGACCCGCGTGAGACCGCTGCAGTCGTTGCGCTTCTCCGACACGGCGATCGGCCCTGGTCGCACTACGCCGAGCACATCGAGAACGCCGGCAGCGCGCTCGCGATTCTCCACAACGAGGCTCGCGAGGAGCACGACGACGACGGCCTGACGCT
The DNA here is from genome assembly GCA_051005755.1 of Solirubrobacteraceae bacterium. GTDB lineage: Bacteria > Actinomycetota > Thermoleophilia > Solirubrobacterales > Solirubrobacteraceae > CADCVQ01. Next base: position 9,866 of record JBPCJA010000022.1, read on the forward strand.
GTTTTCATCTGGCCCGTTCTCACACAGCACCGAGAGCAGGCCGCTGGAGCGGACTGGCGGTGGGCATCGACACCGCGGCGCACCTTGCGGCGTTGGAGAGCGGCGGACGCACCGTCGCTGTCATAGGCACGGGGCTGCGGCGCACGTACCCGGCGACGAACGTCGAGCTGCAGCGTCGCCTCGCCCGCGAGAGCGCGGTGCTGTCGCAGTTCTGGCCGGATCAGCCACCGACGCGCCGGACGTTCCCGATGCGCAACGCGGTGATGTCCGGGTTCGCGCAGGCGACGGTCGTCGTCGAGGCGTCCGACACGAGCGGCGCGCGGATGCAGGCGCGCTTCGCGCTCGGCCACAACCGGCCGGTGTTCCTGCTGCGGTCGCTGCTGGAGCATGAGTGGGCGCAGGAGTACGCCGGACTTCCGGGTACGACAGTCGTCGACACGGGCGCCGAGGTGCTCGATCACCTCGAGCGGCTGACGACGCTCGATCCGCGCGCGCTCGCCTGAGGACCCGTCGCGTGGCGACCGTCGTCGACGTCAGCGACCCGTACGCGAACGTCATGCGAAACCCGCCGTCGCCGCAGCATGGCGTGTGCCGCGTGTGCTCCACGTTCTGCAACGTTGCTGTTGCGAGGCGTGACCCCAACCAGCCGTGCCGCTCAAGCGCGATTCGCGGGATGCGGCAGCCGGCCATTTCGTGATCCGGCGTGCCGCTCTTCGCGCGATCTAACAGCGCCTTGGGGGTCCCTGCGCAGCGTGGGATCTCTCGCACGCGGGCGCGTGGAGGTGTATGACTCGGCGCACCACGAGTAGTGATCGGAGGTGGCGATGAAGGTCCAAGCGACCGTGGTGCTCAGCTTCCAGGCCGCATCGTTGGCGGAAGCCGGCACCGTGCTGGACGACGTGCTCGCACAGGCCCGCGGGCGCGACGATGTCGATGTCAGCCGCGTGGAGGTCGTCAGCCCGCCGGGGGATCACGTCGTCACGCTGCCCGCGCTGTCGGCGTCGCCGACCGGGTTCGTGCCGCGGGTCCCGCCGGCGGCCGGGGTGACGAACGGGACGTAGATCGGGCCTGCGCGAGGCGCGGCTGCGCACGTTGCCGGTCGGCCCGTCGCGGATCGGTCCACCACCGCGACCTCCAGACCCGGCGGCGGGACGGGGCGCGGCCGCGCCCCGTCCTGCCTGAGCGGCTCCTACCGGCAGACGGCGTAGACGGTGCCTGTCGCGTCCCTGCCCGAGTAGCTGGAGACGTAGGTCTGACGATGGTTGACGTAGTTGCGGTAGGCGGTGAACCCGGCCCTCCCGGTCGTGCCGAACGTCTTCAGACGCTTGCCGTCCGGGCACTTGAAGAAGAGCGTCGCGCCAGCCGGGATCGTGCCGCGCTTGATCGTGACCTTCTGGCCGATCAGCACGTAGCCCGACGGGATCGGCTTGCCGCGGCGGATCGCCCTTACGCCCGCAGCGTCGAAGGGGGCGGTGGCGCCGGCCTTGAGCGTTGGTACGGGCTCGACCGTGACCTGCGTCGGGCCGTCGGACGCGGCTCCCGCGATGCCCGGGATTGCGAGCGCGGCGGCTGCGGCGAGTGCTGCGATGGACTTGGAGGATGTGCGCATGTGTACTCCGTGATTCGTTTTGCGGTGGTCGACTGCATGCTGCATCCAGGTAGCCCAGCAACAAGATCCACCGAGGTGTAGATGTGCCACACCTTGCGGGCGGAGTTGCCAGTGGTGTGCTCGCCCGATCCGTCCTGGGCGAAGCGCGCGCCGTGTCGCGATCGCGTACGGAGCACGCGCGCGCATGAGATCCTGGGCAGCGTGAAGCGCCGCGCGGTCCCCCGGCATGTGGGTGGTACTCGGCGGCTGACCGGTGGTCTCGCCGTTGCGGTCGTGGCGTCGCTGGCGACCGCCGGCAGCGCCTGGGCCGAAGAACCGGGAGCCGTGCTGACCGAGCCGTCCGCTGCGCTCATGCGCGCGCTCGAGTGCCAAGGCGACCCCGGCGGCGGCGCCCAGCCCGCGGTCATCCTCGTGCATGGGACGGGTTCGTCGCCGGAGGAGAGCTTCTCGTTCGGCTACGTGCACGCGCTGCGGCCGCTGGGCTTCCCGGTCTGCACCGTGCGGCTGCCGGAGCACGGCCTCGTCGACATGCAGCGCTCGATGCAGTACGTCGTCCATGCGATCCGCGAGGTCGCTCGGCGCAGCGGACGCAAGGTGTCGCTCGTCGGCCACAGCCAGGGCGCCGTGCTGGCGATGTACGCGCCGTACTTCTGGGCCGACCTGCCCGCGAAGGTCGACGACGTCGTCGGCCTCGGCGGCCCGTACCAGGGCGCGACCTCAACCGACCAGGGCTGCGCGGACGGCGCATGTCCGCCGTTCGCCTGGCAGTTTCGGCCGGGGTCGGATCTCAACCGGGCGTTTGGAGACATGCCCCAGCCGACCGGCCCGTCGTTCACCGCGATCGCCACCGCCTTCGACGAGCTCGTGACGCCGGCGCCGCAGGCCGCTCTGCTCGCCGGAGCGAGCAACGTGGTGCTTCAGGACGTCTGCGCCGCTCGTCCGGTGGACCACTTCCTGCTGGTGGGCGACGCCGTCGCCTACGCGCTCGCCTTCGACGCGCTCACCCATCCCGGTCCCGCCGATTCGGCTCGCATCTCCCGGACGACGTGCCTGCAGACGCTCATCCCCGGCAGCGATCTTGCGAGCACCGCCGTCATCGCTCCGCTCGCGATCGCCAACGCGATATCCAGGATCCTCAACGCGCCCAGCGTCACGCGCGAGCCGGAGCTGCGGTGCCCGTTCGATGCCCGCGCCTGCCCGCGGTCCCAGCTGCGCCTGACGCGCCGCTGCGCGCGCAGCGGGCGCTTGCGAGTCGCGCTCGTCGACGATGTCCACGTCGTCCGTGGGTCGACTTCAAGCTCGGCCGGCGGTTGATCCGCCGCGACACGGCGGCGCCGTTCGCGACGACGCTGGCTCCAACGACGCGGCGGCTCGCGAGCGCTGGACGGCTGCGCGCGGTCGCCACCCTGCGCGCCCCGGCCGGTGAGCGACGGATCCTGTCGCGCCTGCTGCCACGCTGCTGAACGTCACGAGCCGTCTCCGAGACGGCGATCTGGCTACGCCGGGCCGAAGTCGGGGACGGTGATCGAGCCATCCTCGGCCAGCGGAAAGCCCGGGTTGCAGGCGATCTCCCAGACGTACCCGTCCAGGTCGACGAAGACGCCGGCATAGCCGCCGTAGAACGTCCTGCTCGGGGACCTCGTGATCGTCGCCCCCGCGCCGTGCGCCGCGGCGATGATCTCGTCCACCTCTGGCTGGCCTCGAACGTTGTGGGCAAGGACGACTCCGCTGAACCCTGTGGGCAAGCCATTCTCAAGCCCACAGTCGAGCGCGAGCTTGTCCCGGCCCCACAGGACCAGTGCCATACCGCCGGCCTGGAAGAAGACCGTCTGCTCGACCTCTTGACCGCGCCAGCCGAGCGCCTCGTAGAACGCCTTCGCACGAGCCACGTCGGCGACTCCCAGCGTGACGAGACTGATCCGCTGCTCCATCCGGAGCCTGATCCTCTCACGGCAGCGCTCCTGCTTGCGCGATCCGGTCCCGTCCGCGTCCGAGGCGTGCCGCCGGCTTGTCAGCCGGCGAGAGGCTGCGGCCGCGTCGCCGCGCGCTTGCGCCAGCCGCGCTCGATCGAGGCGACGAAGCGCTTCGGCGGTCGCGCGTAGAGCTTGCGCGCGCGCTTGAGCGCCTTGCGCTGCAGCGCGTCGCGGCGGCGGTCGAGGACCGCCAGCAGCGCACGTCGGGACGACTCGTCGTCGAAGCACTGCGGGTGCGTCTCGGCGTAGTCGCGCAGGACCGCGAGGTCGTGATCGTCGCCGAGCAGATCAGCGACGTCGTGCGCGCGGCGCGAGACCTTCTTGAGCTTCTTCGGCGCCGCCGGGCGCACGATCTGCGTCGCATGCCACAGGTCCTTCACGCGTTTGCGCGCCTCGTGCAGGTTCTCGGTCGTCGTGTCGGCGCGCGCAGCGCGGATCCGCTTGCGCCCGCGCCGGTAGATGCGCCGCAGGCCGGGCTTCAGCGCGGCGAAGCCGTCGGGGTCCAGCGTCCACCCGGCGGCGCGCGTGCGTGCCCCCTCGAGCTCGCCGAGCGTCGCGGCGATCGTCGCGTCGTCGTCGCGCATCGCGGCGGTCGCCTGCTCGTGCTCGTCGTGCAGGCGGGCGCGCAGCTTCTCCGTCACCGCACGCGGGAGCTCGTCGGCGAAGTGCTTGGTCAGGGCGTCGAGCGTCTCGACGAGCACCTGCGCGTCGCGGGCGCCCGACAGGCGGCGGCCGGCCATGCGGAAGGCGGTGTTCTCGCGATCGTAGGTCTCCTCGCCGAGCGCGTCGCGGGTGAGGCGCAGGCAGGCGCGCAGGCGCTTGAGCCGCTTGCGCGTGTCGTGGACGGCCTCGCCGAGCGTGTGCTTCGACGCCCCGTCGAGCTGCTCGTGGGCGTTGACGAGCTGGCCACGGGCGATCCGGCGGATGCCGTCGGGCACGTGCTCGTCCCCGCGCAGTCGGTAGGTGCGCTGGGAACCGTCGGTCGCGGGCTTGGAGCGGCGGTCGTGGGCGAGCTTGCCGCCGGCTGCCGCCGCGCCCGCGAGCGCAACGCCCGCCGCGGCCGCAGCAGCCTTGCCCGCGGGGGGCGGGGTGCGCGGTTTCGCCATGAAGTTCTTCTTTCCGGGCAGGCGCTGTTTCTAACCCGCCGATGAGCGGCGCAGCAGCACGCGCAGCCCGGCGCGCTCCTCGGGACGCACGAACCCGCTGACCAGCAGCGCCAGCGGCAGCGCCGCGAGCGCGGCCGCCCGCAGCGCGAAGCCATCGGCGCCGTCGTTGGGCAGGAGCATCTCGCCCGCGACCGCGACGCCCGCCAGCAGCGCCGTCGCGTGGGCCAGGCGCCCCCACTCGAACGGCACCGCGAAGAGCCGCCGCGTCAACAGATGCAGCACGACGAGCATGACCGCGTATGCCGCGACGAGCGCGATGCCGGCGCCGGCGATCCCGAGCGGGTCGACGAGCGCGACGAGCGCGACGACGTTCACGACGACGCCGGCGAGCGCCGCCGGGAACGTCCGCGTCGTGACGCCCGCCCGCCCGCCGATGGTGACGAGCACTCCGAACAGGCCGTACATCGCCCAGCCGAGCGCCACCCACGGCAGCGCCTCGTGGGCGGCGAAGTACTCCGGCGCGGCGAGCAGGCGCACGACCCAGCGCCCGAGCAGCGTCAGCCCGGCGACGACGAGGCCGGCGACGACGACGAACCAGGTCGTGACCGCGGCGTAGAAGCGCCGCGCCCGCTCGTCGTCGGTGATCGAGTAGGCCAGCGGAGGCCAGGCGAGCTGGAAGCCGCGCACGGCGAGGATGACCGCTGTCGCGAGCTTCACCGACAGGGCGAAGAGCCCGGCCGCGGCGGCACTCTGCGTGCGCAGGAGGTATGCGCGGTCGACGACGTTCAGCGCGAAGACGGTTGCGTCGGCGGGCACGGTCGGCACGCCGAAGCGCAGCAGCGGGCCGAGCGCGACCCCGACCCCGCCCCGCCGCAGCCCGATGCGCCCGCGCAGCGTCCACCACAGCCCGAGCAGGACGACCGCCGAGGCGGCGTAGTTGCCGGCGAGGTAGCCGCGCGCGCCCTTGTCGAGGCCGACGACGAGCGTCACCGTGAGCGCGACGCTGAGCAGGACGTTGCAGACCGAGGCGGCGAGGTACGCGCGCCGGCGCTCGTCGACGCGCAGGAGCGCGTAGGCGATCTCGAGGTTCGTGAAGGCCCACAGGCCGAGCACGGCGATGCGCATGAGCCCCTCCTCCTCGAAGCCCAGCAGCAGCCGGCTCAGCGGGCCCGCGAGCGCGGCCCCCGGCAGCGCGGCGGCGGTCGTCGTCAGCAGCACGGTCGCGGTCGTCGCGCGGGCCAGACGGTCGCGCTCGGCGCCCGCGGGGGTCGCGAAGTAGAAGCGCACGAACGCCTCGCCGAGACCGAGGCGCAGGAGGATCGAGGCGAGGATGATGAACGTCAGCAGCGTCTCGGCGACGCCGAAGTCCGAGCGGCTCAGCGCGTGGGTGTACAGGGGGAGCGTCACGAGCGCGAGCACCGCCGACAGCACACTCGCCGCCTGGTAGCTCGCGCCTCCCGTCAGCAGGCGGGTGAAGAGGCTGCGCACCGGCGCCACGCTACTGTCCGCCCGTGCCGGATCCGCGCGCCCTCCTGCTGCTGCCGCGACCGCTGGAGGGGTTCATCCTCGCCGACCAGGCGCGCGACCTCCTGCGCGCCGAGGGGGTCGCCGCCGCCGATCCGCCGCGCGTGCCCTACGGCGCGCTCGCGCGGCTGCCCGCCCCGCTGCGCGACCGCCTCGCCCGCGGGACCGCGCGACGCCTCCTGCGCACGCTGCGCGGAGACCTGCGCGCGGTCGCGATCTTCCACCCCGTCCAGTGGCCGCTCGCGCGGGCGCTGCTCGCCGCCCGGCCGCAGGCCGAGCTCTGGTACGGGCGCTGGGATCGCTACGAGGTCGCCTACGACGCCTCGCCCGCGATGCGACGGCGGCTCGCGGCCCTGCACGAGGCCGCCGCGCAGCGTTCGGCGCTGACGTTCGTCGTCTCCGGGAAGCTCGCCGAGCTCGAGCGCGAGGCCGGCCGCGAGGCGCAGCTCGTCGGCCTTGCCGCCGACTCGTTCCCGGCGCCCGACCCCGGTCCGGCGGTCATCGCCGTGTCGCTCGGCCACCTCGGCTGGCGCACCGACTGGACGCTTCTGCGCGCAGTCGCCGAGCGGCTGCCCGAGCTCGTGGCGCTGCTCGTCGGCGCCTGGCACGAGGACGAGTGCAAGGACGACCCGGACTTCCGCTGGTGTCGCGCCGCGCCGAACCTCGTCTGGCTCGGGCGGCGCTCCGACGACGAGGCCGCGCGGCTCATCCTCTGCGCCGACGTCGGCATCCTGCCGTTTCGCGTCGAGCCGTTCAACGACGCCGCGCTGCCCTACCGGATCCTGAAGTACGCCCGGCTCGGCCGGCGCACGATCTCGCCCGAGCTCGCCGGCGTGCACACGTGGGACCGGGCGGTGACCACCGCGGCTGACGCCGACGCCTTCGTCGCGGCGCTGCGCGCGCACGCGGGCGCGCGGGTCCGCCCGGACGGCGAGCTGCGCGCGTGGGCGCTGGAGCAGACGGCCGAGCGCGTCAACGCGCCGCTGTGGGAGCGGTTGCGTGCGCTCGGGATGGCGTAGCCGACAGCCGGACACCCAGCGGTCTTCTTGCCGGCGCGGCAGCGCCCGCGTGTACCTGAAAACCGGAGCGGCGGATGTATCAGATCGGAGTGCTCGATCTCCTTCTGTTATCGAGAACGCAGCAGACGCGTCGCACGCGTCGCACGGAACCCGGAGGTGCTCATGAAGCGTCCACACTGGACTTGGCCGGCAACGGCGCCGGCGCGCCGGCTCACCCACGACATGCGCGCCCTTGCGGTGGGCGCGGCGGCGGTCCTGCTCCTGACCGGCGCGTCCAGCGCCATTGCCCAGGCGCCGTCTGCTCCCGGCGCGGTCGACCCGGGTATCGCGAACGGGAGGGCCCAGCAGCAACTCGACGCCGCCCGCCAGCGCTGGCAGGCCGCGCACATCAGCGACTACCACTTCACCGTGGAGCGGGTGTGCTTCTGCGTGCCCTCGTTCCGGGGCCCGGCCACGATCGTCGTGCGCGACGGCGCGCCGCTCGCCCCGCCGGCGTCATTCGAGGACGTCGCCACCGTCCCGAGGCTCCACGCGATCGTGCAGCAGGCCATCGACGATCGGGTCGAGCGCCTGACCGTCGCCTACGACGCGCGCGGCGTACCGCAGTCGATCTCGATCGATCGCAGCTCGATGATCGCCGACGACGAGATCACCTACCGCGTCACCGGCTTCACCGTCGACCGGCCCCGGTATTCCGCCAAGGGCGACGTCCGGCTGCGCCTGCGCTGGGAGGGCCCGCGCGGCAACGCCACGCGGACGCTGGTGTGCCGTGACGGCGTGCTGACCGGCGGCTGGCCCGATCCGGCCGTGTGCGCGCGGCTGCTGGCCACCCCCGTGCTGGCCGAGCCGATCACGATCGAGACGAGGGACCTGCGCTTCACGCCGGATCCGCAGCTGTTCTCGGTACGCGGACACATCGAGGGGCGCGAGGTGGAGTTCATCTGGCCGGGGCAGGGCTCGAGCACGCGGCTCGCGCGCCTGCGCGAGTGGGAGACGGCCCTCGGCCCGGACGCCATCGCGGCGGTCCGGGGCTCGTGAGGAGGATCGCCATGCGCACGCACGCACTCCGCTCCCGCAGCCGACAGCTCGCCGTCGTCCTCGCCGCCGTGACCACGGCGAGCCTGGCGCCGGCGGCCGCGCAGGCGGCCCCCGCCGCGACCGCGGCCCCGTCCGACGTGGTGCTGAACCTGTCCGTGACCGAGACCCCCGGCGCCACGCCGCGAACGGCGACGCTGCGGTGTCGCGGGTCGCGAGCGGTCGCCGGCGGCTACCTGTCGGGGGTGCCCGCAGAGGCGTGCCGGCAGGCCCGGGCCCTCGAGCGGTTCCTGCTCAGCGCGCCGGATCCCAATCGCATCTGCACCCTCATCTTCGGAGGTCCGCAGACCGCCCGGGTGATCGGGTCCGTCGACGGGCGCCGCGTGCGGCGGACGTTCTCGCGCCGCAACGGCTGCGAGATCGCGGACTGGGACACGATGGGCCTGCTGCTGAGCTCGGCGGTCAGCCCGTCGTGACGTCCGACGGCGCGATCCCCGCGGCGCTGTCGGCCAACCGGGGGAGTGCGGGCGCTTGTCAGGTTATGCGCTGTATCCGCTCATTACCTGACAAGGTCGGTCGGATCGCGGCTCGCCAGGCGCTCTGGACCGGCTGCTCGCCGGCCCGCCGGGCTAAGCGGATGCCATAGGACCGGACAGGTGGTGCGGCCTGTTCGGTCCAGTCCACGCAGGCGCAGCGGCAACCCTGCCGGAGTCGAATCGCATGCACGCCGTGGAACTCCACCTACGCGCGGTGGCCGGTGCGCATGGTGTCGCCGGCCATCAGGTGCTCGAGGTGGGGGCCGAGAATTGCCGCGACCGAGGCGCCGGTGAGGTGGGCGGGGGCGGTTGGCAGCAGCGCGTGGCTGATCGCCAGGCGGACGGTGCCTTCGGCTGCGATGCGCGCCTCCTTGTCGCGGAGCTGTGGCCAGGTCGCGACGAAGAAGGCGGCCAGGCGTTCGGTGGCCGATCCGAGGACGAGCGCGCCGCGTGTGGTGACGAGCGCGAGCAGTCCGCTGCTGGGGTCGCCCGACACGATCGCACGGACGAGCGGGTTGTCGGCGGCGGCGGAGAGAAAGCCGGTGAATGCCGCCGCCAGCGCGGTCTCGGGGTCGTCGGGATGGTCGGCTATCGCGTGCTCGGCGGCGCTGAGGAAGCGGTCCGCCTCGCGCAGCACGTATGCCTGGGCGAACTCCTGGCGCGAGCCGAACTCGTTGTAGAGCGTCTGGCGACTGACGCCGGCGCCGCGGGCGATGTCGGCCATCGTGACGGCCGCCCAGTGGCGGGTGGCCAGCAGCTCGTCGGCGGCGTCGAGCAGGCGCTCGCGCAGCAGCGCGCGGGTCGCCTCGGCGTAGCTGGGGCGGGTCGGGTCCTGGGGAGCACGGCGCGCGCGCCGGCCGGTCATGCAGCGAGCGCCTCGAAGTCGACCTTCTCGCGCACCGCGCAGTCCGGGCAGCACCAGTCGTCGGGGATCTCGCGCCAGGGCGTCCCGGGCGGGAAGCCCTCCCGGGGGGCGCCCTCGGCCTCGTCGTAGACGTACTCGCACACCGGGCAGCGATACCGGCTCATCGCGTCAATTCTCTCAGCGCGCGGCAGCGCCGTAGCGCGCGATGACCCGCCTGCGTGCACGGGGGTGGATGTTCGCGCGCGTGACGTCGCCGTCGTAGTGGGCGAGCACCCGCGGGTCCATCACCCGGCGCCACAGCGGCGTCAGGTACGCCAGGACGATCATCGTGGCGTAGCCCGACGGCAGCTCGGGGGCCTCGTCGTGGTGGCGCAGCGCCTGGTAGCGGCGCACGGGGTTGGCGTGATGGTCGCTGTGGCGCTGGAGGTGGTAGAGCAGCACGTTGGAGGAGACGTTGTTGCTGTTCCAGCTGTGCTCCGGACGGCAGCGCTCGTAGCGCCCGTCGTCTTGCCTGTGGCGCGCCAGGCCGTAGTGCTCGAGGTAGTTGACGACCTCCAGCAGCGAGAAGCCGAACACGGCCTGCACGAGCAGCCACGGCAGCACGCCGAGCCCGAAGACGGCGATCAGCACGGCGAACAGCACGAGCGTCATCGCCCACGCGCTGAGGATGTCGTTGCGCAGCGTCCACGTGCGCGTGCCGGAGCGGCCAAGGCGGACGCGCTCCAACTGCCACGCCGAGCGCAGGCTGCCGATGACGGTGCGCGGCAGGAACTCCCAGAAGCTCTCGCCCAGCCGCGCGCTCGCCGGATCCTCGGGCGTGGCCACGCGGACGTGGTGGCCGCGGTTGTGCTCGATGAAGAAGTGGCCGTAGCCGGTCTGTGCCAGCGCGACCTTCGACAACCAGCGCTCGGCCTGCTTGCGCTTGTGCCCGAGCTCGTGTGCGGTGTTGATCGCGATGCCGGCGACCGCGCCCACGGTGAACGCCAGTCCGAGGCTCTCGACGATCCCGAGCCCACCGTACGTCCACTGCCAGCAGGCGAACACCAGCGACGCGTACTGCAGCGGCAGGAACAGGTAGGTGCACCAGCGGTAGTAGCGATCCTGCTCCAGCCATGCGATCGCGCTGTCGGGCGGGTTCTCGGCGTCCTTGCCGATCAGCGTGTCGATCACGGGCAGCACGGCGAAGATGAACAGCGGCCCGTACCACCACAGCGCGCCAAGGCCGGTCGCCTCGACCAAACCCCACGCGATCAAGGGCAGCAGTGGCACGACCAATCCGAGCAGCCACAGATACCGCTTGCCGTCGCGCCAGCTGACCTGCCCGAGCTCCTCAGGGCCCTCCGGCACCGCCGCGGTCCTCGTGGCCATCGAATCCGCTCCTCCGTTGACAGCCCCTGCCTCCCTGTCGCGACAGTAGACATCTGGCCCATGTATGTCAAGGAGCGGGCGCGCCTCGCGCACCTTTGTCAGCTCCTCAGCGGATATAGCTCACAACCTGACAAACGTGCCCGGTCTCTCCCCGCTCGGCGGGGCGTCGGCGTCAGGCCGCCGCGGGCTCTGCCTGCGGCGCGCCCTGCGCCACGAAGTCGCTGCTGCGCACGAGCGCGAGCGCGAGCAGGCCGCCGACGATCGCGACGACGGCGGCGACGAGCAGGATGTCGTTCAGCGCCGCCGTGAAGGCCGCGTGGATCGCCTGCTCCAGGCGCGGCCGCGAAGAGACCGGGGCGTGCGCGATCGCCTGCGGCGCCCCGCCGGCACTGACGGCATGGGCGAGGCCGCCGGAGCGTCCGGCGCCGGGGGTGCCCGCCAGCGCACTCGTCAGGCGGTGGGTGACCTGGCTCTGGAAGATCGCGCCGAGGCCGGCGATTCCGGTCGCGATGCCGACCTGCCGGAACGTCGAGCTGATCCCCGAGGCCATCCCGCTGCGCGCCGGCGCGACGACCCCGATCGCCGCGTTGGCGATCGACGGGTTGATCGTGCCGATGCCGACGCCGGCGACGAGGAAGCCCGGCAGCAGCGCGGTCCAGTCCGAAGCGGCGTCGAGGCCACGCATGAGCAGCAGGCCGATCCCGACGAGCACGAGCCCGCCGCCGAGCAGGGCGCGGGCGGGCAGCTGCGCCGTGAGCTTGCCCGACACCGCCGCGGCGACGAACGACAGCAAGGTCACCGGAAGGAAGCGCAGGCCGGTCTCCAGCGGGCCGTAGTCGAGGATCGTCTGCAGGTAGAGCGTGAGGTAGAGGAACATGGCGAACATCGACGCCGACAGGGCGAAGGCTGCGATCGAACCGCCGGCGAAGGTCCGGTTGCGAAACAGCGAGAGGTCGAACATCGGCCGCGGCTGGCGGCGCTCGACGGCGATGAAGAGCGCCAGCAGGAGCGCCGACCCCACGAACAGGGTGACGATGAGCGGGCTGCCCCAGCCTTCCTCGTTGCCGCGGATGAGCCCGAAGACGAGGAGGAACAGCGCGGCGCTGAAGGTCATCAGCCCGGCCCAGTCGATCGCGCCGGCCTCCTCGTCGCGCGACTCCGGCAGCCGCCGAAGCGTGATCGCGAGCGTCGCGATGCCGATCGGCACGTTGAGGTAGAAGATCGACGGCCAGCCCAGGCCGTCCGTCAGCGCGCCGCCGACGAGCGGGCCGATCGCGACGGCGGCGCCGGTCGTCGCGCCCCAGATGCCGAACGCGGTGCCGCGCTCGCGCCCGTGGAACTCCTGCGCCAGCAGGGCGAGCGACGTCGAGAACATCGCGGCCCCGCCGATTCCCTGCGCTCCGCGGGCGAGGATGAGAACGAGCGCGCTCGGCGCCAGCGCGCACAGGACCGACGCGAACGTGAAGCTCACGAGGCCGAGGGCGAAGATGCGCCGGCGCCCGCGCAGGTCGGCGAGCGATCCTGCCGTCAGCAGCAGCGCCGCGAGCATGAGCGCGTAGGCATCGATGACCCACTGCAGGTCGCTGAAGCCCGCGTCCAGGTCGCGAGCGATGTCCGGCAGCGCGACGTTCACGATCGTGATGTCGAGCAGCAGCATGAACGTCGCCAGGCAGACGGCGAGCAGGGTCCACCACTTGCGATGCATGGCCGCCGAGGTTACGCGGACCGCGGACGTGCGGCGCTGCCGGCGGTGCGGTGTCGCCACACTTCAGCGGTGAGCGACGTCCTCGACCCCGAGACCCCGCAGACGCCACAACCCAACGATGGCGCCGAGGCCCGCGCTGCCGCCCAGGCCGCTGACCCCGCGGGGCTCGCCCACGTGGCGACCGCATCGTTTCTCGCCTCGCGCGTCGTGCCCACCGGCGGCTTTGCGATCGCGCTCGCCGGCGGCGTGGCGCTCGCGCGGGTGGCCCAGCGCGCGGGCGCTCGGATCGGCTACGGCGCGAGCCTCGCCGCGATGCTGCAGACCGTCGCCGTCATGGGACCGGCCCGCTTCGGGATTCCGCTGACGCAGGCACTGTCCGCGCCGCTCCTCGGGCGCCTGCACGCCCGCGGAACCGCGTTCGCCGCCCAGCTCGCCGCCTGCGCCGGTATCCGCCTCGCCGACCAGCTCATCTCCACGTGCTTCTACATCTGGGTCATCATCGGCGGGCTCGACGTCTACGCCGGCACCTACGACGCGCTGCTGGGCGACCTGCCGTTCGTGCCGGCGGGGACGACCGCCGCACTGCTGGCCACCGCCGCCAGCCTCCTCGCGTGGACGGCGTTCGCGAGCACGGTGCAGGTCGCCGTCTACCGCCGCGGCCTGCTCGGCTGGTCGGCGGCGGCGGCGGCGGCGGGCGGCGGCGGCGGGCGGCCCTTGCGCGGCGGTCGGGCGCGCGAAGATTCGCCCGGCACTCCCCAGCGCGAGCCGCGATTCGACCCGCGCGCGGTCGCGCTCGCCGCGGTCGTGGCGTTCGCCGTGCTGCTCGTCAGCACCGCCTGGGTGGTCCTCGGCGCGGTGGCGGCATGGCTCGCGCTCGCATGGGTCACCGCGCGCGGCGAGCGCGAGCCGTTGCGCGCCGGCGTTGCGCTCGCCGGCCTGCTGGCGGGCGGCGCGCTCGCCTTCGGACTGGTGGGCGGTGTCGCGCTCGAGCTCACGCTGCAGCGCACGGCGCGGGCGGCCCTGCTCGTCCTGGTCGCCACCTGGCTGCGGGCAGCGGCGGGAGAGGAAGGGCTGCGCGAGGTGGCCCGCCGCACGCTGCACCGCGCGCGGCGCGTGCCCGCGGCGGACGAGGCGTCAGCGATCCTCGGCCGCCTCGGGGCCCGCGGAGGCCTCGCGGCCTCGGGCCGCGCGCTGGTCGAGACGGTGCGCCACGAGCCGCGCCGCCCAGCCCCGCTTGCCGCCGCGGTCCTGAGGTGGATCACCGAGGAGGCGGCGCGCTTCGCGGCGCCGACCGCCGGCACCGCGCCCGCCGCCCTGCGCACCCGTACGCGCGACCGCGCTCTCGTCGCGCTCGTCCTGGCCGCGGCGGCCACGCTCGCGCTGCCGGTCGGTTAGAGCTCGGCTGGCGAATCCGAGGCCTGTGGCAGTGCAGCGCACGTAGGCGACGAACGGCCCATGGCGGACGTCGGGCGGGCCGGCGGGCAGCCTGTTCGTCGCGCGGCTGACGCCGTCCGCGCGGCCGAAGCGGCGCTCGAACTTCGCGTCGCCTGCGACATAGACCGCGACGGCGCCGGGGTCGCTGTCGGCGGCGCGCGAGCGCACCCGCCCGGCGCCGGCGTCGAGGATCCAGCGCGCGTCGGGCACGAGGCGGTAGGTCGGGAACGTCAGCGACCCGCAGCGCAGCCCGGCGCGCACCCGCGGGTCGGCGACCAGCGCGGAGAGCTGCTCGTGGGTGCGCTCGATGAAGCGCAGCTCGGCCCGCAGGCGCTCGAAGCTCGCGGCCTTCACGGCGAGGAACGCGAGGCCGACGAGCAGCGCCCCGATCGCCGCGCGACGCCAGCGCTCGCGCGCGGGCCCGGGGGCGAGCGTCGTGAAGCCGAGCACGGCGTAACCGGCGAGCAGGCACAGCGCGATCGCCGGAACCGTGAGGTAGCGCGGCAGGATCGCCAGCCCGGCCAGGCCGGTCCCGGCGAACGTCAGCGCGCCGGCACCGAGCAGCGCCAGCGGCACCGCCAACCGCTCCGGGCGGAAGCGCCGCAGCGCGAGGACGAGCCCGACGACGCCCGCCGCGGCGACCGGCGGGCGCGCGACGTCGGCGAGGAACGTCACGAACGCCGACGGGACGTTGCGCAGGCCGCGCTCGCGCCCGAGCGCCTCGGCGAGGCTGCTCGTCGAATGGAGGCTGAAGAGCGGATCGCCGGTGACGGCGAGGTCGACGAGCGCCCAGATCACGGGCGAGGCGAGGACGAGGACGAGCAGGCCCAGCCGCGGACGGGTCGCGCGCCCCGGCAGGCACCACAGCCAGTACAGCCCGGCGAGCACCCACGCCTCCGGGCGCAGGAGCCCCGCCAGCGCGAGCAGCGCCATCGGCGCCAGGCCGCGCCGCGGCCGCGCGACCTCGAGCGCCGCCGCCCACACGACGAGCGCGAGGAACGGGACGTCGACGAACGCACGGACGGCGTAGAGCAGGAAGGCGAAGCTCGAGCCGACGAACAGCGCGGCGGCGGCGCCAGGCCACGGGCCGAAGAGGCCGCGCCCGAGCACGTACGTCCCGGCCGTCAGCGCGACGAGGCTCAGGACGGTGGCGAGCACGAGCAGGCGGTCGGCGTCCTGCCCGGCGAGCGACAGCAGCGCGGCCAGCGCGAGGTAGAGCGGGTGCTGCGTCGGCGCGGCGAACGTCTCGAAGCCCGGGGTCGCCCCGTGGAGGAGGTCGCGGCCCCAGACGAGGTGCTGGTAGGCGTCGTAGTCCGGGTAGGTCGGAACGAGCGCCCACAGTGCGCCCGCTGCGACCGCGAGCGCTCCGAACGCCCAGCGCTCCGGCGCGCGCGTCACCGTGCGGCGGAGGCGAGCTCGGCGGCCGGCGGCGCGGCCTTGGCCGGCCGCCGGGCGGCGGGCACGAGCGTCGAGCCGAGTGCCAGTAGCGCCCACGTGAGCGGATCCTCGAGGAACGCCGCGTAGAGCAGCGTGTGGACCGCGAGCGCGACGAACGCCGCTGCGAGCGCAGCGCGGGCAACCGACGTACGGGCGCCCCGCAGCAGGCCCCAGATCGCTGCGACGACGAGCGCGAGATAGAGCGCCAGGCCGGCGACCCCCTGCTCGGCGGCGACGGTGATCGGGATCGTGTGCGAGGCCGCCGACGCCCGCGCATTGGAGGACTTCTCCTGGCGGCGGTACTCGTTGCGGAAGGCGCCCGCACCCCAGCCGGTGAGCGGGCGCGCCGTGAAGAGCTCGACGCCGCCGCGGACGAGCGTCGAGCGTCCGCTCGTGACCGCGTCCGTCGACTGGTCCAGGCCGACCGCGCCGGGCGCCGCGAGCACGACGGTGAGGCCCGCGACCGCCAGCACCGCCGCGAGCGCCGCCATCCTCGCCGCGCCCCACCGCAGCGCCCCCAGCACCGCGAGCCCCGCGAGCAGCGCGGTGAACGAGGACTGCGACAGCGTCAGCACGAGCCCGGCCCACAACAGCGTGAGCGCGAGCGCACAGCCGGCGACGACGGCGGCACGCCGGCTCCACAGCAGCACGGCGGCGAGCGCGAGCATGACCGTCACGAGAAAGCGCCCGTAGATGTTCGGGTCGAAGAACAGCGAGTTCACGCGGAAGTAGGACTCGAACTGGTTGGAGCTGATGACCTTCGGGTTCAGCAGCAGCTCGCGCCTGCCGTACTCGACGAAGCCGATCCCGACGAACGCGACCGCGAGCACGAGCGCCACGACGAGGCAGCGGGCGGCCAACCGCGGCGTCCACTCCAGGCGGACGAGCAGCGCGTAGAGCAGTGCGAACGGGACGTAGAAGAAGATGACCTGCGCGAGCGCGGCGTCGAAGCCGCTCGAGTAGGCGGCCTGCACGGCGTAGAGCACGACCGTCGCCGCCAGCAGCCACTCGAGCAGGCCGCGCGGCCCGGCGTCCTGCTCGTCGTCGAGGCCGTGCGGGGCGCGCAGCCGCGGGACGGCGTAGGCGAGCGCCCCGGCGGCGATGACGACGTAGAGCGGCACCAGCAGGTTCGCCGTGTCACCGCCGGACTCGATCGGGACGCGGAACGGCAGCGCCGCCGCCGCCGCGAGGGCGAGCAGCTCCGGCCGGCGGTGGATCGCGACTGCCCCGAGCGCCAGCAGCACCAGTCCGCCCGCGACGGCGGCGAGCGCCGGCAGCAGGCGATCGCGCAGCGGCTCGAACTGCGGCGTCGACCAGATGTTCGCGACGAGCAGGACCGGCGTGACGACGAGCGCCGCCAGCATCGCTGCTCCCCGGGCGCGCGACGAACGGACGAGCAGGACGGCCGCCGCGAGCAGCGCCGCGACGACGACGCCGGCCGTCTGGACGACGTCTCCGAGCGTCGTGATGGCCGCGATCACCGGCGCCTCAGCAGCGTCCATGTCCGCTCCAGGAAGGTCGCCAGCTCGGGGTTCGTGCGCAGCTTCGCCGAGAAGTCGGGCAGCCCCGGACGGATGACGAGCCCCTTACCGAGGCGCGAGGCCACGATGACCTGCCGGTCGCCGATCTGCGTGGCCGCAGCGGCCGCGATCGCGCGTGCTCCGCCACGCACGTCGAGCGTCTGCTCGAAGGCGTCGACGCCGCCGAAGAGGCCCTCGGTCCCGCCGAAGAGGTTGACGTCGTCGAGGATGTTCACGAGCGTCACCGGCTCGCGCACGATGGGCCGCAGGCGCGCGCCGAAGAGGTCGCGGTCCGTCGGCAGCGTCGGCGCCGCCGCCTGGTCGCTCTCGTCGAGGGTCACGCTGCGCCGCAGCGACTCGGTCCCGACCGACAGCAGCCGCCCGCCGCCGCGCACGAAGCGCCGCAGGGCGCGGGCCACGCCGACGTCGAGCCAGCGCGTGTCGCCGGCCAGGATGACGCCGCGGTGGTCGGCGAGGCGCGGGCCAACGCCGTGGGCGAGCGCGACGTCCGTCGTGAGGTCGTAGCGCCGGCCACTGCGGTCGAGCTCGGCGAGCAGCAGCGCCTCCTGCGTGGGGAGCTGGTCGGGCAGGCCGTCCTTGGCGTACGGGCGCGCAATCCGCACCGGCAGGCCGACGCCGAGCGTGTTCGGGCGCCCGTCGCCGTCGTCGTCGACCGGGTTGGTGCCCTGCCACGTCGTCACCGGCAACACGACGAGCACGTCGCGCGCCTGCTGGGACTGCACGACGAGCGGCGCCGCGACCTTGCGGGTGCGCGTTCGCGCCTCGAAGAGGTAGAGCCCCGACTTGCCGCCCGGCGCTGCGAAGCGCACGACGCGCGAGCGGGTCCCGCGCCCGCGCTTGCGGACCTCGCGCTCGCCGACGCGGCGCAGCGTCCAGCGGAAGTTCGCGTCGACGGAGTCGACCGCGACGAGCGCCTCCTCGCCGGCGTTCACCGGCTCCGCCGGAGCCTGTGCGGTGAGGTAGCGCACGGTGATGCCGCCGCGTCCGCGCAGCGGCTCGCGGAAACCGAAGCGCGGTGGGATCGGGGCCGACGAGCCGACGTTGCCGGCCTGGTCGCGGGCACGGACGACGACGAGGTACGTCCCGGCCGCGACCCGGCGCCCGTCGACGGTCCCGTTCCAGGTCCAGCGGGTGGCGTCGTCGGCGAGCTGGATCGGCGCGTCGAAGACCGGACGCGGCGGCTGCACGTCGGTCCGGTAGACGAGCACCTCCTTGCGATGACCGGCGGCCTGGAAGGAGACGCGGGCGGGCTCGCCCCCCGCGCTCGGCACGAGCTCGGGCCGCGGCAGCTTGTCGCGCAGCGGGCCGATCGACGTCACGAGCACGTCGGGCGGCCGCGTGTCCTTGCGGATGTTGCGCGGCAGCGTCACCGAGCGCCCCTGGCGGCGCAGGCTCGCGCGGATGCGGTAGGTCCCGTCGAGGACGGTCCGCCCGTCCGCGGCGCGCCCGTCCCAGACGATGTTCATCCGCCGGCCGACGGGCACCCGCCGGTTGTCGGCGAGCTCGCGCACTGTGTCGCCGGCGCGGTCGATGACCGTCACGGTGACGTCGTCGGAGCGCTTGAGGACAAACGACGCGCGGGCGCGGTCGAAGCGCCCGTCGCGGTTGGGTGAGAAGAACGGCGTGACCTTGAGGTCCTGGACGAGCGGCGGCGTGCTCTTGAGCTCCTGCGCGAAGAAGAACGCCCCCACCGTCGCGCAGACGAGCAGCGCGAACGCGATCCGCGCCGCGGTGGTCACGGCAGCGCGCCGTTGCTCGTCGGAACGTCAGGGGCAAAGACCACGGCAAGTCCTCGCGACGGCAGCGCGCCGTTGCTCGTCGAGACGTCAGGGGCAGAGATCACGGCCGGCTCGCGGCCGGCGCCCGCACACGGTGCAGCTCGCAATTGGCGATCGCGCCGCCGGGGGCGACGATGCCGTCGACGGCGCGGATCGTGCCGCCGTGGGTGACGACGAGCGCCGGCAGCGGCCCCGCGCCCACGTCGGCCAGCGCGGCCGCGACGCGTGCGGCCTGCTGCGCAACCGACTCCCCGCCGGGGAAGCGGAAGCCCGGATCGGCGCCGCGCCAGGCGGCGAAGGCGCCCGGTGCGCCGGCGGCGATCTCGGCGGAGAGCCGTCCCGACCACTCCCCGGCATCGGCCTCCATGAGTCGCGGGTCGTAGGTCGGCTTCAGGCCGAGCTGCGCGCCGACGATCTCCGCCGTTTCGCGGGCGCGCGACAGCGGGCTGGAGTACAGCGCGCGCAGGCCCTCGCCCGCGAGCGAGCGAGCGAGCGCACGCGACTGCTCCCGGCCGCGATCGTTCAGCGGCGTGTCGATGCGGCCCTGGAAGCGATTGGCCGCGTTGTCGTCGGTCTCCCCGTGACGCACGAGCAGGACCTCATTCGAGCCGGCCACGACGACCCCTGTCGGCGCTATCCGATCTTGTCGGCGCCGACGATGACGACGACGTCCGCGTCCGCGGCCGCCGACGTGTTCGCATCGACGGGCTGCACGGAGCTGCGGTCGACGCCGATCGCCTGCGCGACGATCTGCGCCGCGCGCTCGTTGCCGGACCGGTAGGAGACGGTCGTCGTCGGCACCGCCTGATCGGCGTTGTTCTCGGTGCCGGCGATCGTGAACCTCGCCTGCTCGACCTTGTCGGCGACCGCGCGTGCGAGACCGGTCTGTGTCGTGCCGTTGAGCACCGCGACGCGCGTCGCGCGGCGGTTGACGCTCGCCGGCGTCCCCGGCCTCGCGAGGGTCGATGTCGCGCCCGGCTCCGCGGGCGTCGCCGACGGCTGCGTGACCGAGCCGAAGTCGTTGGGCTTCGGCGCCGGGTCGTCCCGCGTCAGGGTGTACATGAGCACGGCGGCGGCGAGCACGGTCGCGACGGCGCCGCCGATGATCAAGGCGTAGCGCGTAGCGGAGAAGCCGCCGCGGTCGTCGACCGCCGAGGCGCTCGAGAGCGGCGGGGACGGGGGCGGGGGCGGGGCGGGGGGGTCCGGGCGCGCGGCGGCGGACTCGTGCGTCTCCTGACCACCCGCGCCGTTGCCGAGCGCCGACGGCCCACGCGACGGGGCCCCGGCCTGGCGGGCGGCCGCGGCTGCGGTCGCCGCCGGCGGGACGGCGGCGGTCGCTCCGGCGTCCTGCGCGGGAGCCGCGGGCGTGGTCGCGGGCGTCGTGGCGGTGCTCGACCCTGATG